>DATEXA010000465.1:0-6070 GCA_035257465.1 Pyrinomonadaceae bacterium | reverse complement strand
ACGAGCCTTAGGGTCCTTAGTTAACGCGGCGTCCAGTATCGCGTCGGATATTTGGTCGGATATCTTGTCTGGGTGACCTTCAGTAACAGATTCGGAGGTGAATAGGTAGCCGGATTCGGTAGTCAAGCAAACTCCTTTATGTGTGTATACAGACTTAAATTTACTGCGGAAAAAGACCGCGAAGGGTAGCAGTCGCGGTTGACAGGTGTCAAGGGAATCAAATCCGCTTTTGCGGCTTAGAGTACGGCACCAACTGCCCTTGGACGCCCACTGAGCACCACGAACATTCACCCCATTCTTTGTATCGTTAACATAATCTCTATTATCAGACGCGGCCAGTATAGACGAGTTTATTAGTTATGCCTCATGTCGAATGCTGCCCTGTTGTTTAGGATTACGGCTAGCAGTTGCTTAAGGCGGGTTCGATTAGGTTGTTCGGGTCTCTAAGGAATTGATTAACTCCCTGTGCGGCCTTTCGACCATCTGCGATAGCCCAAACCACCAAAGACTGACCGCGCTCGATGTCGCCGGCGGCAAAGACACCTTCTACATTCGTCATCTTGTTTCCATCGACCTGCAGCGAACCTCTGTCGGTGGTTTCCAACTTGAGGTCGGACACAAGTCCTTCGCGTGGAGGGCCTAGAAAACCCATTGCAATCAGGATTAGCTGTGCGGGCCACATCTTGGTCGTTTCCGATCTCTCGGAGATCACTGGTGCTCCGTTGGTCGAGTTTTGCCACTCAATTTGTACTGTCCGAATTCCCTCTACATTACCTTCCGAGTCACCATTAAAAGCCTGGCTCTTAATCGCGTAACGACGAGGATCGGAACCAGAGACCGCGATGGCTTCTTCCTGACCGTAATCGACTCTATGAATTCTTGGCCACTGTGGCCACGGATTCTCTGGCGCGCGTGACTCGCCTGGCTCCGGTAAGATTTCAAATTGAACAAGGCTCTTGCAGCCTTGACGGAGTGCTGTACCAACGCAATCAGTCCCTGTGTCTCCGCCGCCGATGATGATCACATCCTTGTCGGCCGCGGAAATGAACTTTCGATCGCTGTGCTGGCTATCGAGAAGGCTTTTGGTATTCGAGTGAAGAAAATCCATCGCGAAATGGATGCCGTTCAAGTTCCTTCCTTCGATTGGTAAATCTCGAGGCTTAGAAGCGCCACCACACAGAACCACGGCATCAAACTCCTCTCTGAGTGCCTTGGTTGGAAAATCATGACCCACCGCTGTGTTAGTGACGAACCTAATTCCTTCCGCGGTTAACAAATCAACTCGTCGTTGCACGAGACTTTTGTCAAGCTTCATGTTCGGAATGCCGTACATGAGCAGCCCGCCGACGCGATCCGACTTCTCAAATACTGTTACCCAATGACCGAACCTGTTTAGCTGCGCTGCACAGGCAAGTCCAGCTGGCCCTGATCCGACTATCGCAACTCTCTTTCCGCTCCGGGCTAATGGCGGCTCGGGAACGATCCAACCTTCGGCAAAGCCGCGATCGACAATCGCGGACTCAATGCTTTTGATTGTGACTGGCTCATCTTCGATTCCCAGGACACATGAACCTTCACACGGCGCCGGACACACTCGTCCAGTAAACTCCGGAAAGTTATTTGTCTTGTGTAGAAGATCTAATGCGCCGCGCCAATTGCCGGTGAATACGAGATGGTTCCAGTCAGGTATGAGATTGTGTAAGGGACAGCCTGAGGCAGCGCCCCCGAGCATTGTGCCTGTATGACAGAACGGGACACCGCAATCCATACAGCGTCCGGCTTGCTCCTGCAGGATTGTGTCTGCCATGTGACCATGAAATTCGCTCCAGTCACGCACTCGTTCTTCAGCGCGACGCAAAACAGGTAGCACTCTCTGATATTCAATGAAACCAGTTGTTTTACCCATCAGTTCCCTGCTGCTCGTACAATCTCATGCGCGTTAAATTCAAATGCAGTCATCTCCAGGTGCGGCTCGTTGTTGCTTGGATTGCGTCCTTCAAGGGCTCGCCGATAGTCGTTCGGCATTACGCGCACGATGGCTGAAACAAATTCATCCCAGGAAAGCAGGATCGCTGCGGCGCGTTTGCTACCCGTATATTCGGCGTGGCGAAAGATCAAATCCTTTAGGAATTCAATCTCTGCTGGGTCCTCAATCGAGATCAAGCTGACCATCTCCGTATTACACTTACTTGCTGCTACGTTTTTTTCGTCAACCAGATAAGCAATGCCTCCAGACATCCCGGCCGCAAAGTTTTTGCCGATACTTCCCAGTACCACTACGCGTCCACCCGTCATGTACTCACAGCCATGATCTCCTAAACCTTCAACAACCACATTCGCGCCACTGTTGCGTACACAGAACCTTTCTCCAACGATGCCGTTGATATAAGCCTCACCACTCGTCGCTCCATACAGCGCCACGTTGCCAGCAATCACGTTTTCCGCGGCTTTGAAGGACGCCTCACGTGGTGGCAAAACAATAATCTTGCCCCCCGACAAGCCCTTGCCGAGATAGTCGTTAGCATCTCCCTCGAGAGTCAACGTGATTCCCTTCGGAACAAATGCGCCGAAGCTTTGGCCCGCGGAACCACTGAACGTCAAATTGATCGTATCTGGTGGAAGTCCTTCTGGTCCGTATAGACGCGTGACCTCACTGCCGAGTCGTGTTCCGACAGTTCGATCCGTATTTCTGATCTTGAGTGTTGCTAAAACAGTTTCCCCTCGCGCAAGCGCAGGCTCACAAAGAGGCAGCAGAGTTGTTTCGTCGAGAGACTGACGGTGTGGGCTGCATTGGGCACTCTCAGTCTGAAGGGCATCTGGTCGAAACAGAATCTGCGACAAGTCAAGGCCACGCGTTTTCCAATGACTAGAGTCACCTGCATGAAGACATTCAACCCGGCCAATCATTTCGTCAACAGTTCGAAAACCGAGTTCTGCCATCAACTCCCGTACCGATTGAGCAATAAACTTCATAAAATTGACGACGTGATTTGGATCTCCCTTGAAGTTTTTGCGGAGTGACGGATCTTGAGTGGCAATGCCAACCGGGCAAGTATTCAAATGACAAGCGCGCATCACTATGCAACCGAGTGAGACGAGTGGAGCCGTGGCAAATCCGAACTCTTCAGCGCCCAGCAAGGCAGCGATAACGACATCTCTGCCTGTCTTCAATTGACCGTCAGTCTCCAGAACAACCCGGCTGCGAAGGTCATTCAGTAACAACGTCTGGTGTGTTTCAGCGAGACCAAGTTCCCAAGGTGCACCGGCATGTTTAATACTTGTCAGTGGAGACGCTCCGGTACCTCCGTCGTATCCACTTATCAACACCACATCGGCACCAGCCTTCACTACTCCTGCCGCGATCGTTCCGACTCCGGCCTCTGAAACCAACTTCACACTGATTCTCGCTTGATTGTTAGCGTTCTTGAGGTCGTAAATCAGCTGTGCCAGATCTTCGATCGAATAAATGTCGTGATGTGGTGGCGGTGAGATTAAGCCAACGCCAGGCGTTGAATGTCTCACCTTTGCGATCCACGGATAGACCTTGTGTCCGGGCAGTTGACCTCCCTCACCCGGTTTGGCCCCTTGCGCAATCTTGATTTGAAGCTCCGTTGCATTCACGAGGTAGTGGCTTGTCACGCCAAATCTTCCTGAAGCTACTTGCTTGATTGCACTATTGCGCGAATCGCCGTTTTCATCGAGAAGATAACGATCAGGATCTTCCCCTCCCTCACCTGTATTGCTCTTTGCTCCGATGCGATTCATCGCGATCGCCAACGCCTCATGAGCCTCGGCACTAATAGATCCGTACGACATGGCGCCGGTCTTGAATCGCTTCATGATCGTTTCAATAGGTTCAACTTCATCGATCGACACAGGTGACAAATCCGAGGCTAGAGACATTACTCCGCGCAGGGTGGCGACGTTCGCGGACTGTTCGTTTACGAGGGCGCTGTACTCTTTGAAGATTTCGTAATTGCCGGTGCGACAAGCTTGCTGAAGCTTGTGGATCGACAGTGGGTTGAAGAGATGGTGTGCGCCATCTACGCGGAACTGATATTCGCCGCCCGAATCGAGTGTGCGCTCGCCCACATGAACGTACGCTGCAGCGTGGCGCAAACGTGTTTCCTCAGCTATTACGTCGAGTCCAACGCCACCGATTCGAGAAGGAGTCCAGGTAAAGTACTTGTCTATGACGTCACCGTGGAGTCCGATCGCTTCGAAGATTTGTGCGCCACAGTAACCTTGTGTCGTCGAAATTCCCATCTTAGAAATCACCTTGATGATGCCTTTGTTGATGGCTTCGACGTAGTTCTTGAGTGCGCAGTGCAGGTCAACGCCTGTGACTAAGCGCACGTCAACCATATGTTGAATTGTTTCGAAAGCCAGGTATGGATTTACAGCGGCTGCTCCATACCCGAGCAAGAGAGCAAAGTGATGAACTTCCCTGGGCTCACCACTCTCAACAATGAGACCAACCTGTGTGCGTGTCCCCTCGACGATCAAGTGGTGGTGCACGGCCGCAACAGCAAGCAACGCCGGGATTGGTGCCATCTCAGGACCAAGATCACGATCCGACAGAATTACTACCTCGTAGCCTGATGAGATCGCAGCACTTGCCTGATGACACAAATCAGAAAGTGCCGACTCAAGGCCGCGTGAACCATCAGCAACGCAATAGACCATCGAAAGTGTTAGCGACTTGAATCCATTCTTGCGCCACGGTCCATCAGACTCTCCCAAATACCTGAGTTGTTCGAGTTGAGAGTTAGTGATAATCGGCGAATCCAACTCTATCTGGCGCGCGCAGGCCGGCGACGGCTCCAGGATATTTGCCTCCGGTCCAATCGTCGTCTTAGCAGACATGATTAACTCTTCACGTATGCCGTCGACGGGCGGATTAGTGACCTGAGCGAATAGCTGCTTGAAGTAGTTATACAAAAGCTGAGGACGCGATGACAGAACGGCTAAGGGCGTATCTGTCCCCATCGACCCGACTGCTTCGTGACCTTCCGCCGCCATTGGTTGTAGTAGTAGTCGAAGATCTTCGTTCGTATAACCAAACGCTCGCTGCCTGAGCAGAACTGTCGAGGGATTTGACGTGTGCACGTACGGAGGTTCGGGCAACGCATCCAAGTGAACAGTATTCTCGTTCAGCCATTGGCGATAAGGTTGTGCCTTTGCGAGCTCATCCTTCAATTCTTCATCAGTGATGATGCGCTGCTGTTCGGTATCAACCAAAAACATTCGGCCGGGTGCGAGTCTACCTTTGGCAACAATCTGGTCCGGAGGAATATCGAGCACACCAACTTCCGACGCCATGACAACCAGGTCGTCTTTGGTAACGTAAAAACGTGACGGGCGTAAGCCATTGCGATCCAACACCGCCCCCACGCGTACGCCGTCAGTAAACGAGATTGCAGCCGGACCGTCCCACGGTTCAGTCAAACAGGCGTGGTACTCATAGAAGGCACGCTTTTCATCACTCATGAACGGGTCGCCTGTCCATGGCTCAGGAACCATCATCATCATGGCGTGCGCAAGTGGACGTCCTGCAAGAACAAACATCTCGAGAGCGTTATCGAACATTGCTGAGTCACTGCCTTCGGTATCGATAACAGGCAAGACCTTCTGCAGATCCGAACCAAACAAATGAGATTCAAACTTTCTCTCACGTGCCCGCATCCAGTTGATGTTGCCTCGAAGCGTGTTTATTTCACCGTTATGAGCGATGTATCGGTATGGATGAGCACGGGCCCAACTTGGAAATGTGTTTGTACTGAAGCGCGAGTGAACCAGCGCGAGCGCAGAAGTGAGTTTGGGATTCTGGAGGTCCGGGTAAAATGCGGGTAACTGACTGGCTGTCAGCATTCCCTTGTAGACAATCGTTCTCGTCGAAAGACTACAAACGTAGAACATCGAGCGCTGGCGAAGAGCGGAACTCTTTATGGCGCGGACTACACGACGACGAATTACGTAAAGTTTGCGTTCGAATTCGTCATCGTCTGCGATCTCCTGGCCCCGACTTACAAACAACTGACGAATGAAAGGTTGAGATTGGCGGGCTGAA
>DATEXA010000464.1:0-21919 GCA_035257465.1 Pyrinomonadaceae bacterium | reverse complement strand
ACGGCCATCTTGACATCGTCGCGACGGCCACTGCAACTGGTCCATCAAGAGCACAACAACTTCCGCTTAGTCGCGCGTTGACACTGCTGTTGTCTGACGGACGTGGAGGTTTTCGCTCAAGCCAGCTTCCGCTGCGCACGGGCGAGCCGTGGTTCGCAGTTATCAGCGACGTCAACGGCGATCGTAAGCCTGATATCGTGACGACCCATCATGAACTTAATCAGCTTACCGTAATGATTGGCGACGGCCGGGGCGGATTCGTTGAAGCCCCCGGATCACCGTTCGATTTTGAGCATCACGCCTACCATGCAGTCGTTACTGATGTGAATGGTGACGGCAAAATGGATGTGATTGCCGCGGGGGGCGAGAGCGTGCGCGTGATGCTCGGTGATGGACGAGGCGGGTTCGCCATGGGCCCAACAATACCCGCGGGGCAAGGCACTTGGCGACTCGATAAGGCTGACCTTAACAGAGATGGAAAGATGGATTTGGTCACGAGCAATAGTGAGAGCGGTACTGTAAGTGTGTTGCTGGGACGGTGAACTGCAGATGTAGTTTGGTTCACTTGTTTAGACGGGACTTGAACTATCCTACAACTTTCGCCGTGATTGGAATTTTCCACCACCAGAAGATCGGCTTTAGGAAATGAAAGTTCTTTTTGTCGCTGCAAAAAGAAGGCTACTGGTTTATTGTCAATCTAACCGCGCTTCTTCTCGGGTCTCACTGTATGCCCCGGTCGCTGTTTGGTCTGAGTAGAAGGAGAACTCCGTTCCTTAAGTCCCTTCTGACGCGCTTGGTTTTTCTTCTCGATAGCTTCCTTGATTCGCTTTCTAGCTTCTTTGTCCATAGTGAGCATTATACATATCTGGTTGGGACAACTGATCAAGCCGTTGAAAGGGCAGGTCTAACATCGACTGGCAATCAGTTCTGGACACAGGATAGTCCGAATATCAACGGCACCGCACAACCCGGCGATCGTTTCGGAAATTCACTTTACTGATGTTGCTGGGAAGGTCGGTATCCGCAGATTACGCAGATTTAGTTACGGAGGGAGCGCCTGTAATAGCTCTTGCTCATGAAATCTAAGATTGAAGATGAAGTGCTGTTGAGGTGTGGGCCTGTGGGGACTGGCTACTCTTCCTGACTTGAGTTGCGAGAGGCTATTCTTCAGATGAGCTCGCGCCTGCGGTCCCAGCAGCTACTGCGCGGCCGTTACTCGGTCAGCCATTTGCTGAAATCGTGGGTCGTTGCGGAGGCTGTCGTAGAGCGGATTGATTTTGAATTCAAACGCAAACCGATTTCGTTCCTGCGTCGCCTTGTCTAACCAGGCGAACGCCTTCTCTTTATCACCCAACCACGTGTAGGCAGTCACATATTCGCCGGCGGCAACATACTCGCCACGCTTAACTCGATCTTCGAGTTCTCGAACCTTCATTTCACCACGCAGGCGAACGGTTGCCGCGAATCCGGAACGTTCAAACGTACTTTTTAGTTTAGCGACAGCATCCTCATCACCAATCAGCGCCAGCAACTTACCCCATTCGGCAATCGCTGCCTTTTCGTTCCCCATTTTCTCGTAAACAAATCCCAGCAGGTCATGCACAGCCGGAGAATTTGGATCCAGATCAAGTGCGTTGTTGAGGTGAGTCAGCGCTTGCGGGTATCGACCTAGCCAGAAAAAGATTCGGCCTGCATCCAGGTAGTACGGAACTGATAGCGGATCGAGTTCCAGCGTGCGCTCTATCTGAGTCACTGCCTCATCGTTGCGACCAAAGAGGACGAGGCACTTGGCGTAATGTCGTCGCACTTCCGCTGATGCAGGGTTGAGTTCAACGCCTTTCCTAAGGGAGCTTTCGGCACCCTTCCAGTCACGGTAGTAATACAACTGAACCCCAGCAAGCGCGTTGTGCGTCTCTGCCACGCCATCATCGAGTTCTAAAGCTTTCTTAACGGCCGACTCTGATCGTCGCCAGTTTTCATCAGGCGGCAGCCAGCCATTCGCGGCCGCATAACCGTAGTAATGCCCAAGCCCTGCATAACCAAGCGAGAAGGTTGGATCAAGATCGATAGCCTTCTGAAAAAATTCAAGACTCTTCCTCGCATCGCTGCGGCCAGGATTGTTCCAGTAGTGACGACCTTTCAAATATGTAAGGTAGGCCTCGCTGTTTACCGCTGAGCCACGTGCGAGTTGTGCCTGATCAGCCGGCCGTAGTTTGACGTTGAGTTGTGAAGCGATATCCGTAGCTGTTTCCCGTTCGAGCGAAGCGAGTTGATCCAACTTTCGATTGTACTGTTCGCCCCAAATCTGATTTCCTGTTCGGCCATCGATCAACGAAACGTAAAGCGTCACCCCATCACCACGCTGTAAGAAGCGTCCGGTGAGCAACGCCTGCACCGACAAGTCCGATGCGATTGCGTGTGCATCCTTGTCTTTGCCCTTGTACTGAAAAACAGCATTGCGGGACTTCACTGTCATGCCCTGTAATCGTGAGAGACGGCCGATAAGCGACTCCGTCATCCCGTCCGATAAGTAATCGAGTTCAGCGCTGCCAGTCTCGTTTTTCAAAGGCAAGACCGCTATGGAAGTGATGCTGGTTGCGGGTTGACGAAAAGTAGAAAACCAGTACACGCCGACGAGCACGCACGAGAGTAAACAAGCGACCGCAACGAGGGACGTCGTAGTTGTCCATCTTGAGCGCGGCCTATTGTTGTGCTGAACTGCAGTCTTAGATTTACCGTTCTCTTCCACGATCACTCTGACCATGTCGATCTCTTCGGAATGAGTTTCACGTACTGTGTGAAACTCTGACTGCGGCTCGCGATCAAAGATGTAGCCACGCCCGCGTACGTTTCGCAGGTATTGCCGGCCCTCTTCGCCGAAAACCGAACGCAGCTCTTCAATGCACTTTCCCACCGCGCCATCAGTTACCGCGCGCCCCTCCCAGACCGCATCGATCAGTGCGTCTTTGCTAATGAGCCGACCGTCGTTATCGGCGAGGTATTGCAGAACCCGGTAGGTTTGTGGACGCAGGTGAACAGGCTCGCCGGAGTGAGTTAGACAGCCGCGCGCGCGATCGAGTGCGAAGCCGTTGAACAAAGTCAATTTGTCGTTCGCTACAACCATTTAATTGAAAAGACAGCTAAAACCCCCGTCTTCAAGAGAAATTCGCAGACTTTTCGTCTTCTTTTCCGACAACGTTCGTTACAAGTCGACGAGGTATTCGGTAGTTTGTGCGGCACTGGGCCAAGCAACAGAGGTGCTGACGGATTATAGACCCGACCACGACGATTGAACCAGAGAAAGCCGGACAGGGTAGTGGGTCAGTCTCAGATCTCTGCGTTGTCTTTGCGACCTCTGCGTCTTTTGCAGTTAGTCACGCAGACACAGAGAAGCACAGAGAAGAAAATCAAAAACCATGCGACAAAGTGAAATTCTAATCATCAGGTATCGCCGCGTGACCGTAATTGAGCATTCTCAGGCGATCCGAGTCGAGAGTGTGGAAAGCGACGCGGTTAGCACTGAAACGAAGTTGTCACCCATATCGAAACCAGGGCCAGCCCAGACGCCTCGGAAAACACCAGAGTCCTGGTTCGCACTCATTACCAGACTCTTTAACCGCTGAAAAACATTCAGCCTGAACAGATTCAGAAAGGAAACTCTCATGAACCAAAAGACACTCAAATTGTGTGGTCGCTCGATTACACTCTGCCTTTCGCTACTCTTGCTCGCCATTTCAGTCTCTGCCCAGTGCTCTGAAGTTACCTCAGGGTTGCGAGAACCACTCAGTTCATCACTGACGAACCAGGGCAACCTACTGGTTTCAGAAACCGGTAACGCTGCACTTCACTCGGGGAGAATCTCAATCGTCGATCCGCTCGGCAATCGTCGCACGCTCATCGATGGCTTGCCTTCGGCGATAAATGATGTGAACGAACCTTCAGGACCCGCGGGTATTTTCATGCGCGGACGAACTCTCTACGTAGCAATGGGAACCGGTGATACGGGTCGAGCAGGACCAGCTCCAGGTACGACGAAGGTTAACCCGGACCCGATTTCGTCTCCGATATTCAGTTCGGTACTGGGAATTCAATTCAACGCTAACACTGAAGACACTACAACAGGTTTCACACTGACAACGGCCGACGAGCAAGCGTTGGCAGACGGGGAAACAGTGGTTTTGTCTGACGCCGAGGGCGGTAAGCTGAAAATAAGTTTGATTGTCGATTTTCCGAACTACGTGGCGAATCCTTTGCCGCAGTTTGCAGGAAACATTCAGCTCTCGAATCCCTTCGGGTTAGTCCCGGTCGATGATCTTCTTTACGTCACCGATGGTGGACGGAATCGCGTCTGGCAAGTTGATCTACTGACGGGATCGTTCTCGACCTTAGTAACTTTTCCGCAGATAGCTAATCCACTGTTCGGAATCGTCCCTGCTGGTGGTCCCCTTCTGGATCCTGTTCCAACGGGTATTGCTGCAGTTAATGGCAAGCTCTTAGTGACACTGTTTCGGGGTGTTCCGTTCCCGCCGGGCACTTCGACCGTGCAGGAAATTGATCCGGCAACAGCAAATCAATCCGTACTGATTGGCGGTCGCAAAAACGCGATCGACGTTATTCCACTGACGGAGAACGATGACCTGGATTACCTGTTGCTACAACATGCGTCGGTCGGTCCATTCTTCGGTAGTCCAGGATTGGTATTGCGGTTCGAGAACCCGGGCGATGCACCTTCGGTCGTGACGAATTGTTTAGTGCGACCAACATCAATGACGCTCAATCGCAAAACACAAACGCTGTACGTTACTGAGTATGGTGGGAGGGTTGTTGCGGTGGTGTTGAATTAAGGGATGAGTTGATTTCCAGGTTAGGAAGGAGGACAGCTTTCTCTGCGTCTCCTCTGCGCACTTTGCGTCTCGGCGGTTGAAACCTCACTAATGCCAAGCTCCTTACCGCAGAGACGCCGAGGACGCAGAGGAGACACAGAGAATCCTTCCCGCTAAAGGCTAGCGCCAGTGTTTAAGTTTGGGCCAGAGTTGTGTTAGCGAGCCAAACTTCGCGCCTTTGCAGATGAAGACCGGGATGTGCCGCTCGAGGGCGTGGGGGTTGTCGGAAGTTCCAACGAGTTCGACGTGTTCGAAAAGTTTGTCTAGTTCTTCTTTGTCGTCGTCGAGCACAATCATGCAGTTGCCTGAGTAACCGTGTGGTCCCCACAGAAAATATGTCTGATGTCCGCTGAGTGCCGGCGGCAGACCATAACGCGGGCCAAAGAAATCGATTGCCCCCGCCTGTCCATAGTTTTGACCGAAGACGGGGCAGTCGTTCCTTTCTTCGGGTGTCAATCGAGTCCAGGCTTCGGCTGTCTTCGCCGTCAACTCTTCCCAGCCAAACTGATCCGCGTAGTGTTGAGGTAGTACCGAGCGTTCCTGCCCATGTTCGGTGCGTGGCGGTTTGAACGGCAGAGTGTCCATATAAGAAATGAAATGGTCCACGGTGAGAACCGGAACTACTAATGGTGCGAACCATGCTCCGCCCGCCAGCAACAACACAATAAGCGCCGGCTCCAACCACATTTGCCGCGTCCGTTCGATTCCCGCTTCAATCGCGACAGCGCCTGCAGCAAGCAGCATGGGATAGATGGGCGAGAGATAATAGTTCTTTCCTTTCAACACTACGAACGCGATGAATGAAACCAAATAGCACCAACCAAGAAAACGAAACTGCTTGAGTCGGTCAAAGATGAACAAGGCAAGTAGACCGGCGATCCAAATCAAAGCATTCAACGGATGGATCAGCAGAACTTGTTGCGCAAAGAACTCGAACGGCGTGAGTTGAACGTCTCTACCGTCAGCCCTGATGTTGTGCATCAGTTCGAGAAAGGGGAAGTGATTCCGGGTGTTCCATATCAGGTTGGGGAGAAAGATCAAGAACGCGGCAATGCCAGCAAGCCAGAACCACTTGTTCAAGAGAGCTCTGCGTTCCTTCGTAAGTAGGAGCCCAACCACGACGCCAAAACCAAAGATGGCAATCGAGTACTTCTCTTCGAGGCCAAGACCGGCAACGACTCCGAACCCGAGCCAGTAACGCGCATCGCGCGTCACGGCGAGTATCGCGAAGTAGACGCAGCCCATCCACAGCAGTGGCTCAAGACAATTTGTTGTTAATAGACTGCCATCAGAAAGATACATTGGCGCAATTACGATTGCGACGGCGCTGAGAATCAGAGCGAATCGACGGCCGCCGAATTCACGCGCGATCATGGAGGTGAGAACAACTACCCATGAGATTGCCAGGGCAGGAAGAAATCTGATGCTCCTGAGTGAGTCGCCAAGAATTGTTCGACTGAGTCGAACCAGAAAGGGCAGGAGTGGAGGCTGGTCTACATAACCCCATGCCAGGTGATTGCCACAGGAGAGATAATCAAACTCGTCTCGGAAGTAGCCGTAACGATTGTTGAAATAACAGTGAAACAGAAGTAGACCAAGAGCGATTAAGGTTACAATCAACAGACCGTTTTCCTGGAAGGGTTTTGACTTAGTCATTGAAGTGGACTTTAGCAGCCCACCAAATAATACGGAAAGAGGTGATGCGATGAGAGTGATCTTCAGTCTCAAGTTAATAACGACGATGCTAATGGTTGTGATGGTTTGCGGTGCGTGCAAGACGAAAGGTTCCGGATCTACTCCCTCGGCGAGCAGCAAATCATCCAGCGCAAGCGCACCATTTAAACCATCGAGCGATGCTCGTAAGGACCTCGGTGATGCACTCCATAAGCTAAGCAACACGTTTCCATACCGGGTCACTGAAACCACGACTACATCAGCAGGCGGTCAAGCCGCCGGCAGTGAAACCACTCGCGTCGTCGACTTCACAGCGGCTGATCGATATCGCGTGAAGTTAAGTAGCGAAGGAGGCGATCTGGAGCTTATTACCATCGGCGACAAGAACTACTCGAAAGTGGATGGAAAGTGGACTGAGGAGCCTAACCCTAAAAAACAGAACCAAAGAGTAGATCTCGAGAAGAATCTCGCTGATGCGATCAAAGACGTGACGTATGTGGGACCAGAAACAGTCAATGGCGTTTCGTGCTTTGTTTATAACTACACGATTCAAATGGCCGGATATGCGGGCACTGGCAAAACGTGCGTGCGGGCCAGCGATGGACTGCCTCTTCAGAGTGACTCAGAGTTCAAGTATCAAAACGTTGAGAGCAAGTCGCACGTTGGTTATGAGTACAACACAGATGTGAAGGTTGAAGCTCCGATGTAGGTGAACTACGACAATAGTAACTTCAGGTCGTCGCTAGTTATGTTCCGCAGGACGCTGTTGTCAGCGTTAACGATCGCATCCGCTAACTCACGTTTCGTCGACTGGAGCTCCAGTACCTTCTCTTCGACCGTGTCGCGCGTGATCAAACGATACGCAAACACGCGTCGTGTTTGTCCTATGCGGTGAGCGCGATCGATGGCCTGTGATTCAACTGCGGGGTTCCACCACGGATCCAGAAGAAACACATATTCAGCGGCAGTGAGATTCAATCCCTGGCCACCGGCCTTCAGGCTGATCAAAAAAAGTTTGCAATCGGGATCGTTTTGGAATCGCTCGACTGGCGCTTGTCGATCGCGAGTCTTGCCGTCGAGATATTCATAGGCGATGCCTTCACTGTCGAGACGTTGACGAACGATCGAGAGGAAACTCGTGAACTGCGAAAACACCAGCGCTTTGTGTCCTTCATCAATGACCTCGCTGAGCTGCGGCATTAGCAAGTCTAACTTCGCGCTTGGCTCTTCCACATCTTTCGATGCTTTGATGAGACCGGGATGACAGGCAGCCTGTCGCAGTCTTAGCAACGCCTCAAGGATCTGTATCTTCGCGCGTTTGATTCCCACGCTCTCAATCTCTTTCAACAGCGACGCTCGATAGTAATCGCGTAGTTCGTTGTAGTGGCGGCGCTGCGCATCTTCCATCTCACAATAGATCGTTTGCTCGAGTTTCTCCGGGAGATCTTTTGCTACTTGTTGTTTGGTACGGCGAAGGAGAAACGGTCGAAGCGCACGCGACAACAGTTGTCTCGTTTCTTCGTCCAGTGTGCGCGCCGTCGTTGTTGTCAACTGAAAGACCGAAGCCGAACCAAGCATGCCTGGATTCAAGAACTCAAACAGACTCCATAACTCGCCCAGGTGATTTTCAACAGGAGTACCACTAAGGGCCAGACGGTTTTTGCCTTTCAGAAGTCGCGCAGCTTTTGCTGATTCGGTTCTGGCATTCTTGATTGCCTGCGCCTCGTCCAAAATCACAAAGTCGAAATCGAAATCCTGGAAGTGAACTACATCGCGTCGCAGTGTGCCGTATGTTGTAAGGATCAGATCATAGTTTTCGAAGTGGGAGGTTGCCTTAGTACGGTCGGCGCCCGAGTGAACCAATAAGCGAAGGTTAGGAGTAAAGCGAGCTGCCTCTTGTTGCCAGTTGAAGATCAGGGAGCGTGGCACGACGACGAGCGAAGAGCCCGTTGAGCCATTCAGGCGGGTGGGGACGCCCGCGGTCCCAGCATTACGGCGGGACTCCAAGAGTGCTAAAACCTGGACCGTCTTACCCAGGCCCATGTCGTCGGCCAGACAACCGCCGAAGTTGAAGCGTTGCAGAAACTCAAACCAACCTAATCCCTCTCGTTGATAGTCACGCAGAGTCCCGACAAATCCAGGCGGCTCGGCAACAGGACTAATGCCGCGAAAGTTTTGCCACTCTGCTCGCACGTGGGCGAACGTTTCATCGCACGTAATTTCCGGACGCGCGGCGAGCAGCGCATCCAAAACGCCAGTCTGTGTTTGCTTGAAACGCAGGTGATCGTCTTCGACTTCCCCCAGGGATGTGAGCAGACCGTACTTTTGTAGCCACTCCTGTGGCAGCAGACCCAGGCTGCCGTCGCCAAGTGCGATCATTGTTTCACCGCGTCGCAGCGCACTTAGTAGTGCAGGTAGCTTCACTTGTAATCCATCACCGAAATCTAATGAACCATGCAGCTCGAACCAATCAATGCCCGAACTCACTGACAAACTCGCAGAGCCGGGATTGCGATAGAGTTTGCCTTCGGCTTCGACCTTCCATCCATCGTCGATCAGCGCCCGCACTGCTGCCGGCAGTTTCTTAGGAGGTAACAGCAGTCCAAGTTTGTTTTCGTAGTCTGAGACACGCTTGAATCCCAACTTACTCAACAACGTAAGCGCGCCTGTCTCTGCGTCACGATCTCTTTCAAGAAACAAGCGTTCGTTGGCTTCATAAACGCCTTCGCGAGGATCGGAGGCATTGAGTTTCAAACTGCCATAGTCGAAGACGACTTCGGCTTCGAGTTGCGAATTCGCCCAATGACTATATTGGGGTTTGCGAACGATGAGATGAGGTAAAGGCGTACCACGAGTTCGCTTAAATTGTAGCTCTTCTGGGAGACTCAGTTTGAAATCTCCAGACGACTCAGCCAACTGAGCGATCAGCGCTGGTGATTCATCTGCAGGAACATTCAAGCCTCCGCCGTCGCGCATCAACATCTTCCAGGCCCGTGCGCTTTTTGAGTCAAACATTGAAGCTCGTAAATCGTTTGTGATCAGTATGCCTTCGGTGATTAGTACTGCCGAATCGACTTCCACTTGCTCTTCATCGCGTCGGAGAACTGCTCGAATTGTGTAGTCGTCTTTGACATCATCGCGCGTTACGTTGAGCCAGAATTGCCAGGGGTCACCGTCGTCCCACTTAACGGCTCGCAAGTCTTCCTTCTTTTCAGTTGAACGCACGACACAACGACCTGTTGAGCACATCAGGGGCAAAATCAATTGCTGCAGGTCAGTTGAAATTGTGAAACGAGTGGGTAGGGAATTGTAGTCGTAATTGGGAAACATCCCCCCACTGGCACCAGATAGAATCGCGAGTATCTCGCGATCTTTAGCGTCCCTAAGAGTCCCAATTGCAGATTTCTGGATACGATTCGACTTGATCTTGCTCCACTCTCCGTTTGTTTTTCGCTCACGAAAACCAATTTCGAGACCCAGGTAGTCGCCGGAAGAGTCGCTCGGATCGACGACGTAATAGATTGAGCGCTCGTCTGACCAGCCAATCGATCGTTGGATTTGCTTGGTCCTGGAATTGTTCGTGACTAGCGAGAGTTGTCGTTTCCAGAGAGGTTCCGGTTTTGGTTTGGGTGAATTGGTAGCGTAACGTCGATCGCTCCTTGCTGCCTCGTGTAACTTAGTAACTGTCTCTTCGTCAAAGCGGAGGTGTAACTTTGGCAAAAGATCGACACGCGATAGATATTGCTCACTATCCGCAGCTAGCATCGTCGCCCAAACGTGTTTGCATTCTTCTCCTCTGTCGAAATAGGGACACGTACAAGCGATGTCGAGCGAGGCACTTCCCAGCTTCAGTCTCACTCGGTAGTTGGCACTACCAGTTACACGGGCTTCGATGAGTGATTCGGAGTGGCTAAGAATCTTAACCGCGTTAGAACGAAAATAAGCGTGGCCTCGGTCGCGTATCTGTGGCTTAAAGTCGTTTGAGAACTTTGCTTTCAGTGACATTGGATCGTGATTCGGGTGAAACCTAAGAATAACATCCACAGATTACGCAGATTACGCAGAATTAAAAAATGAGGAGAGGGTTTTAATTCAGGGCCTCTAAGAAATCTATGTAATCTGTAGGTGATCCATGATCGTGCCGTTCATTTCGCAACCCTTTTCCAGTAGAATGCAGCCTTCTCCAATAGTGCGGCAGGATCAGTGGTCACCCGACAAAGCAAGCTGGGCTGCTGCTCGCTGAATAAATCAACAACTTGATTGTGTTTGAGCCACCGCTTCCCGGTCTATCTAAGCTTTGTGTCACCAAGGAGATTCTTTCATGCAAATTACAAAAGGTCTTTTGATTGCATCCGTTGTCGGCTTAATCGCAAGCTCGCTTCTTTTTTCTACATCAACGACACGAGTGTCCGCCGGCAACACTGCACACGATCCAACCTGGTGGGACAAATATCAGTTCATCCTCAACAACGGCGCAGACTCGGCGCCTACCTCCACAACTTCGGTAAGTTACGGCAGCAACGTGGATGTCTCGAACGAGTGTGGTCCGCAAAGCGAAACCTACATCACTCTCAACACTAACAAGCCGGAGACTCTGGCGGCTGGCTCAAACGAGATCTTTAGATTACCAATGCGCGGATACTACTCAACGGATGGCGGCGCAAACTGGGGTGGCGTTGACTTGCCCTTGCCCCCACCTAAAACAAAAAGCGGGTTAGACTTTGGCTCGGATCCAACGCTCGCGTTCGACTCGAGTGACAACGTCTTTTACGGTTACATCGTTGTTTTCTTCGGAGGAGGTAACGGGATCAATGGAACCGAAATGGCTGTTGCGAGATCAACTGACGGCGGAAAGACTTATCCCAACGTTACATTTTTTGATTTCCAAAACGGCACAAATCACTTCAACGATAAGCCGATGATCACCGCCGACGCGAACGTCAATAGCCCGTTTCGCGATAACGTCTACATCGCGTGGGACGCTGCTTCCGGAGGGTCCAGGGGAGGCGGTGTCAGATTAGCGAGATCGACGAATCACGGAGCGACATTCACTTCGACGAGAATTGATGATCCGAATGGCCCGGGTCAATCAATTGGAGCTTCTCCCTCGGTCGGACCAAATGGTGAAGTCTATGCTGCGTGGAACGACTACAAAGCCAATGCAATAGTTTTCAATCGCTCGTTTGATGGAGGACAAACGTGGGACATACCGAAGACGATATCTCCCAAGACACTGGCCTTTGACATTGCCATTCCGGCGGAGTCGTTTCGCGGCGCGCTCGTCTATCCGTCACTCGATGTCGATCGATCTTCTGGCCCGCATCGCGGACGAATTTATTGCAGCTGGATGGATCTGACCTCTGCCAAAACGACGGACATCTTCCTCTCTTATTCGGACAATCTCGGCGCAACTTGGTCGGCACCGATCCGAGTTGGAGATCAATTGTCTACCCCTGTGGATCGTTTTAACCACTGGATGTCAGTCGATGCGGTGACGGGAGATGTGAACGTAGCTTTCTATGACACTCGAAATGATACGACCGGTTTCCGGTATCAGACGGATTACTATCTTGCCAAGTCGACTAACGGTGGTCAGTCGTTCCCGGGTGCAGACGTCAGGGTCAGCACAATCAGTTCAAACGAGCACGACTGCAACGGCGTCTTTCCTTGCGTGGGAATTAATTACGGTAATCAACAGGGAGACTACGAAGGTCTTGTTTCGTTTGGCGGAATCTCATATCCGATCTGGACTGATAGTCGGCGGCAGCTGGATCCTGCGACAGGTTGTCGGCAGCCCTATCTGATGGAAGAGGTTTTCACCGCAAAGGTGAAGTGATCTGAGCTGGCTCGTTGTCATCGATAATGGTCTTTCGTGGTTTCACTTCAAGCCCGCGACCAAAACCGCGTCGTGATTCCACTTGCTACTTATGTAAGCCAGTTGCTTGTGATTGGGTGAGAATGCAAACTCGAATTCATCTTCAGCTTTCAGAGTTGACACTTCTTGCGGTGGGCTAGAATAAATTGATTGGCGGTAGAGCTTAAGTTTTCCTTCGCTCTCGTTCGCATAAAGCAACGTCGCGTTGTCAGCTTCCCATTGAATACTGCGCGAGATCCAGAAACCGGGAGCAAGTGTTAGCTCGGCGACTGTTTTCATATCGTCGGTGCTCCTCACGGTGATCCGGGCCTCATGACTTACCCTGGGGAAATGAAAACAGGCGATCAGTTTTCCATTAGGCGAGACTGACGGATAAGCGGCATATTCGTTTGTCAATTGAACAGGTTGACCACCGTTAGAGTCGATCTTCCAAAGCCAACCATTTTCTGAAGAATTGAAGTAGACCCACTTCCCATCTGGAGAAATTGCTGCATTTCTTTCCGCGTAGCCATTGGTAAGCTGAACCTGATTACTACCGTCCAAATTCATTCGCCACAAATGTTGAACGCCCGTGCGGTTAGATTGAAACACTATCGTCCTGCTATCAGTGGAAATTGCCGGCCAATCGTTGAATCCCGTGTTGAAGCTCAGCTGTTTGGGATCTGAACCATCAGGTTTTGCAATCCAAAGATCAGAAGAGCCCATAACTGACGATGAGTTAAAAATGATTCGTCCATCCGCCGTCCACGCAACTCGGCCTCGACCATCGGCGACGTTCGTGCCTTTGCTTCCGTTGATGTTCTGAGATACCCAGATATGAGAGGCCAGCTGACTTTGCACCGCAATCATCTTGCTGGCATCAGCGTTAATACTGAATGATAAGTAATTGTTCAAATCATTAGTCAACTTCAGTAGTGCGCCACTCGGATAAGACATTCGCCAGATTTGCGGATCCTCAGTTGCGCTCTCTCGACCGCAAACAAGTAGGCCATCGCCTTCCGGTAACCATTCAAATTGCCTGATGTAATACCAGTTTGGTTTGAGTAAGAGCTTCTCCTGACCTGTCTCAGTATTAACCTCCAGGATATTCATCGTCGCTCGTCCAGAATCGGTTTCACCTGTTGCAAACACAACGCTCTTTCCGTTAGGTGACTGCGAAAACGCCCAGATCCAATCAGGCTGCTTATGGGTAACCAGCGGACGCTCCTGACCGCTATCCAATTCGGCTATGTAGAGGGTGTCTTCTGCGTCTTTTCGATTGCGCCGCTTGAATACAACTCTGCGATCGTCAGCTGACAACGAATAGTTACCTTCGAGATTCTCAAGCAGCTTTGTCGGGGGACCGTGTAAGACCGGAATACGATAGAGATCGGTTTGCTCGTTTTCAGCGTGGCGGCTGAAGTAAAGATAGTCACCATCATGCGAGAACGAGACTTTGTTAAAAGCGACATCTCCGGGCGGGATAAGCTGTATGTTAAGCGAGGTAGCTAGTTGGATTAACCAAAGGCTCTCCTGACTACTGTTTTCCCGAACATATGCGACTTGCTTCCCGTCAGGCGAGATAGCCGCAGAAATTACGTTGCCATAGGTTGTAATCTGTTCATACCTCAGATCCGGCGGGGTAGCCGAAGTCTGCGCTATCAACTGATTGCTTTGTCTCTGACCCTGGGAAAAGCCTCGCTTATAACGCCAGCTCGCGGCAGCGACAATTACCAGGAGAATCACCGCAAATAAAGCCGCTACAACTAAGACTGTTCGCTTGGTTGCGGTGAAATAGGATGGGGAACTGCGGAGGACCTGGGTGGTTTCCTGAGCGACTGTGGTTAGTTGTTCAGTCGCGGCCAACTCGTTTGTTGCAACTCGCCCGTTGTTGCCGAGCGCTGTTTCCGCAGTTGGTGAACGACAATCATCCTCAACAAGAACTTCTTTGACCTCTGTCTTAAACCGATAACCCCTCCGCGGCACAGTCTCGATATAGAGCGACGGTCGTTTGGTATCACCGAGAGCTTTTCTGAGCTTCGTGATGTTGAACGTTATGTTGCTCTCTTCAACGAAGACATCCGGCCAAAGAGTCTCAAGGATCGTCTGCTTGGTGACGATGGAGCCTTGATGCCTCACAAGTAACAGCAGCGTCTCGAAAACCTTCGGCGTCAAAGGCACCATGCTGCCGTCGCGCAGAAGTACTTGCTCGTCGACATCGAGCACAAACGTATCAAACCTGTAAGTATGTTTGAGGCTTAGCGACATAAGCTCTTCTAGCAAATCTCTAAGAATTATCTAACGCCACTCTTAGGACTTTGAGCCCACGCCTGTGGTCAAAGGTTAGCTTCGGGGGTGGGTATCTTACCACACCCACAACACGAGACGAGCAGAAACGAAACGGCTGAAGTAGTGCCGCGAGTTTCGCTCTCTGCGAATTATCTGGCCGTCAATTGCCACAGGAAACGCCTCGCACCACTAAGCGGGCCTCTCGATTACAGGAGATCAATATGCATCGAACAATGACCCTCAAAATCCTCGCAGTCTTCTCGTTCCTGGTTCTAACTGGAGTTTTTGCTTTGTGGAGGAGCACACCAACGCGTGCTCAAATGGTTGATCGAACACAGAATCCCAACGTTGCGAATTTCGGCATCGCAAAATCGCTTACCCAGGAGATTGGCACTGGGCGGGGCAGTTGGACAACCCCTGATTCCTCGTCATTCATAATTGCGCGTGACCCGTTTCGGGCGATTCGACGAGGTCGCCAACTCTTCCAGCGAAAGTTCCTTCGTAGTCAGGGTCAGGGACCTCTCGATGGAGACGGCACTGGCGATATCAACAACAACCTGGCTCTCGGCGCGGGACTTTCCGATAGTTGTGCCGGATGTCATGGTCGACCTCGCGGCTCAGCTGGTTCAGGCGGTGATGTGAACACGCGACCTGACAGCCGCGATGCTCCACATCTTTTTGGCCTTGGCTTGAAAGAGATGTTGGCAGATGAGATCACTCAAGACTTGCGAGCAATTCGCAGTGATGCAATAGCTGAAGCTCACGCTGCGAATCATGCGATAAGCAAACCTCTAAACAGCAAGGGCATTAGCTATGGCGCAATCAAGGCTCAGCCGGACGGTAGCGTTGATACCAGCGAAGTGCATGGCGTTGATCCCGATTTGCGAGTCAGGCCATTCTTCGCGCACGGCGGGAAAATCTCCATCCGTGAATTTGTTGTGGGTGCTTTCAATGATGAGATGGGTCTGCAATCAGTCGATTCTGAACTGATGCAGGCCCACAACGGCGCGAGGATCACGACGCCAGCCGGAATGGTTCTGGATGGAGCGCAAGATCAACTCGAAGTGCCCCCGACAGATAGTCAGATCGCCGATCCTGATCATGATGGAATCGCAAACGAAATCCCAACGAGTCTCGTCGACTTTATGGAATTCTACTTACTCAACTATTTTAAGCCTGCTCTATATCAGCAGACAGACGACACGCGGCAGGGTCGCAATCTCTTCGAACGCGTTGGTTGCACGGATTGTCATATCGCTGACCTCCAAATCAATCGCGACCGTCGAGTGGCCGATGTCGAAACATCCTATGATTCCCAGCGAGGCATCTTTAACAACCTGTTTGCCACTGCAGTTCCACTATTTGATCTGCAAGATGACCACTCTGGTTTCCCAACGTTGAAAGTGCCGAAGTTGAACTCATTTCTCGTTAAGAATATCTTCACTGATTTCAAAAGACACAACCTCGGTGCGGCTTTCTATGAACGAAACTTCGATGGGACTCTGCGTACCGAATTCTTGACCACACCGCTGTGGGGGGTGGGTTCAACTGCTCCTTACGGTCATGATGGTCGTAGTGTTAACCTGATGGAAGTCATCCTGCGCCATGGTGGAGAGGCTCAAACTGCTCGTGACGCTTTCGCGCGTCTATCATCAATTCAGCAGTTGCGTGTAATTGCTTTTCTCAACTCGCTGGTGCTTTTTCCACCCGACGATACGGCCTCTACGCTCGATCCCGGTGATCGAAATGCGTTTAACTTTCCGCAATTCGGTCACGGCAGCATTAAGTTAACGGCACTCTTCAATAATCCGAGTGACCCTGAATGAGGGTTGCCATCGCAAGGTTTCTTTCTGTATCTCGAGGAAATCGGTGAAGGGAAGCGGTAAATGCTTTTCGGCCTCGAACCGCGCGGTCATTGAGGACGCAGAGGTTGCGCTGAGAAGACCTTAAGTCAGACACTACCTCCTGCCAGGGAGGAATTGTATGGTTGAGATAACGATAGAACCTGACAAAGTGATCTTTGAAGTGGAGGGGTTGGACAAGGTGTGGGCTTTGCGGAGTCAGCTGTCGATACCTCTTTCTCATATTCGAAGCGCTCATGTGGATCCCGAGCCGGCGATGGGTTGGTTCAACGGCTTAAAGGTCGCGGGAGCTAACATTCCAAACATCTTTCGAGCTGGAACGTTTTATCAAGAGGGAGAGTTTGTGTTCTGGGATGTTCATGAGCCGGCGCACACAATTGTGATCGAGTTGGAGCATGAACGATACAAGAAACTGATTATTGAAGTTGCCGAACCGCAACAAGAAGTAAGTAGGTTAAGGCGTGCCATTGGCAGTAGTGGTTCTTGATTCACCTGCAGTTTGGTCCAATTCCCTTCCCACTTAACATTGACGGATCGCTCGTGTTGCTATAAAAGGTGACTTAGATTCCCGTCTGCCCAGGTTAATTGATTCAGTCCCCGCTTTGAAACCTGCGTCTCACAGGTGTCCTCTCTTTCCTGGCGCCCAGGAAAGGGCTTTGCAGTTTAACCCTCTTTCAAAAAGGACCTCCCAATGAAACGTCAACTATTGCTGTGCACATTGCTAGCCCTGACCGGCATCGCCTTACTTGTTGTTAGCCCTTCGGTAATAGCCGCCTTTTCGAAAACTAACAGCCCCGTAAGAAGCGGCCATATGGCTCAACCTTTAGCGTTAATGATCCAGAATAACGATGAGAGCATCATTCAACGCGGATTCGATATCGCTCCTGTAGAGCTCAATCTCAAGGGCAAGAACCGCGCTCTCGTCGGCTTGGGTAGCTATATCGTTAACACGGGTGGATGTAACGACTGCCACACAAACCCGTCGTATTTGCCAGGAGGCGATCCTTTTGCAGGTGAAAGCCCGGAACAAATCAACGTTAACTGCTACCTTTCCGGCGGAATGGATTTTGGTCCATTCAGAAGCCGCAATCTAACTCCAGACGGAAATGGATTACCGGCTGGTCTGACACTCGAGCAGTTCATTCATGTATTGCGCACTGGTGAAGATACAACATCACCAGGTGTTCCTCCGTTTGATAACGGATTGCTGCAAGTGATGCCGTGGCCGGTTTTTGGCAAGAAGACTGACCGGGACTTAAGGGCCGTCTATGAATACTTGAGATCAATACCTCACAGATCGCGCTGCTTGACACCCCCGGTTTAGACAAGTGTGGTAGCCCAGTAACACCTCCGGAACTTGAAGAGTAATTAGAAATGCCCTCCTCGGAAAACCGCTGGGGAGGGCATCACTATTGAGGGTGCATCGCGGTGATGGAGGTCCTTATTCTGCTTCCGAACTCTACGAGTTCCCGCAGCATAAATATGAATGTCTAGTTTGTCTCGATTAGGAGTTCAAAGGGCGGAGATCCGTGGAGTGGGTTGCGAGGATTCGCCGGATAGTTGAGCTTTGACCAAAAATATGTGGCGGGAAATCTCCCACAATCTCCCGCCTGGTTGGTTACGTGTCCTCACCCCACGCAACCTCGTCCGCCAGGGAGGCGGAACGTCTTATTACCTGGTTTTCATTTTGTAAGCGCTGTCGGGAAGAATGCGACCCTTCGAGCTGTTGCCGCAGCTGATTGGTTCGTAAGTAGATTAGAGTTTGGCTCAAACAAAGACAATAGGAACTTTGTGCCTTTTTTAAGCGGCAGCTTTATGCCAGTAGGAACCTGGCACCGAGGGAGCCTCGGAGATGAAAGAACGATTTATCCGGATAACGCCGATAAAGAGATTCCTTTGCAAAAAAAGGTGTTAATCCAACCTTCTATAAAGTGAACCTGCGTAATCGGCAATCTGTGGATAACATTCCCAAAATTCACCGGAAGTTCTCGACAAGCATGATGTCGCTTTCAAAACTGTCGACCTGAACATAGAGAAGACACTTACCATCATGGGAAACTGCCAAACTGGGGTAGACCAACTGCAGCTCCTTCTCAACTTCTGACACTTTCGTCGTGCGTCCCGTGGCGAAATTGTAGAACTCAATCTCTGCGTGAGGGGTAGTGTCAGGATTGATGAAATAGACACCTTTGTCTAACAAACCCCAGAGGCCCTGGTAGATTCCGTCGAGTACCAACGTTTCCTCTCCACCCTCAGTTGGTACTTTCCAAAGTCCGGCAACCCCATAGCCCCTGGCGTAGTACACAAACTTTCCATCTGCTGACTCGAAACCCTCGCGACCGCCCTTGCGTGTTAGCTGTACAGGCTGACCTCCCTGAGCGGGTTCCTTCCAGAGTTGCCAGTCGCCGTTGCGATCCGATCCGAAATAGATCCATTGCCCATCGTGTGACCAACTCGGTCGAACGTTGTTGGAGTCGTGGCCCGTAAGACGACGTGCCTTGCCACCCTGCGAACCGATAATGAAAACGTCGCGACGTCCCGGGGCTAAAGAATCAAATGCAATCTGTTGCCCGTCAGGTGCCCACCGTGGAGTGCCAACGTCTGGACCACCAAAAGAGGTGATGGGCACGGCGTTCTGACCATCTGCGTCGCAAACCCAGATCTCGTTACTGCCGGTGCGACCTGAAGTGAATGCGATTTTCTTGTTGTCGGCAGAGTACTGTGGACTGTAGTCCTGTCGCGTAGACGAAATAAGGTTCGTGTGCGACTTGGGAGCTGTTGACCCCGTAAGATCGATTCGCCAGATATTTGTATCTCGACGCTCCTGGGAGTAAGCGAGTCGATCTCCGTTCTTCGAAATGGCTAGCGTCGAAGCGAACTCGGTGCCGACGTCCAACTGTTGCGGAGTTCCTCCGGCAGCTTCAACCTTGAACAACTTCAGTCCGCCATAAAACCACGACGAGAATACGATCCACTTACTGTCTGCGGTCCAGGCCAGGCTCCTGCCACTGCGATTATCATAGGTAAGCCGTTTTGGTTCGCCCCCTGACACGGGCATCACAAAGACCTCGACATCGCGACTCGAAGCCCCACGCACAAAAGCCAGCAGTTTGCCGTCAGGCGAGAAGGCTGGAGTCGAATCTCCAAGAAAGCCTTCAGGTGGTTGGGTAATCTGATGTGCTTCGAGAGTGTCGGTTGATAAGAGAAAGATACTGTTAGGTTGATCCATGGAAGGCTGACTTGAAAAGGCCAGATATTTTCCATCCGGAGACCAACACAGCGCGTTCCCAAACTCGTAGAACGAGAAGAATGCGGAGGTGCCTGAATATAGTTTTCGTTCAGTGCCTCCCAATGGCGAAATCGTGTAAATGCCTATCTGCGCACCGACGTGTCGGACAAATGCGATCAGATTGCCATCAGGTGACCACGCTGGATAGATGTCATCCGCTGGATTCGATGTGAGTCGCAATGGCATCGCTTCGGAATTTACCAGCTTGATGTAGATATCGAAGTTGTCGCCTTTATCTCCGTTTGCCGAGAAGGCGATTTGATTGCCATCGGGCGAGAAAGTCGGTTGTTGCTCGCGTCCTGGAAAGGTAGTGAACGGTGTCACTTTTGGGGCTGGTTGGACAGGCCGCGCGGTGGTAGGTCGACTCAACTTGTACCATGCGAGTCCGGCCACGATCACCATTCCCGCAAAGAGAGCGATCTTCAGACCTCGTGCGTTGAATGTCGAGACGGCCAACGACCTCGCAGTGCTGAGGTTTGTGGCATGTGTTTGGGTCTCGAGCCTAAGTTTCTTTAGATCCTCGAGTATTTGCGTCGCCGACTGGTAGCGTTGATCTCGATCTTTCTGTAGGGCCTTGTCAAAGATCCGCTTTAGTGCGCCCCTGTGATTTGTTACTTCGCTCGTAAGTCTAGGAGGTTCGTTTTGTAGGATTGAAACAAGCACATCACTCTTCGTTTCACCGTTGAACGGCGGCGAACCGCTAACCATCTCGTACAAGACTATGCCCAAACTCCAGATGTCGGTGCGTCCATCAATCGGAAGTCCCCTTGTTTGTTCAGGAGACATATACGCTGAGGTACCAAGCACAACTCCTGAATCGGTGTGGAACCACTCAAGCGTTGCTTGTTCTGGCTTAGTAGATGTCGTTCCCAATTCAGAGACCTTGGCGAGTCCGAAATCCAGCACCTTAACGAGGTTGTCTCGCCTGAGCATGATGTTTTCAGGCTTGATGTCTCGGTGAACTATTCCTGCAGCATGTGCAGCTTCAAGAGCACTGGCAATTTGAATCGCGATTTCGAGCGAGTCATTTACCGGCAAGCGACCTCTTGCCAGGCGATCGCGTAGAGTTTCACCTTCGATGTATTCCGAGACGAGAAACCGGTGATCATCGACCTGTTCAATTTCATGAATAGTGAGAATGTTGGGATGGTTAAGAGCGGAGGCCGCGCGTGCCTCTCTCTCAAAACGTCGTCGCTCCCCGCCTGAAGATAGACCCTCAGGAAGTATTTTGAGAGCGACGTCTCGGCCCAGATTGATATCGCGAGCTCGATAGACCTCACCCATGCCGCCACTCCCGACCAACGACAGCACCTCGTAGTGGTCCAGAGTCTGGCCGACAAGCACGCGCGGGTTTTCGTCTGTCAGCCTTCTGACAGACTCCTTCATAGCCATCGATAGTAACGATGCCTCGGCGGTTTTTCCCCCGGCCAGTAACAACTCAACTTCTTGTCGCAGATCTTGATCGCGACCGCACTTTTCATCCAGAAGTGCAGAGCGCCGTTCCGGGTCACATTCAAGTGCCGCGTGATAGATCTTCAGAGTCTGTTGGAATCTTTCAGGCGTCATAACTAACGGGCGTTATCGACACACGACTAGAGTGGGAATTGCTCCAATGCGTGTATCACTTTCCGAAACTCTTATTACTTGTTCGATCGGGTCAGTTAAAGCCGAAGTTCAGGCAGCTAATTCGCCGCAGCCGACTGTCCCTCGTAGGAGAGCTCGAACGCTGGAAAACTTAACACAACTCTTTGAAGGTTTCACACGGGAAAAGTCCCCTCTTGACGAATCGGTTGTCCGATATAATTTAGCTTGTTGGGCCTGAGGAGCAAATGATGTAAATCGACAAGCTGAAGCATATCGGACATGCCATCGACATTTGTCTTGCTGACCGCCTCTCTGAAAGTCTATTAGAGGGGTACCGAAAAACTCATTAATTCAGGAGGATGTCACATGCTCACCTGTTCCTTCGTTTCAACTATTCTACCTTCAGAATTGTTCACCGCCGCGTCCCGGCGTCGTTCCGTCCCTGCATCGGCGATCGCGCTGGCAATTCTTTTACTTAACTGCA
>DATEXA010000463.1:0-2019 GCA_035257465.1 Pyrinomonadaceae bacterium | reverse complement strand
TGTGCTACTGCTTCAGCGATTGCGCGCTCGACGGCGTGTTTCCCACCAGTTACAACGACCCGCTTTCCTTTGAGGTCGAGGGTCATCAGTCAGACCTCCGCTACCAGGGGCGATCCATCATCACGATGAAAAAAACTTTTGATTAGATCGTATTTTCTCCCAGTGCTCTGGACCTTGATTAAGAATCGCGTGACGCCATCACCCATCGAATGAACTACGAGATCGCATCCGTACGGCTGGAGCTTCTCTTGTGCGATGCGCGCGACCTCAGCATCGAACGCTTCTTGTGTCACGGGCGCCGCTAAACGCAATCGATCTAATTCCTTTAAGGCGATAGCAGCCGCTTTGCGGATTTTCGCGACACGAGCGTTGTACCTTGCCTCAAACTCATTTCCCGTATCGGAGTTCATGTAAGTTTTCATAAAATTGAGAAGTCACGATTGGGGCTTGAACTCGCGAACCACCGACCAGTTGCCCACAAGGCGTAACGACTCGTGTGAAGGTAACCGTCTGTCCGTCCCCTGCGCCGAGGTCGAGATCGAGCACCGTGAGCTGGCCTTCTTCGATGGCAAAGCGAATACGGACGTCTCCCTGCCTGTTAGATCGGGCTATAACCACATAAGATCCAGCAGGCAATGCCACTAACTCGGGGCTTTCGTTACCGGGCGAAATGTGATTTTCGACGATCCTGAAAAGCTCTCCGTCAATCGTGTAGATCGCATAGGAGCTGTGCGAGTAATAGACGAGACCACCATCATTGAACTCATCCGTCGCCGAATAGACCTGTAGATAGCCTTGGGCTGGTTCGGTGGGATCGTTCAATGTCTCCGGCTGTACCACGCCGATAGATAAAGGATCGCTATCTCCTTTCACGACGCTTGGACCGCCAAGGCACAAAGCCAGCACACCAATTAGGAGCGCGCCTTTGAAAAGAAACCAGCACTGTGGTGATTTCATATAGTCGGTGGAGTTGATGTTTACTTGACAATGATTTTCCCCGTCATCCGCGGGTGGATAGAACAGAAGTAATTGTAGGTTCCCGTTGTGGCGAAGGTATTGGAAAAGCTCTGGCCGGTCTTCAATAGAGGCGACTTTTTAAATTGATTGTCAGCACTGGACACAACGTGTGCGACGTTATCGTGGTTAGTCCAGGTCACTGTTGCGCCTACTGATAGCGTCACTGTGTTTGGAGAGAAACTGAAGTTGTCGATAGCAACCTCAGTCTTTGTCGCCTTGACAGGAGCTGACTCTTTTGTTTGGGAGTCCTTGCTTTGCATAAAAGTAAGTGGAAACGCAACAACGGGGCTGCTCAAAAACGCTAGACCAACGAACATCGCAAAGGCCTGAGTGCCTGTATTCAAATGTTTTAGAATCGGAGAGAGTACGGATGTGCGCCTGGCGGTGCGTTTCTGATGGTGAACAGGAGAAGCGAACAGAAGATCAGTCCTTTCGAGATTTCGTTTTAGTGATGTTTTCATCGGTAAAATTGTCTTCAGTTTATTGATACTGTTTTGCTGAACTAATATTCCCACCGTGCGAGAAGGTGTTTTCGGATAGCTGCGCTGCTTGAAGAGCATCGGATATAGCAACGCAAGGCGTCTGAACGGGGGCTCTTACTCAAGAAAGGATCCAATGCCCAGGATCCAAGTCGCTCTAAAGCTACGACTTATCCTGCTACGATGTTGGTGACCGGAGCCACTGGCTCAACAAAATGTTTCCCATCGGTCGCAACGAACGTTATTTCGTCGCGATCTGAACCTTGATCAGGAATCGCGTTATGCCATCATCCATCCGATGGACAACGAGATCGCAGGTGCAGCTTCTCCTGCGCAATGCGCGCGACCCCGGCGCCGAGCGTTTCTCGCGGCGTGGGTGCAGTTGAACGCAATTGTCTAATTGCCTTTATCGCGGCTGCGCCCGCTTCGCGGATTTCTGCAAGCGATCGTCATACTTTACGTGAAAACTCATTCCTCGCTTCGGAGCTCATCTGAGTCTTGGTAAATTGAAAAGTTACGAATA
>DATEXA010000462.1:0-3471 GCA_035257465.1 Pyrinomonadaceae bacterium | reverse complement strand
CGCAAAACATACGAAACAGTCCGACGTCCAATTGCCGTCCCAAGCCGCTACACAATTGAGTAAGCGCCACTCTCCATCCTCAGTCTGTGGTAGATGCACACAATTCATGAGGCGAACATAGAAATCGTACAGGCGCGAATTTGTAGCCTCAATCGGTCGTCGGCCCAAGTGGACAGAAAACTTCTTGGCTCGGCCTTCAAACTGACCATCGTGAAAGAATCGCAGGCCTGGGCACAGGAAGGTCAATACCGCGGCGGCCTGATGCACTTCCAGTGTAAATGTCGCAGCGGCCCGAGGCTCGTCGTGGTTCTCAAGAAAGCGCGCGGACTTTTGCTGAAACTCTTTGTTCGCCCGGAAATGATCCCTCACGGGCCCGGCATGTCCGTCTCGAAGTCGATCATAGAGTCGCTTATCGTACGTGTAGTCAAAGCCTTGCTGTTGGAGTGTCCATTCAAGATCCCAGTAAACTTCTGCCATGAATAGGAAGCTTGGCCACTTTGATCGGATAGACTCGATTGCTCCGGGCCAAAACGGTTCCATCTGCAAGCCCCAGGTACGGCCAAAAACATTTGGCAGAACTAACATGGCCATGTCGCAGCGCACGCCATCGCATTTGGCGGCGACCTTCTCCAACTGTTGCCTCATTGCGTCTTGCAGCGTCGGCGCCGCATAGTTCAGTTGGAGCGTGTCTGGCCACCCGGAAAAGTACGGGTCGCGGCCGTAGGCCAGAATTCTGGCGTTCGAGCCACAATTCATGCGCACATAGTTCTGGGGCTCGTAGAGGAGTTGCTCGTCCGTGCCATGGACATAGTATTCCGGATGTTCTTGAACCCACGCATGATCCAGTGCCGTGTGGTTGGGTACGAAATCCAACAATAGCCGCATCCTTCTTTCCCGGAGCCTGTCCCGGAGGCGTTGCAGGGCCGCGTCGCCGCCAACGTCCGAATGCACATCATATTTTGTGATGGCAAAGCAAGAACCGCATATGTCGTCCCGCTGCAGCGCCGGGAAAGACGCGCGGAACTCAGCCTGCCACTCGGTATTCGCTCGTGACACATCTCGTCCCGCGAGACCTGTCTGCCAAACGCCAAGAAACCAGAGCCAGTCAAACCCTTCAGATGCAAGCCGATCAAGTTCTGCGTCGGAGATGTCGTCCAATGTCGCTCGACGTTGCAAGCCCCTAGACAATTCGTTTAACAAAACGCGGGTATTGATCTGATAGAGGGACGGATACTTATGTTCCGCAGCTTCTTTGGCTACTCCTTTGAGTTCGAGCCTATGTACCGTTGATCGCGCCGGACTCGAGGAGGTACTCATCAGCCACCTTCAGATGTCCTAGCCTTGCGACGCACTGGTACCGCACCAAAGTCAACGCAGTCCATGCAAAACCATGTCAGGAATCATTTTGCATCCTAGGGGACGTCGAGAAAGACGTGAACTGTCAATACTTACAGCCCTTGGGGCCGAGCTAAGTTGTCACAATCATAGAGATTGGCCGTTTAGCAGCGGAGTCGACGTACGAGCCGGACGCTATCAACGTGTGCTCTTCCCTGTAGTGAACGATCGGCACCTGAAGAAACAGCCGATGATCTTCACAACCAGTAAGCCAGTGAGCGAGTGGGGAAAGGTATTACACGACGAAGATATGGCAGCGGCCTCCTCGATCAGGTCTTCGAGCACGGTCGCTTTATCCACGTCGATGGACCCTCGGGGAGAAAAGGTCATCTCGTGACTGGAAGAGAACTTGGGAGCAAATCAAAACGGCTCAGAATTTCCGGAACCCACACCATGTTTCGGCAATCGGAGACATTTGGCTCTTTGGCGACTCTAGCTAGGCACGACGTTTCGCCGTTGTGCTCGACTTGGTCGCGATGCTCAAAGAGCCCATGAGCACTGTCAAACCTGACAGCTGTTAGGGCAGCAATAAGTCCCTACGCTACTGAAAATGAGGTGTTTAGCGTCAGAATTGCGCCCAATTGTCTTGGTATTCTGTTTACTGGCCACGACCTCCCACGCGCAAGATCTTGCTCCCCGGGCTTATGTCATTACCCCTCTACACTCGAACGCTGTGAACCTGACGTATTCCTACCTCGACGGAAGCGTTATTTTTGATGGAACAGTACCCATTACTGAAGCGACGGCGAGAGTTAACATTTCCATTCTAAGCTTTTCCCACTCCATGAACTTTTTCTCCCGTACGGCCAACTTCACCGCTTCCCTGCCCTATGGTGCTGGAAACTTCCGGGGAACTGTCGCCAATGCGGAAACGCTTGCCTACCGCTCTGGCCTCCTGGCCAGCAGTTTTCGGTTTTCGGTGAACCTCAAAGGCGGCCCAGCTATGGCCGTTCAGGAGTACTCAAAATGGAGGCAGAAGACGATTATCGGAGTCAGTATCAAACTGGTGCCCCCCACGGGCCAGTACGATCCGACCAAACTCATCAACTATGGAACCAATCGCTGGGCTATTAAGCCAGAGCTTGGCTATTCCAGGCGTTGGGGCCATTGGATTCTTGATGGATACGGAGGAGTCTGGTTTTTTACTACCAACTCGGAGTTCTTTTCGCACAATCAATTCTCACCTGGTACGAACACCCAGTCGCAAAGCCCAACAGGTTCTTTCGAAGGACACCTCAGCTACGATTTCAAGCCCAGATTGTGGGTTTCGTTTGACGCCAATTTTTGGTTTGGCGGAAGCACATCGATCAATGGCGCAATAAACGAAGCGACGCTACAAAGGAATTCTCGCATTGGAGCCACAGCCTCTATTCCTTTGTCTAAGCGCCAGGCAATAAAGTTGAGCTACAACAATGGCGCCTACATCCGCTACGGTGGAAATTACCATAACGTCTCTGTCGGCTGGCAATATTCGTGGTTGGGCAGACCAAACTGAGAAGAAAGCTTAAGACACCAAGTGGGCTGGATTCGGGCTATTTGGGTTCCAAGTGGGGCACGAGGCGGCACGAAGCGAATTCGATAGACTCAGTGACATGAACCATCGTCCGTAAACTGGCCGCTTGCGGCCATGGCAGCAAGCCCGCGCGCACAATTCAGAACTCTTTGATCGAGCGGATCATTATCGAGCGATTCGGGAGCGACATAAGTCCTGGATTTGTTCGCTTCCAGGAATCGCGCACTCAAGCTCTTCATATTGTTGAACACGTTTGTGAGCAACTGAAATGCGCTCTTGTCAGATTCTGTTGTGGCCGCCAATGACACCAGTCGCAGGCTCTGTTCAGCGCGCGCCCGAAAAGCGCCCACCCAGTCTTCTGTGATCGGGTATCCTCGCTGGACCGCGTTCCTCAGCGTAACTCGCCACTCCCTAATCACTGACATTTCTTCGATGCCCGCCTTGAGGAACTCCTTGGTGAAGCCGGACGAGGAAGCCTGAGTTGTTGCGGAAGCCGATGCAGGCGAACCGGGCAATGTCAATATGATCTGATTCCCGTTAAAGTTCAACGAACCGCTCACGAG
>DATEXA010000461.1:0-6251 GCA_035257465.1 Pyrinomonadaceae bacterium | reverse complement strand
AGTGCTAGCTTATTCCGTCTCGCGGCGCACGCATGAGATCGGGATTCGCATGGCGCTCGGCGCAAACCGCGGCCGGATGCTGACGATGATTCTGCGACAAGGGATGACCTTGACCTTAATCGGCGTCGCGCTTGGTTTAGGTGGCGCCTATGTGCTGACGAAATATCTCGAGAGCCTTACCAGCATGCTCTTCGGAATACAACCCAGAGATCCAATCACCTTCGCCGCCTCAGCGGTATTGCTCACTATCGTCGCGCTGGTGGCTTGTTTCGTTCCCGCGCGGCGCGCGACCAAAGTCGATCCAATGGTGGCGCTCAGGTACGAGTGAATAAGTTTGATTCATTAGTGAGGCAGAGATGATCCAGGAGTTCGTTTCGCCATCAGGATGCTCTTGAAATATCCGGGCTTTTTTCTGATCGCGATAGTCTTGCTGGCGCTCGCCATCGGCGCGAACACGGCGATCCAGAAGCGATCTCTGCAACAGCATCGACGGCCCAGCACCTGGCCCAAGGGACCTCCCGTGATTTGGGTGATTTTGATGGGTGGTAGATTCCCAGAGGACAACCTCATCTACCAATGTTCAATTCCATACTCTCGGAGCTGGAGGCCAAATTAAGAATGGCTTCAACTGACGCTACTCGCCACGTTACCTCTACTCGGAGCCCGACCATGAAACGCACTTCACTAGCCGTCCGAAAGATATTTAGCCGTCGATTGATTCCTACACATTCTCATCCGTTGCCCATAGTCGCGTCAACGTAAGCCAAAAAAGATTAGGATAATCAATAAATCTGTCGGGCTTCGACGCCGGAAACCGCGATGACCGTTAAAAGGGGCAAGTTTCTGAATTGTACGAACCCGTCTGCACCGGGATCTAAGGGCGATTCAGGAGGCTAGAAAGAAAGTCTCACTCCCAACTGAATTTCCCGACCTGGCGTTGCTGTTTCAGTGATGGTGCCAAACTGGGGCGTGTTTACGAAACGATTGGGCGTACCAAGATTCGTATGATTGAGTGCGTTAAAGGCCTCCGCACGAATTTGAAACTTGACCGTCTCAGTCACTGCAAATTCGCTTTGTAGCGCGAGATCCAAAGTTTGCAAACTTGGACCATACACCGAGTTTCGTCCAACATTGCCAAACGTGAACGCTGCCGGAGTTGAAAACGCCGCCGGATTGAACCACCGATCTGCCGTACCAGTACCTGAACCGAATACCGGCTGGCCTGTGTAGTTGGCGCGGATTGGGTTCTCACCGAGAAGCGTACCGGCGTTCGCCGTATCGCCGAACACGGAAATGGTAAACGGAAATCCCGATTGTGCCTGGTAGAGAGCTGAGAGCCGCCAATTCTTCGACACCGCACTTAAGAACCCGGACCGACTCAGTGATGGAAGATCATAAACAGTGCTCAGTGAGAAGCGATGTCGAATATCGCAAGCCGGGGCTTTCTCTAAAAACAACCTTGAGTTGTCCTGCGGTGCCGCGGATTCAAACATCGGTGAGCGAAAGTCCGGAGCATCGCTAAGGTTCTTTGAGTATGTGTAGTTGGCCAGAAAGGTCCAACCCTTAGCGAGCCGGCGACGTACATTCACATAGCCCGCCTCATACCAACTTTGCGCAGAGTTCTCGAGCAAGTTGATCCCGCTAACCGGAAACGTAGTGTTGGCAATTGTGATATTGTCCGGCAAAACCATGCCTGGCAGAAAGCTTAACGTCTTGAATGGCCGACGTGGACCAATCGCGCCAGGGCCGGCCGGCGCGTTGTTGATTAGATGACTGCGCTGCAAATGAACTCCGTGCGATCCCAGGTACCCAAGTTCCAACGTCATCTCCTGACCCAAGCTCTTCTCGATCGATGCACTCCACTGTTGGATGTATTGCGGTGGCGGATCGGCTTCAACAGCAGCAAAGCTCACAGTGGTGACGCCCAAAACTGCAGGTGCGAAGTTGAAGTGAGTTGCCACAATGCCAGCCGCTGGGATGAAGTTATCGCTCTGTTGTGTCTCGGGAAACACGTAAGGAACATTGTGACGTTGATTGCACCAGGTGTTCATGTCTACCGGCGTAAAGAAGATGCCAAATGCGGCATGTAATACAAGTCCGTGCTTGGGTATGCTGTGTGAAATCCCGGCGCGGGGTGCGAAGTTAAGTTTGTTCGCGTTCGTCAGGCCTTCCGGAAAACCCTGCTGTCCACCGATGAAAACGGAAGGCACGCCATTTACGAAAGTAAGATTAGTGTTGGCGTAACGAATGTCGCGCAGCGGACTCATGAATTCATAGCGCACGCCGAGTTGAATCGTGGTATTGCGCGTGATCTGAAAACTGTCCTGCACAAAAGCATCTGCATACCACTGACGCAGCTGCATCTGAGGAATGCCAGCCTGTCGTTGCTTAACCGCTGGCAATCCAAGTAAGAAGCTTGCGAGAGCTGAACCCGTTCCGTCGTTGGTTGCCGTTTGTGTGGTGAACCCGTTGGTGAATTGATAGTACCCGCGGTTTTGGAAGAAACCCCACATGGGCCAGATGAAGTATCTAAAGCTGCCACCAAATTTGAGACTGTGGCGCCCAAGCTGCCAGTTCACTGAATCACGTGCTTCGAGAACCGTATCCCAGGCATGCATCGGTGTCGCGATAAAAGTATCACCCATACCCGAGTAACCTTGCACATTAAACCAGGGAGCGCCGAATGCTCCCTTACCACCAAAACCAACTCCCTGTATGCCGAGTTGCGACACTATGTCGTTGCTCTCACTGTTCTCGGATGAGCGGTGCATCGACAGCCGTGAAAAGCTAATCGATGCCATGTTCACTAGCGTCGGGCTAATGATCCGATTCCATCCTACGACTGCGTGTTGGGAGAAGTTGTCGTGAATAGCGCCAAAGCCAGGAAGATTCTGCGGAGTAAATCCACTCTCACTACTAAACGAATAGCGCCCAAAAAGACTGTCTCCGCCCTTCAGCGTCTGGTCAAAACGAAACGTGGCTTGATCTGTGACGTGATGTTCGTTTCGCACATCGAGATAGTTGTTGCAATCGACACCAGCGCCAACCACCGTCGGGACTCCCATCATCGTCATGCCGCAACCGTTCATTCCCATGTCCATGTTCGGACGTGGAGTGTACTGTCGGAGGAATTGTAGTGCCTTCGGATCAATCAGATTTTGAGGAATTACATTCCCCTGGAAAGCGTCCCGAATGATTTGAGGATTGCTGGGACTAATTGGTTTCGTAGGATCAAAGTTTGGATTTGCATGCGAGCTGAATGGGTTATAGATCGTTGTACCGCTCATACTAAAGTCGCCATTAATTTCTTCTTCGGTCGGCACCGTAGCAATCATCGTATCGGATTTCGTATGTCGTAAGCCTTCATAGTTAACGAAGAAAAAACTTTTGTTCCTAAAGATTGGCCCGCCAAGCGATCCACCGAAATTGTTTCTCACGAGATGGTTGTCAGTATCCATCTCATTAAACGTCTTGGCATCAAGGGCGTCGTTGCGGAGAAACTCGTAACCAGTTCCGTGAAACTCGTTCGTGCCGGTTCTGGTGACGATATTGATTTGACCGCCGCCTGCTCCTCCCATGTCAGCACTGTAGCTTCCTGTTTGCACTTTGAATTCCTGCACACTATCGGGTGATGGACTCAGGTTCAGAGTATTGAACGTCGGATCTGTGTTGGTGGCGCCGTCCAACAGAAAATAATTAGCGTTCGGCCGATTACCACTAATGCTTACCGCTGAACGCTGGCCGGGACGCCAATAAAGAGCACTCATATCACCTGCCTGTGCACCGTGACTCTCATGCGCTCCAGGTACCGTAAGCACCAGTTCAATCAACATTCGACCGTTAAGTGGAAGGTTGCGGACTGACGTAGGCTCGACAACTTCTCCCACGCTCGCATCAGTAGTCCGCAGCACGTTGGAAGTGTCAGTCTTAACTTCAACCGTGGTACTCAAGGATGAGAGCTTGAGATTGCTATCGAGAGTCAGTTGCTGACCAACTTCGAGCGTCACGTTCTGCGTTAACGAAGCGAGTCCCGAAGCTTGAACAGTCAATTTGTATGTTCCGGGTAACAGGGCTGTAAACTGATAGATTCCCTGCTCATTACTGTTGACTGAACGTGACGCCTGAGTACTTTCGGATATGAGTTGTACTGCTGCGCCGGGAATCGCCTTTTGTTGTGGGTCGAAAACCGTCCCGCTCAAGGTTGCATAATTGCTCTGACCAAGAGCGCTCGAAGAAGCCGACAAGAAAAACACTAGCAAACCTAAGTGAGTCAGTTTACGCATGTAGCTATACCTCCGCACAGCAGTGTCGTGGCTGACAATTGAACAGTTTTGAACTCGCATGAGTATGAGCTGCGTAATTGTCAAAAAAGATCAGATAGTCTTTCGTCGAGAACCAGGCGATGCCAACAGGACTGTCGTTATGGGAAATAAGTAGAGATGCGAACTTTAGCAGTAGCTGTCCTACGAGATCATCCACCAAAAGTTCGGCTTAACTGTCACGCTTTGGTTGGAGGGAGTAATATGATCTCTCGAAGTGATATCGAACTTGACACCCCCTACAGACCAGTAAATAAAGTTCGATTCAATAACGAGGCAGTGGCTCACATCAGCGATGGTCGGATTCCCTATTCTCGTTTCTTCTTGAGTTAAGTTGACAATACCCGCGGGAGTCCTCAGAACATTCTCAAACTCTAATTAGGATGTTATTAAGGAGGGAAACCTCGTCTTTCCAAAACGCTCTGTCACCGATGTGGTGGAGAACGGCGGATTCATTCCGGTGATTGAGGGATTAAGCAAAGGTGAAAGAGTAGTAACTCAAGGCAGTATCCTACTACGAGCCGAGTGGCTTAAGTATTTAGTCCTTTACTTCCTAACCTTGTCGTCGCTGATGCCGAAGAAGGTGAGATTTATGAACGGATCGTCAAGATATGCCTTGGTCCCCCGCAGTTCGTAAGCGCAGACCCACCCGTTCTGGTTAAGGTCCCAATTTTCAGCTACCAAGTTCAGGTTGTAAATTTTCAGTTGAGCAAGACTGTCGAAGTCGGTGGCGAACACGTGGTTCAGATAGCCGATTTTTTCCTCGTCGGTCTCGAAGCCGGCCGCATTGAGCCCGTCTATGATCAGTCCCCACCAAGTGCCGGGCCCTTCGCCATACACCAAGGTCGGACCGCCATTGAGGAGTTTTGAATCGTTCGAACAACGTCCCGGCTCGCCCGATTGCGCTTGCGCAGCAACGGGCGCAAGAAGGGCTCCTACAAACAGCGCGCACACCATGTGACGTAATTTCATTTCGTTCTCCTATTCGGGCGGGAAACCTCTGCCGGCGCAGCCTTTTATCCCACGCGGGACTGCCGCGCATTCTAATCGAATGGCCCACTAAGTCAATTAGAAACTCATCAAATTTTCCTCAAAGACTTCTCAAGGTGCTTCCATTGCTCTCCTCGCAGGAAAGCCCGGTATCTCGCGAGTACGTTGCGGGTTGGTCTTCTAGTTATCGTATTCTGTAATGCCCTTATCTTGATATGTTGGGCCATCAAGAGTTTTACTTTTCGATCAGGATCAATCTCAGCAGCGATTGAACGGAGGACCATCCTTCGCCAATCGGGTTCGCGCAGATCGGAATGCGCATTGCAACAACCGATTGCTTAGATTACCGAGCGACAAATGAGAAACCCAAAAGGTCAGATTGTTTCTTCTTGTAAAAATTCAATAGGGCAATACTTTAGGCTGTTGCTTCTCACTCGACGGCCGTACGTGACGCAGCAACTGCCATCCAAGCAAAATCGTGACTATTAAACCAATGATTACCCAAGCAAGGTTGCCGAGAATTTCGACCAAAGCCTGCACACGATCACTGAGGACCTTACCAATCATTACGTACAACACTACCCACAGGATTTCTCCTACTACATCCCAACACAAAAATTTCGTCCACGGGTAACCAGCTATGCCGCTCGTAAGATTTAGCCACGGCCCCAGGGGTGTCACCAGCCAGCGGCTAAAAAAGATTGCGGCGCCACCCCAGTCTTTAGTAAACGCTGCAGCCCTGGCGATTATCGCTCGGCCGCCCTTTCGCCGTTCAATTCTGGCTGCCAGGCGGCGACCGCCTTTGCGGCCGAGGGTGTAGCCGATCTGATCGCCGAGCACAGCAGCCGCGCTTGCAACGGTGATCACTTCCCAGAAATTCATCTGGCCCAGTTGAACAAAAGAACCGGCTGCAACTAGCATTAGTGTCACTGGAAATGGAAC
>DATEXA010000460.1:0-3909 GCA_035257465.1 Pyrinomonadaceae bacterium | reverse complement strand
GCTCTCGAAACTCCAGAGGATGTTTCCGGTTGCCGCGTCTAACGCATACATCTGCCCGGCATAAGAGCCCGCATACATCACGCCATTTGCAACACTCACCGAGCCCTCGTCCAGGGCGCCCACAGTTGGGTCTGCAGTCTGCCAAAGGATCTTCCCAGTGCCGACATCAAGAGCGCTCCACGCTCCCCACGTAATCTGCTGTCCGGAGGGCGCCAATGTGTAGGGGGCATGGCCGGCATTCGCTATAGCGACGTAAATGCGCTGACCATCAGTCGCGGTACCCCACTCAATACCTCCGAGCGTATTGCCAGTGCCTGGGCCAACCGGTGTACTCCAAATGATGTTGCCGTTATCGGGATTGAGTGCCCAATAGATTCCGCTTTTCTGGCCAAAGCCGACAATGTCACCGATCAGATTGGGTCCTGATCCTCCAAGGTCGAAGTCTGGACTCTCGGGTACAGGACAGTTCGGGTTTGTTCCCGCACCAGGAAGCTTGCATGCCAGTGTCCAAGTGTCTAAGCCTTGCAGCTTTGTGGCCCACTTGATCTGGCCGGTCTTTAAATCCAATGCAAGGGCGGTGTCAAAGAAATCATCAGGCGCGGCGCAATTCGCGGTGGGAGTTGCGTTCTGGCAGGCTTCCACGTCTGCGGGTACGGTGTAGTTGTTACCGGTACCTATGAAGAGCGTGCCACGCTTGGGATCAATCGCGGGTGGTTGCCACACCGCGCCGCCGCTGTATCCGCCCGGCTGCCCACCATTGTCAGGCATGTCGAAGGTCTTCCAAAGGATCGCACCGGTCTTCGCATCGAGAGCTACGACACTGCCGCGAAAGCTGCAACATGGAAATGCCGGATTCCTCGCCAGATTTTCTTCGATCGAAGAGACCCCAACGTAAACAATGCCGTCGAAGACAACCGGAGACCCCGTAATGATTGCCGCCGGATGACTTTCCACATGTGTAATCCACCGAAGGCTTCCTGTTTTGCGATCTACTGAGATCATGTTCGCGCCGTCGTGTGCCTGCGTGGGACTTTGAATGTCCCCAATTATTAATTGGTCGCCATCCACGGCGGGACTTACACGAGAGACCGATCCGGCGACGCCGTTGTAATCAGAGATCTTGTGAGACCAGATGAGACGGCCACTGTTTTTCTTGACTGCGAAGAGATTGCCGCCCCAATCGGGGAAGTAAACTGCGTCATTACCCACAGTAGGCGCAGCAGAAACATCACCGCCCGTGGTGAAAACCCATTTTGGGGTCAGATTCCCGACATTGGCTGGATTGATTTTATGTTCTGCCGGCTGGTTCCAGGTGTTGCCCAGATTCTGTCCGGCTATGGGCCATTCACGAGACTGAGATCCAGGTGATTGGCTTAGAGCGCTCAGCGCCACGACCAACAAAATGCCGATCAATGCCGCCGTCGCCAACGACACGTTACGATTCTTCTTGAGCATCCGCATTGTTCTCATTGCAAACCTTCCTCCTTGTTGTGCGCGGATACTAAGACCGGTCGAGTTATCTTTCTTTCGCTTGTTTGCTCAATTCGACTCAATTCGACTACGACTTGCGAAAGGCGTTCTAGAGAGATACCGCGGCCTCGGTCGAGTAGCCCGACCTCTCGAGGACCCTTAGCACCAAGCCTCCGATCGATCATTTGTTTTGCCCCTTCGTTGATTCGATCGTCAATGCTTAATTCCGAAGACTGCTTCTTCTGCTATGGCAGTGCCGGCGGCACAGTTCACGACGACGCACAAGCCATCGTGGGGTTCCCTCTAAGCGATAGCGAAGTGTATTGAACGGAACGGTTCCATCTTGCTTTAGTAAGTGACTGTCGATTGTGTCCACCTCAACCTCCTCCAGCATTCTATGGGAGCCGCGACTGGGTGTTTTTCTGTGCTTTGCCAGATCTTTCCCTCTATTGCTTGAATATGGGGAACTTGTAGAAGAGGCTACGTGAGCGAAAATGCTGCGAAGAGATGTAGGTGTCCTCATCGCAAGATAGAGTAGTTTCGGGCAATATTCAGAAAGAGTCTCATACTCCTCATCACTAAAATCCCTCTCCTACATTCCACGCTTGGAATGAATTCGTTCAACTTATGGGTTTGTAATCAGGCTGTCTAAAACCGAGCGGTGTTAACTGGCGTAGTCAAGGCTAGTCGATCGGTTAATCGGTAGTAGCGAATTGTACGGCTCTTAGGATTGACGCAAAGACATGTGCACCAAGGTTGCCATCGCGGGAGTTTCATCCGAGGTCGGCAAGACAACCCTGTTGTGCGAGTTGTTGCGAGAGTTTCCCGGATGGGAAGCGATCAAGATGACGCGTGGCCACTACCGTTCCTGCGGCAAAGACCCTCACGCTTGTTGCGTCAGTCATCTGCTGGGCGATGAGCCACTGATCCGATCGGGATTTCAACAGACTTACGCTTCCGATAAAGACACCGGACGATACTGGGACGCAGGCGCTGCAAACGTCCACTGGGTAATTGTCACTGATGATCAGGTGCAACGCGGAATACAACTCGCATTGGAACGCATTAAGGCACCGGGCGTTTTGATCGAAGGAAACAGCTTCCTTCGATTCGTCAACGTAGACTTCACAGTACTCGTTGCGAGTGATCAAACCGCAAAGATTAAGGGTTCTACTCGTTGGGCTATTCAAAAGACCTCAGCACTATACGTCCCTAAGCGAAGCGACGCGACCAATCCCTTAAGTGAAATCACTAACCAGCTCGGCACTCGATTCCCCTTCCCCAACCCAACGCAGATGGTGCCAGTCTACTCAACCAGCCATTTTCCGAAACTCGTGACGCAGGTCCGCAGCATTCATTCGGCTCGAACGCACGAGAGCCAGTATCAAGGGGGTTAATTGACTATCATGACGCTCCAATCAATTCGCTATTTCTCTCTAGTTAGTTTGCTTGTTGTGCAAACTGTACAGGCCCAAATTCCAGTAACAGTCAGTAGCTCCCCAGCCTTGCAAGAACAAGGTCGTCCGCAAGACAAAAGAACAGACCGCTCTTCCAGCAATGGCGACGGTTCGATCCCTGAGAAAGCTTCTACATCCGATCCTCTTTTGAATCTCCTGATTAACAAGCGTCTGCTCACCTTGGAAGAAGCCCGCACCATTGCTGCTGCGGATCCCGAGACCCAGCGTGATCGACTGGCCACTCTGTTAAAGGAGAAAGGGCTAATTTCCGCGGCGGAGTTTGATTCCTTGCGAGCGACAGCTGCCAATAACCCAAACGTTGCTTCCACACCTGCGTCATCGGAACCACCGAGTTCAGCCGTGAACGCCGTTCCTAATCCGCCCGCTCAGCCGTAGAAACCAGCAGCGCCATCGGTCATCGCTGCTGTTGCGCCAGTTCGTCTCCTGCCAATAGACGTTCCCCAACGTGAAGGACTGGCCCCAGACATCAAACTCGGGTCAGGAACACGGATCAAACCGTACGGCTATTTCAAAACCAGTGTGATTCGCGATTCTTCGTCACCTGGAGGCAACGATTTTCCGCTGCCACTGCTCGCGGCCGATACTGGGCCAAACAGCTCGCCGGAGTTTCATCTGAAAGCGCGAGCGCTGAGGCTGGGAGCGAACTTCGAGTGGATCGACCCAGCTCCAAAGACTGTGATCACGGGTCGGATTGAGTTCGACTTTGAAGGTGATTTCACCAGGGTAGACAATCGGAATATTTCGTCAATTCGTTCGAGTCAACCATCGCTTCGACTCGCCTGGGCACGAATCGATCGCCGTTTCAACGACAAGACCAGCGCGTTTCTTTTGTTTGGACAGGACTGGACACCCTTCGCTTCGTCAACGCTGCCAAACACGATCGAGAACACAAATTTTGGAGGTGTTGGATACGGCGCTATTTATGAACGCCTGCCGCAGGTACGGGCCGGCTTTAACTACA
>DATEXA010000459.1:0-18761 GCA_035257465.1 Pyrinomonadaceae bacterium | reverse complement strand
CAGTTTGCCCTTGAAAGCTTGTTAGTCGACGCGCACTCCCGCCGGCTCGCGGAGCCACCCAGATGTTGTTTGCATAGGCAAATCCGATCTGATTTGCGCTGACGGTTGGCGTGCGCAACAGTCGCGTTTGACCGCTGCCGTGCCCGTTTTGCGCTTCAACCGCAATCGGAATAAAGCTCAAGCCAAGCAACGCTAGAAGGTGAATACTCAAAGATAGGCGGGGAACGGCGTGACGTTTCATTGCAGAACCTCCGATAGAACAAAAGTTGTATGGAACTGAAGAGGAGTGAATGCGATTCTGGTCGCACTACAAAAAAATGGAACGTGCGAGTTTTAGCATGAAGAGATCTCAGATCTCAAATCCAAGATCTCAGAGCCCATATTAAATATGGGACAATGGGAAACCGAGTTGGGACGATATGGCAACCCATTTACGAGATACGGGAACCAATTTAACTTTGGTGTTCGGGTTTGAGATCTGCGATTTGAAATCTACGTTGAACCTATCTCAAGTCACTTCCGTATTTATTGACTGTCGGCTTCTTGAGCTACAATCCAACCGCTAACCCACGACAACACCTGTCGGTCTGGATTCGTTTTTAACCTTATCGGAGATGCACATGCAAAATTACCGTCGAAGTCTTGTAACTATGATCCTAATCTTCGCCTTCGCTGTGGCCACGATTCTGGGACAACAGAATCACGGATACGATCTCGCTAGTCTCGACAAGAATACCTCTGCCTGTACTGACTTTTATCAGTATGCGAACGGCGGGTGGTTAGCGGCTAATCCAATACCGGGTGCGTACTCGAGCTGGGGCGTTGCCAATATTCTTGATGAAAAGAATCGGGAAGTCTTGCACGAAATACTCGAAGCAGCCGCGAAGAATACGAATGCGAAAAAGGGAAGTAGTGAACAGAAGGTCGGCGACTATTACGCTACCTGCATGGACGAAGCGAAGATCGAAGCGGAAGGAGTCAAACCTATTGCTCCAGCATTTGATCTCATCGCGAACATTAAAGACCTATCCGGCTTGCAGGACGTGATCGCACACTTCCATACGATGGGTCTCAACGTTGTTTTCAATTCCGATTCGACGCAAGACTTCAAAAACAGCACTGAAGTTACTTTCGAAGTCTATCAAGGTGGATTGGGTTTGCCGGATCGAGACTACTACACCAAGACAGATGATAAATCGAAAGCCACCCGCGATGCGTACGTGAAGCATGTTGCGAAGATGTTTGAGTTGTTGGGAGATGATCCGACGAAAGCTGCTGCTGAAGCACAGACGGTGTTAACTCTCGAAACAAAGCTTGCCGAAGCATCCCTGACTAGAGTAGAGATGCGCGATCCCGAAAGAATCTACCATCGTATGACTGTGTCCCAGCTTAAAGAACTTGCGCCGGCTTACGATTGGCCTGGATATATGCAGAAGTTGGGTGTAACGCAGAAGACAGATGTCAATGTGGCAACACCAGATTTCTTCAAGGCCCTCAATCCAATGATGAGCACTGTTCCGATCGCTGATTGGCAGACTTATCTTCGCTGGCATGTCATCAACAACACTGCACCGGCCCTTTCCTCAGCTTTCGTAGACGAAGATTTCAATTTCAAAGGAAAGACTCTCCAGGGCGCAAAAGAAAATTTGCCCCGGTGGAAACGCTGTTCAGCTGCTACTGATCGAGCGATGGGCGAGGCTGTGGGTGAGGTCTGGGTGAAGAAAGCCTTTCCACCTTCAGCGAAAGCGCGTGCGCTTGATATGGTGCACAACCTGGAAGCGGCCCTTAAAGATGACATTGGCACGCTGTCGTGGATGGCGCCCGCTACTCGCAAGCAAGCAATCGTCAAGCTTGACGCGTTTCTCAACAAGATCGGTTATCCAGACAAATGGCGCGACTATTCATTGTTGGAAGTCGATCGTGGTCCGTATGTTTTAAATCGTGCGCGCGCGAGTGCCTTTGAAAAGCGTCGCGACTTGAACAAGATTGGCCAGCCTGTCGATAGAATGGAATGGGGCATGTCGCCGCCGACTGTCAACGCTTACTACAATCCACAGATCAACGAAATCGTGTTCCCGGCCGGCATCCTGCAGCCGCCTTTCTTCGACGCTGATGCAGATGATGCGTACAACTACGGAGGAATGGGATCGGTCATAGGACACGAGATGACTCACGGCTTCGACGATCAGGGAAGCCAGTTTGATGCGACCGGAAATCTTTCCAACTGGTGGACGGAAAGCGATCTGAAGGAATTTAAATCTCGCGCTGAATGTGTGGTAAATCAATTCAACGGATTCGAAGTTGAAAAGGGTCTCAACGAGAACGGTAAGTTAGTAGTCGGCGAGTCAATCGCGGATCTCGGTGGTCTCGTGATAGCGTACGCAGCATTTCAGAAAGCAATCGCAGGCAAGCCGCCAAAAGTAATCGATGGCTTTACACCGGAACAGCGGTTCTTCCTCGGTTATGCACGAGGATGGGCCACAAACACGCGTCCTGAATTTGCGCGTTTGCTGACGAACGTAGATCCGCACCCGCTGCCAAAGTTTCGTGTCAACGGTCCACTGTCGAATATCCCGCAGTTCGCAGCAGCGTTTTCGTGCAAGGCAGGTGACGCGATGGTGCGACCAGAAAAGGATCGCTGCCAGATTTGGTAGCTATCAGGAGTTAGCAAGAAGAGCGGAGTCATTTTCCATATATCATTTGACATTTTTCAGTCGTCATTCTGCCTCTGATGTGCGAATACACGTTTCTTGAGCACTTGAACGCCGCCGAAAAATGTCAAATGAGATATGGAAAATGATCCGCCCAAAGACCAAAGAATGAAGACCTTCCTAAAGGAGAGATGTCATGAATTCCCTGAAACGAAATCTACTTTTCTCGACAGTTGCGGTGTTTGTCTTGAGTTGTGTCAGCGTGGCAACTGCGCAAGTTGTAACACCGCGGCCGAGTCAGAAAGCCAGCGTGATGCAAACGATCGGAGTTACGGACGTCACTATTACGTACAGTCGTCCAGGTGTTAAAGGCCGAAAGATATGGGGCGATCCAACTCCGGAACAAACAAGCACGAAAGGTGAAGCCACGCTCGACAACCAGAACGTTCGTCCGAAAGATGCAGTGATTGTTCCCTATGGACATGTCTGGCGTACCGGAGCGAACGAGGCCACGATGTTTGTTGTTACTGATGACGTTTTGATTAACGGTCAGAAACTCGCCGCCGGAACTTATAGCCTGCACACCGTACCGACGAAAGACGAATGGACGATCGTTTTTAACGGCACCGCGAATCAGTGGGGCAGCTTCAACTATGATCCAGCGAAAGATACACTCCGCGTCAAAGCAAAACCGCAATGGGTTAACGAAAACCAGGAATGGTTGGAGTTCAGCTTCGATCCGGTTACTGATAATTCAGCACAAGTGAACATTCGCTGGGAAAAGGTCAGCGTGCCCTTCACGGTTTCAATTGCCGATGTGAATGCGACGACTCTGGCAAAACTGAAAACGACAGTGAGCGGAGCTAAACCAGATGATTGGCGCACTCCTCTGCAGGCTGCTAACTGGATATTGACGAACAACACACCAGGCGATGACGAGCAAGGCTGGTCGTGGTTGGATCAGTCGATCAAGATCAAGGAAACGTTCCAGAATCTCTCAGTCAAAGCGAATGCGCTGTATCGAGCCGGCAAGAAAGATGAAGCATTCGCAGCCGCTGAACAGGCAATTCAAAAGGGCAAAACGGACAAGGTTGATACGAGCGCTTTTGAGAAGCGATTGGCAGACATGAAGGCCGGCAAGATTTAGGTTCTTAACCTTCAGCGGTGAAAAAGGGAAGCGAGTTTGAGCGCTTCCCTTTTTTCTTTTTTACAGGTTATGTCCTTATGATTTGGTAATCGGAGGAAGCGCGTTGCCCTAATTTTCAGGTTGGGAAGGGGACCCTGTCCCCGCTTGATTTGGTCATAGAACCTGTGGGGTCTCAGTTGAGGGCAGCGGGGCGGGGACAGGGTCCCTTTCCCAACCTGAAAATTAGAGCAACGCGCCTGTTGTAGGGGTACTAGCCTGTAAGGCAGTTTACATACGCAAACGCCGAATGTAAGGTTAAGTCACTGCTATTCTGAGTCACAGTTTCAAAGGTTGGTCTACCGTGGGCGTCGCAAAGCTGACAGAACAAAACACAATCACTCCAGACAGTAAATACGCACGAATCGAACGCGAACGTCGTTATCTCTTACGTGATCTGCCGGATGGAATGAGCAGAACTGATCCTCATTTACAAATTACAGACAACTACATCACCGGTTCACGACTTAGGATTCGCAAAGTTCGTGATCCGAAAACAAACAAATGGGTTGTGAAGTTTACGCAGAAGTTTCCTGCTAACCCCAACGACTTGTCGCGCACAATTATTACGAACACTTACTTGAACGCTATCGAAGCTGAAACACTGTCGGTTTTCAACTCGAATGAGATTCGTAAAAATCGCTATTACGTGGAGCGCGACGGAAAAAAATTCGCCATCGACATGTTTCTCGGCGATTTGTTTGGTCTCGTAATGGCAGAAGTAAGTTTCGACACGGATGAAGAACTTGAATCATTTCCCATGCCGTCGTTTGCGATTGCCGACGTAACAGATATCGAGTGTTTCAGCGGCGGCAAACTTTGTGAATTAACATTTGCCGATGTGCGCGAAGAGATTCGACGTCGGGGATTCCTGACGTCAAACGACTCTGCTGCGCTGGCCTAACTCGAATGAAAAATCTATCACGCGAGTTGCTTGCAAGTTTACTGATCTTGTTTGCCAGTCTTGTTGGCTGTCGCAAATCGTCAACCCCCACAGCACCTGCGGCAAGTCCCACACCCACTATGCCGCAATCACAACTGAATCATCCCGAAGGTGGTGATGTCGCAACCGCACGTGAGGTTAAGTACTTCAAAGGTTCCATCGGCAACGCGCTTGACTTGCAGATGAAGTTGAGTCGTTCAAATGAACAACTAACGGGCAATTACTATTACGAAAAGGTTGGAACGAAGATCGATCTGCGTGGGACTCTCGACAAGAATGGCAATGTGAGGCTGGAAGAGTTTGACCCTGCCGGTAAGCAAACTGGTTTGTTCAAGGGAATCTGGGCGGTTGATGCGAGCGATGGACTGGTGACGATTGCGGGCAATTGGTCAAAGCCTCCCGGAGATAAAGCTGCCGATAAAAAGACCGCCTTTTCGATTCACGAAGAACCGATTTACTTGACGGGGAACGTAGATGTCGTTGCGAAGTCGATTAAGGAAAACAATAAGAAACTTGTCTACGAGATTTCAGCGCAATACCCGCAGTTAACTGGTGGCTCAAATCCGAATCTCGAAAAGTTCAACCAGGCTGTGCGTGGCTCGGTGCTAAAGAAAGTCGCGGCATTTAAAAAGGAGATGGCTCCTCAACCTGATGAGGAGCCGAAGCCCGAGAATTCGATGGGCAGCGATTTGAGCATCAGTTACAAAACTGAACTTGCTCAGGATGATCTTGTGAGCGTTACGTTTTCTGTTTCCAGTTATTACCAGGGCGCAGCTCATCCTAATGCGTTCTCGGAAGTCATAAACTACGATCTCAAGAACGGTAAGGTGTTGAAGCTGTCAGATGTTTTCAAGCCAGGCGCAAAATACTTGCAAGCGTTGTCAACGTACTGCGTAGCCGATTTAAAGAAGCAGTCGAAAGCAAAAGGCGCAAACGGAACACTCGACGACACCTCGATAAACACGGGGGCCGCACCAACAGCTAGTAATTATCACAGTTGGTCAATTACAAAGCAGGGGTTGGGAATCAATTTCGACTCCTACCAGGTTGGACCTTATGCGGCGGGTCCGCAGTTCGTGAGAGTTCCCTACTCAGCGATCAAGGATCTGATCAATCCCGACAGTCCCTTAGGCCAGTTTGTGAAGTGATCCGCAAGAAGAAAACCTACGCTGCTTCTGCAACCTCAGTCTCTCGATAATCCCTGGCATGCGTTCTCATGAAGTACGCGGCAAGTAAAAATGCGACGAACATTATTCCCGCGCCCGTCCAAAACGTAACGAACAACGAATGGTCACTCATAAAATGAGGTTCACCGTCGGCGCCTTGATGTGCTCCGGAGCTGGCAATCAGCAGCGCTGCTAATGATGGTCCGACGGCGCGCGCCAAACTTGCGACCGACTGAGTCACGCCAAGAACGGTTCCCTGTTGCGCCGGTCCAACACTCTTCGAAGCCAGACTCGTGAGTGCAGGAGTTGCTAAAGAGTTGCCCATCGAAAACACCCCGCCCCCAATCAGCAACGCAGCAAGCCCACCAGCTGCAGGTCCGACAAATGGAACGGCAAACAAGCTGATCGCAAAACAGAAGGCGCCAAAAATCACCAACGGCAGTTCGCCAAAGCGTTTGACCAGTTTGCCGATGAGTCCGCCTTGAATGACTACCGCGATGAGTCCAACGTAGGCGAAGAGATAACCAGTATGTTGTGCGTCGTAGCCAAAGCGAAACATCGTAAAGAGCGAAAATGACGTTGTCATGATTGAGAACGCAACGATAAATAGAAAATAGATTATCAGCACAAAACCCAGCTTCGGATCCTTCAACGATTGCAACAGCTCAGCAAGTCCTCGTCCACCCGCGGCAGAGTGGCGTGCTGGATGGTCCTTAGTGACTGTCTCCGGAAGCGTGAAGTAAAGCAACAGGGCGTTTGCGAAGCAGAGACCACCAGCGAAAAAGAACGGAACGTGAATACCCCAACGACTCAGTATTCCTCCAATCGCGGGTCCAAAGATGAACCCGAGTCCAAACGCTGCGCCGATCAAACCCATGCCTTTCGCGCGGTTTTCCTTTGTCGTGATGTCGGCAATGTAGGCTTGAGCCGTCGAAATGTTTCCGCCTGTTATGCCGTCTAGAATTCTGCCAGCAAAGAGCATCCAAAGCGTCTTTGCAAAACCGATAGTCAGAAACCCAATGCCGGTTCCGATTATTGAGATAAGCAGCACTGGTCTTCGTCCATACTTGTCTGAGAGCCTGCCGAGGATCGGAGAAAAGATCAGCTGCATGATCGAATAGGAAGCAAACAGCAACCCTATTGTTCGTGGAGTGGCATTAAAAACCGTGCCTTCCGCGTAGAACGGCAAAACAGGAATTACTATCCCAAAGCCGACAAGATCGATGAATACCGTTGTGAAGATTACGATGAGTGGAGAACGTTTCATGAGGTAAATGGTTTGGTTTAAGTTTACCTGCGGCCGCGAGTCGATGCTTTACCAACTGAAAGTGCTTTATCAACTGAAAGTTGGCCACCACCTGAAATGAGTAAGGCCAGGGTGATTCCAAAGATTGTCATCGGATATTCGTAACCACGATTCGCGCCGAACAATCCGTTCGGCCAGTGAACGCCTGCTATCGCAGTCAACACTACGCAGGCGATAAAAAATGCGCCGACTCGCGTGAGAAATCCCAGACCAACAAGAACCCCGCCAACAAATTCTGACAGTGCTGCCGCCCCCAGCCATAACCAGGTGGGTTTCATGAAAGAGAAGGGAGTGTTTCCCGAGATGAACTGTTTGAAGCCTGGACCACCCCACAAGCCAAGCACTTTCTGACCGCCGTGCGCGATCATGACTATGGCTAACACCAGGCGAATGGGGACAGTTACAAAGGTCGATGATGTCGCGATCAATTTGCGAAACATATCAGTGCCTCTCCAGCGAAATGTTGCAGAGCACACAGATATTAGCAGGAAGCAGGTTGCGGGGCATGGGTCGGATAATTCCCTGAGACGTGGCGAAGAAGTTCCGGGGTGACGGGGGGGACGGACAAACTTAGCGCCCAATAGCCTGGGTAAGATGTTGAGCGATCACCTGCTTCGGTTGTGCGCCAATCAGACGATCGACAAGTTTGCCATCTTTGAAGATGAGCATCGTTGGAATGCTTGAGATTTGATACTGCGAAGCAATGCGCGGATTCTCATCAACATTCAACTTACCAATTCGATAACGGTTCTTCGCTTCGGCCGCGAGTTGATCAAGGACCGGAGCTACTGCTCGACAAGGACCACACCAGGGCGCCCACGCATCGACAAGAATAGGAGGGCCTGTCGACTGCAGCACGTCTTGTTGAAAAGTCGCGTCCGTTATCATGAAAGGTTTTCCCTCGAACGTGCCGGCATCCAGTTTCGTTCCACAACGTCCACACTTCGCTTCACCCCTGGCAAGTCGGGACTCGTCCGAGCGGTTCTTCGTTCCACAGTTCTTACACGTAACGATTTGCATACCGTCTATTTGACTATTCATTATTCGCAAAAGTTTCGCAACGACATGTAGTCTTCCAGCATAAGGCGCCCCGATACTGTGAGCGCCGTGCTGGACCGCAGGCGTCCTCGACTGAGCTCAAACCCAACCCTGCGCGTTCCTGCTCACTTCGTAGTAACATCGCAACGTTTTCTTATCTATCCAGAGGTGACTCTAAACATGGCGATTCCGCGACCGTTCTGGCTGTTAATGGTGTTGTTTGTAAGTTGTATTGGAAGTGTTGCGCAGGTTAGCCCGACTGCAGCCCCGGTTGATATTGCTTTCACGATTGGTATGTCTCGGCCACATACTCACATGTTTGAAGTCGACATTCGGATCAAACGTTTCAACCCTGCCGCCGTCGAATCGTTGGTAATGCCGGTGTGGACACCCGGGTCCTATCTAGTCCGTGAGTTTGAGCGGAACGTTCAGGATTTCTCTGCGAAAGATGCAACGGGCCAGCCACTGAACTGGGAGAAGACCAACAAGAACACCTGGCGCATTACCACCAATGGCGTAACTGAATGGCATGCAACTTATCGAGTTTACGCGAATGAACTCTCGGTCCGAACCAGCGAACTCAACTCGGGCCACGCATATTGGAATAGTGCAAATCTGTTGATGTACCTGGATGGATTCTTAAAAAGTCCGTCAACTGTGCACGTGCTCGCGCCGGATGTTTGGAAGGTAGCAACTGGATTGCCGCTTGCCGCTGGGCCGAAGAACACTTTTCGAGCAGAAAACTTCGACATACTTTATGACTCGCCGTTTGAAGCAAGTGATTTCAAAACTCTCGTTTTCAATGTAAAAGGAATTCCGCATCGAATCGTGATTGATGGCGATGGAAACTACGACGCGGAAAAGATGCGACGAGATGTGCAGAAGATCGTAGAAACAGAAGTCGAGATCATGGGAGGCGAAATACCGTACAAAGACTACACTTTCATTCTGCACTTGCGGTCGAATGCCGGCGGCGGACTCGAGCATTTGAACTCAACTTCGCTTGGATACCCGCGCTTTGGTTTCAAAGTAGGGCGTGCAGATCGCGCCACGTCGTCCGGTCCTAACACGACGCAACAGCCGGAGCGCGATTACCGGGGCTTCCTTTCTTTAGTGGCCCATGAGTTCTTTCACTTGTGGAACGTCAAACGTATTCGACCCGATGCACTCGGTCCGTTTGATTACACGGGGGAGAACTACACGAAAGTTTTGTGGGTTGCCGAAGGAATCACTGACTACTACGCCGACATTGCTCTGCGACGTGCGAATTTGATTTCTGATCGCGAGTTTCTGACTGCGACTGCGCGAGCGTTTCAGACATTGCACAACACCCCAGGGCGGCTGGTTCAGTCGGTTGAAGAAGCGAGCTTCGACTCGTGGATCAAGTATTACCGGCAGGACGAGAATTCCATTAACTCTCAAGTGTCGTACTACGAAAAAGGAGCGATCCTTGGCTTGCTCCTCGACCTGGAGATCCGCAAACGAAGTAATGGAACAAAGTCACTCGACGATGTGATGCGTTATCTGCTCAATGAGTATTTCAAGAAAGACCGCAACTATGGGCCAGAAGATTTTCAAAAAGCATGTGAGTTAATGGCCGGTTCGAGTTTGGACGAGTTTTTCGCAAAGTATGTTCGCGCCCGAGGCGAGCTTAATTACAATGCGGCACTGAATGCTGCAGGTCTCCAGCTGGAAACGACGACGATCGTTGAAGGAGAAAAACCTGTAGAAAGGGATTTCTTCGGTGCTGATACAGAGTGGGAAGACAACCGACTAATAGTTCGCCGGGTTTATGCCGGCTCACCTGCATACGATCAGGGACTGAACACAGGCGATCAAATCATCGCCCTGAACAACATGCGCGTCACAAAAGAATTTTTCGACGCACGAATGGCAGAGAAGAAACCAGGTGACCTGATCAATTTGACTATCTTTCGATTCGACGATCTGAGTACTTTGCTGATCAAATTGGGAAGTCGTACTGAAGGAACTTATCGCATCGTGCCATTGCAGAACCAAACAGAGGCGCAGAAGCACGTGTACAAAGAATGGCTGGGGTTGTAAAGCCTCATTGATTACTCCTGGTTGACGACTTGAACTAAAACAAGACCTGACACAGACACACACACACATATGCCAACCTACGAAAACATTCGACTAGAAATTGACGACCGCGTGGCGCGCATCACTTTTTGTCGGCAGCCACTAAATATCTTCAACATTGCCATGATGAGGGAGATCAACGCCGCGCTTACGACCCTGTCTCAGGAAATACTCGTCGCAATCGTTTTTGATGCGGACAAGAACTGCAGTGCGTTTAGTGCCGGTGTCGCGGTAGAGGATCATGCACCCGAAATGGTCTACCAGATGCTCGACACATTTCACTCAATCTTTCGCTCACTTGAGCAGTTGGCAAAACCGACTATTGCACTTGTCGATGGGCCGGCATTGGGTGGCGGCTGTGAACTCGTCGCTGGGTGCGACATCGTTATCAGTTCCGACCGCGGTAAATTTGGTCAGCCCGAAGTAAAGTTAGGTGTCTTTCCGCCGGTTGCTGCGCTGTTGTTGCCTTCGGTCATCGGAGACAAAAAGGCTCGTGAACTGATCATGACCGGTGAAATTATCGATGCCGTTGAAGCCGGTCGTCTCCGTCTGTGCAACCACGTGGTGCCAGTTGCTCAACTTGAACAAAAGTTGATGGAGGTACTCTCGAAACTTAGAGAGCAGTCGGCCTCGGCGTTGGAGTTTTCACGCCGAGCATTGGACCTTGGGCGCAGCCAAACACTGGATGAGACTTTGAAAGAGGTCGAGAATGTATATTTGCATGAACTGATGAAGTCGTATGATGCGAGTGAAGGAGTCCAAGCCTTTCTGGAAAAACGCAAACCTGTTTGGCGGAACCGTTAGGACATGCATTCACGACATGGACATCGATCTCCTTTGGTTAGTTTGACACTCCTTGTTTGTGTCACTGCAACGTTGTGTCTTCCTTCCGCCGGGCAAACAGGAAAAAATGAAAAGACAGGATCTCACTCGTCGCGTAGTCTCGGAGGTATGACTCCGGGCGCTCGCGCGCTTGTCGAAGAAGCAAGCGGCAGAGTCTGCACTGAAGCCAAAATGGATCCGCGCAGCAGCATGGCGATCGACGACATGCAGGCTCGCCCATCGCTTCCTGTGCAAACACCAGAAGCACGTGCCGGTGCTGTTCGTGCTCAACGTCTGTTGCCGCTGGCGAAGAACCTGGTCATCGACGCTCTGAAACAACTTGTCATCGACTACGGCCTCCAGAATTCTCGAGGCTTGGACCTGAAGGTTGCGCAGGGAATTGAACGTGTGCAGGCAGTGAGATCCGTTCGACCTGATGTGGAGTCACGCGACAATGCGTCAGTGTTTCTTAGCCGGCCCCACACGATCACGTTTGGCACTATCTTTCTCGCAGGCTTGCGATCCGATGAAGGAATGATCAGCGTGTTGGCCCACGAGTTAATGCACATTGCTGATGGCGACCACGACAGTTTACGATTGCTGGTCTCGGCCGTGGGCACAAAGGCAAACTCATTGACTGGGATGGATATTCGTGGCCAACGAAGCGAGGAGCTCACTTGCGACTTGATCGGCGCGATGGCCGTGCGGGCTTATATCTCTGATACTCCCGGTTACGAGTCGATCACGCGTCGACTATCCCGCTCAATCGAGCACAACTGTGTCGAGGTTGACGAAGGAGACGAGGATCATCTATCACCTCGTAACACGATTCGCGCGCTCCTATCTCTCAATCCAGTATTGGTTCGCGAGTTGATCAACGATCGCGAAGAACCCTAATTCGAAGGGGCTGCCCCGACCCTCTACAACCAAAATTGACACGTTTCTCCAGCCTAAATATTATCCTCCGCAACATGAGGACAGACCTCTACCTTTTGCTTCGCAAGAGGAAAACAACGAGCTCATCTATTCTCACAATCCTGACTTTGGTGGCGTTGGTAGTTAGCTGTAAATCCATCATCGATCGACAGGCGGATGTGCGACCACGGATTCTGCGTGATGTGCCCGCACAGAATCTTGCGTATAGGTTGCTGCCAGACGTCTCACCGCCGTCCGAATTAAAGAGCGACGATACGGACAAGTTTGCTGCTGTCCAAAACGACTTCAACACACCAAAGCGGAAAGACGATGCACTGATACGAACAGTTGTCTCGCCGGACGGTCGACGCGTATTGGCTCTATACGGAACTACAGACGAACCGAGTTCTGCTTTTCGGATCGATCTTTATAGCTCCGATGGGACGTTCTTGCGGAACATTATTCCGCCCACCATTTCTTGCGTCTTTCCCGAAACGGTAAGTTGGTCCCCTGATGGTTCGCTGATCAATTTCATCGCTCATCGTCGCGATATGCCCTCGCCAAGTCCAACACCCTTAGAGGACACGTTACCCCAGGCAACCGGATCGCCGGTGCCTTCGCCGTCGGTCGCTCCGCTATTTGCTCCTGTTGCCAGTTTCAACACGGAACAGATTTACGTTTGCAACCGCGATGGGAACGACCTGAAACCACTAACTTCGCGAGAAGGTTTGATCTACTTTTATTTCAACTGGGCACCCGACGGTCACGCACTCGTGGCGTTGGCATGCAAAGAAGATGAGTGGAATGTGCGGGAGCGGCAGAACAAATTGCCGGCAGGACGACCGCGTTTGATTGAGCCTGATGGTAAAGAGCGGTTGTTGGACGATGGGTTGACGGACGCGCTACCCGTGTGGTCGCCAGATGCTTCAAAGATAGCAACAGCGTTTGATACTGACGTTGCGATTTATGATGCGGCGAATAGCAAACCGACGCAGGCACGTTTGCGGCTCGGCGACCAACTGATTAATGCATCGATTGTTTATGAACAGAAGACGGCAACTAAGAAATCCGAGGCTCCGAAGAACGCAAACAGTAAAGTGAACCCGTCGCCAACGCCTGTGTCGGCCCAACCTTCGACACCCGCATCTTTTAATCCCATCGTGCGACTCGAATGGCCCTCACCAGAGCGTCTTTACTTCGAAACAGCGTACGTGCGGATAATGCAAAGCGAGGCGATCAATACATTTCAGCGTTGGCACTTGCTGAGTCTCAGCGCCCAGGCGGCAGTGTTGAAGTAGATGCTGGGAGCGAAGAGGTTCCCGGATGTCCGATATGCTTTAGCTTGTCGGCAGTCGACTTGTGGTTTGGCGAGATACTAAGCGTATCGTTTGCCGACAAGCTAAAGCATATCGGACATCACTACCAGATCAATCTTTGCCGTTGGATTTCCGTTTTCTTTGAACCACAGCATTCCTTCCCAAACCAGGTCAAGTTCCACCTGATATTCTCCACTCGCTCCCGGAACTTGTACCGGCAAACTAACACTCACACTTTTTCCCGGTTGCAGTGGTGAATGCAGATAGGTCCTTGCATTGTCGAAGATGATCATCTTTCCACTCTTCGACAACAGATGATATGACAAACCAAACTCTCCATCTCCGTACGGGAACTCCGCGTCCGACTTGTTAGTAATCTTCACGTCTAAACTAATCGTTTTGTCGGGCTCACTCGGCAAGGGAGAAGGAACCGTCTCAAAGGTAGCCGTGACAATTCCATCCTGCGTGGCGACCAGTGAGTGAGGTGAAGATTTGGTGAGATCAAAGAAGGGACGAAGCTTAGTGGTGAAGTGATTCACAGGCGTTCCCCACAAAACTGATCGCTCCATTGGAATCATCTGGAAGTGTGAATTGAACGAGGAGTCCAGGTCAGAGTTTGAGCCAGTGCGTTGAAATAGAACTTTGTTAAAGCCAATCGCAATTGGTTTGAGCTCATCGCGCTGTTCGAGTCTGAATTGATTCGCACCCTCACAGACGCCTGGAAAGGCAGGATTGAAGTAATCGTCCAAAGCCAGGAGTCCGCCCGGCATAAGCACGCGACAACATAGATCCAGGTCCTTGTAAGTCTCGTCTGGTGTGTGACCTCCGTCGATATGACAAAAGGCGAATTCAGAACCCAACGCATCAGCCGAGAGCGATGCTGAGTTTGCTTTGATCGTTTGGAGAAAGGACAAATCATCAAAAAACTTTTGCATGTTACTCAGGAACCCTTGCTCATTTCCGGAGCCTGAACCGGAGACGTTGTGATCCTGCAACTCCTCGAACAAATCGACCGCGATGAAGCTCCGACCAGGACCCGCCATCGACGCTACGATGATTGCGGAAAGACCATGGTGCACACCAATCTCCAACACATCTCCCGTTACACCTTGAGCCGCTATCAGCTGGTTATAGGCCAGGAACATCAACGCGGCATCAAATAGAAAATATCCGGGGATGGAGTTTGAGGAAGCAACGTACTGTTGCAGGAAGTAATTTTTCATTGTGCGAAGCTTAAAACCGCGGAAGGTTGTGATCAAGGACTGGAATGTCCGATGTGCTTTAGCTTCGGAATGTCCGATATGCTTTAGCTTGTCGGAAGGTAGTTAAGTTATAGCCTCAGACCGACAAGCTAAAGCATTTCGGACGCGCTGCACTAAACATCCTCTGGCGGCCCACTTTTGGAACCGTCAGTACTTTTCGCTACAATCCGCCGCTGCAGTAGCAAAGACAGTGTGCCCCTGTAGCTCAACGGTTAGAGCAGCAGACTCATAATCTGTTGGTTCGGGGTTCGAATCCCTGCGGGGGCACTAAAGAATCATTGAGTTCCAGGTGGCCGCGGCTTCAAACGAATTTGAAAGACCTTTGGCCAGAGTTTGCCGGTCACAAACAGCCTGCGGCCCGCAGCGTCGTAGGCAATCCCATTCAAGGCCGGATGCAGAGGCTCTGCGGATTGCTGCGGGATGTTCGGTTTCAGTCCTGCCAGATCGATCCAACCGGTGACTTGGCCAGATTCCGGTTGAATAATTGCGATTCGATCTTGCCGCTGAACGTTGGCGTAGATCTTGCCATCGACGAACTCCAGCTCATTCAAATATGCGACAGGCTCGTTTCCGTCGAAAACTTCGAGGCGGCCCAGCTCCGCGAAAGTTTCAGGATCCAGAAATCGCAGTTTCGCGGAGCCGTCGCTCATGATGAGCCGGTTTTCGTCATGAGTCAGGCCCCATCCGTCACCTGGATAGTAGAAAATCGACCGGGGTTCGAAGGACGCAACGTCGTACACCACGCCGATTTGGTTTCCGAAGTGTCGTTTGATGTCCTCGATTAATTTACGCAGGTGCCAGGGAGGCGCATTCCCCCGTCTTCGAGGAGTCAACTGGAGCAGCCTGCCGCGCCACTCGGTCAAGCCTTCGGCGAAGTCGGCGGGATTCACTTCGCGCTGTTGAATGATTTCACCGGTCTCCAGCCGAACCTTTCGGAGTGACGATCGTCCAGTGATGCCGGTGCTTTCATAAAGGAATCCGTCAATATAGATCAGGCCCTGCGTGTAAGCCTCAGTATCGTGTGGGTACTCGCCAACGATCTCGTATCCGAAAACGCTGGCGACAGCCTGCGTTTTGCGTACGGCTACTGGCGTGGGCGGCGGCGTTGTAGAGCGGCGGCGTTTAAGAAGGATGACTGCAATGGTTGCCAGAGCCAGCAATCCGATGACGACTATCCCGATTCGCTTCACGCTCATAACGGTCTGACAATCGACTTTGATCCTTCAATCGGGTCCGGCCGACGGCAGCCCAAGGCGCCGTTGTAGATCCATGTAACGTGGGTCTGAGCGGAGACTATCGAAGTGAAGTTCAATCGGCAGCCAAATCAACATTCCCGAACGCGCTGTGTACGCCTTTTCCAACCAAAGGAAAGCATTATCCTTATCATCAAGACGGGCATAATTTCTCGCAACGCTATAGGCATATGCATGCCATTGCTCGTCAGTTTTCCATCGTTCGAGTGATAAATCGAGCTGCTTCCGCAAATAACCTTCCCACCCTGAATCGCTGAATGCGCTCTTTAGTGCTGCTATGCTTTCTTCGCTTGTGTCGCCAAATGGGTTTCCTTGCACGAACTCTTCGACGGCCTCCGCATACATCTGTTTGTACTCAAAAGCATATCCCATGTTGTTGTGAGCCAACTTGAACCGCGGGTCTATTTCAAGCGTCTTTCGGAACTGGGCGATAGCCTCATCCGGTCGCCGAGCTAACAGCAGCAAGAACCCGACCATGTGATTGATCGGAAGCGACAGTGGGTCAAGTTCAAGTCCCTTTTTGATTTCAGCTAAAGCCTGATCAAACTGTCTCCACACCGTCGCTAGATAAACGCTGTAGAAATGGCGCACCGGCGCATAACCGGGGTTCAGCTCAATAGCTCTTCTGAAGTAATCCTGCGCCTCTTTCCATTGCCACTCAAACACGAATTTAACGAACGCCAACGAGGCATAAGCTTCGGCCAGCTGATCATCAATTTCGAGAGCCTTAAGCGATGCGGCTCTCGCTTTTGGCATAGCATCCTCTGGAGGCACGCGGCCAAAAATATATCCCAGCCAGTTATAGCAATCAGCAATTCCTACGTAGGCGAGTGCATAAAGGGGATCTGCATCGATTGCCTGCCAAAAGTGTCCAATCGCGCGTTCCAAATCCGCTGATGTTCTTTTATTCCAGTAATAGCGACCACGCAAATACATGTGATACGCGTCGATGTTCTCGGTGTGTCTCTTTGTGAGCAGCCTCTGTTCTTCGCCGCTCAACCTCAGCCGCAATGTGAAGGATATTTCCCTGGCAATCTCTTCCTGGGTCTCCAGAATATCCGGAGTTGTTCTGTCGTACTGCTTGCCCCAAAGCTGTGATCCATCCGCCGCATCCACCAACGATGTGCGGATGATTAACTTGTCTCCGAGATGTAAGACACGGCCTAAGAGCACCGCTCTAACGCCCAGTTCACGACCGAGCTGCTGGGGATCATCTGTTCTGTTTTTGTAGCGAGAAACACTGCTGCTGGACATCACTCTTAGTTGTGGCAGTTGTGAAAGATTGTTGATGATGCTCTCGGTAATCCCATCAGTGAGATATTCCGCGTTTGGATCCGCGCTGGCATTAATGAAGGGAAGAACTGCCAGAGAATTGATCTGCCCTGTGCGTTGGGAGATCGCTTTTCTTATGACCACTTGCCTGAAGCTATTTGTTTCCTGACTCGACAGGTTAATCGCTTCAACCTGCACTTTCCTCACGTCAGCAGTAAAGCAATAACCGCGACGCGGCACTGTCTCGATAAAGTTGTAGCGATCGAAAGCCTTTCTCAAGGCAAAAATATTTCCCGTCAAATTGTTCTCTTCGACAAAAGTATCCGGCCACACCTCCTGCATGAGTTTCTCTTTCTCAACAACATGCTTGCTGTTACGCACGAGCGCCAACAGGGTGTCGTAGACCTTTGGTTTCAAAGGCACACGCTGTCCGTCACGCAAAAGCACGCGCTCTTCTGTATCCAAACAAAAAGGACCGAACTCGTAGACAAACTTTGGCGGCTGGCTCATGAAGGAAGGCAGCAACTCGCTAATAAATAATCAATAACTGGTTAAGGACTTGCGGCCGACGCTCAGCTATCGTCCGGCGCGTGAATCTTAGGACCGAAAGGTTAGGTTGAGCAATAAAAGCCGATGACCAAAGCCGGACCAAATACACCACGGAGAGTTGAAAGCGACGGCGAAAGACCACAGGTCTTCGTCATCAACAGAGCCGGTGTGGCCGAGCAAAGGAGCTGCTCCAGATGTACGGAGAGCAGCGGCATGATCACAGCGGACGAAGCCGCGGCGCTTCAAGGTGTAAGCACCCGTGTGATCTACCGATGGCTCGAAGATGGTGCGATTCACTTCATTGAGACCGCCAAAGGGGAGCTCTTCATCTGCCTCAAGACACTCGTTGAGAACACGAACAATAGTGAGAGCCGCTTAAGTAAGGGTGCCCTTTGAGGCGAATTTCCAACCAAGCTTCATGAAGACCGTGACGCTTACTTCTGAAGGGAGATAAGAAATGAAAAGGAGTTCTTACATCGGATTAGTCGGCGCATTGACGCTCAGCGGACTATTCCTGACTACGCCAGCGACCCGAGCGCGGTCTAACAACTGCCGACAAGTCAATGGCCATATTGACGGCCAAGTCACCGGGTTCACCGAGTCAGGCTTTTTTTTTGATAGTGACGGCAATAATCTGGGATATTTCGCTGCCTATGTAACCGGCCGTGAGTTGGAAGGTGAAGGAGCACAGAAGTTGCAACTGGCGCATACCTATACAACGAATGGAGGCGACGAATTCACGACCGCAGACGATATCGTTCTGTCTCCGATTGATCCTCCAGTGTACCGCGTAAACAATCGAGCGATAGTCACTGGGGGAACCGGGACTTACCAGGATGCCTTTGGATTCATTAATGACCACGGCACCTATAACCAAGATACCGGAGTAGTGTCGGTTGATTACTACGGGCAGATCTGTACTCCTTAACTGGTCAGTTCATTCATCAAGATGAGACGAATGGTGTTTCGAGGTGACCACCAA
>DATEXA010000458.1:0-6186 GCA_035257465.1 Pyrinomonadaceae bacterium | reverse complement strand
GACTTGCCATGTCGTAGGGCATCCTCATACAAGTAAATGTCTTCGTGTGGTATTCCTTCACCCAAGCCTTCCTCGAGTTTCTCACCAAACACCGAGCCAATCGCGGCGCCTGTTGCTCCCAGCAATGCAGCTCCTAATAAGCCAAAGGCGAGCACCGGTCCCACACCTGGTACGATCAAAGTCGCTGCTGCCAATCCAAGTGTTGCACCACCCGCGGCGCCCATTGCTCCACCGACCGCGGCTCCCATTGCCTGGCCCATGCCTGAGTCCTCCGTGTCGGTAACCGGCACACGGACGGAGGCCTTGTCTGATTTGCTGTCCGGTGTAACGTAGCCGATTTGCTTCTCTGAGAATCCTCTCGTTCGCAATTCCCGAACTGCGTTTAGAGCCTGCTGCTCTGAATCGAAAACACCAGTTACGATCTCCATGCTCGTCTCCTTCCTAGTCTGTCTTTGCTTAACGTCTTAGACCAGATCCGTATCAACAGTCGAGCCATAAACCTCGCTGACACAAATCGTTGAGGAAATCCGCAAAGCTATGTTAGAGTCGATTCGATCTCCGAGATGCGCATCAGAGGACAAGAAAACGAATGTTCGACATCGTAGAAAAACATTGGCCGATGTCTGAAGGTGACGGAAAGGCTGCACGCAAAAAGCGGCCACGCATTCTGGCTATCACGACAGATTGCTGTACCGGTTGCGCGGGTTCACCGGCTTGCATCGAATACTGCCCGATCGAAGCATGCATGTTCTGGTTACCGGACGAAGATCATCCTCCATTTGGACGTATCGAAGTAGATCCTTACCTTTGTATTGGTTGTCAGAAATGTACGAGCAAAGGACCTGACGGAGCGTTTCTGGATGGTTGTCCGTGGGACGCGATTGAAATGGTTCCTACTGACGATTGGGAATCACTTCATGGAATCGTTCTGCCTGACTTGCCTCCAGCGCCACCAACCGCTTAAAACTGACACGAGATTAGAAAGTAAAACACCACCGGCTCTGCCGCGTGGTGTTTTTGTTTTAGAGTCAGTAGAATTGTCAGGCTCAACGCCTCAATTCAATCGCTTTTGCTGTCAACTCTGCCTGCTCCCTTACGCGTTCCGTAACAGTGCTCGAACCAGTGAATGCTTGCACTGTTTCAAGATCTGCGTTTGTGCCAATGAAAGATAAGCCACGCAGTGCTTCCCAAACACTTTCCTCGTCTGAGTTCAGTCTAAGAATCTCCTCTCCGGTGGTGACCTGAGACGAATTTGCCTTTGAGATTACCTCAATTTTTCCCGGTAAAGGCGAACGCACTTCAACAATCTGACCGTCAGCCTGCTGCACACGCGCTAGCAAGGTTCCACGCGAGACATCAGAACCTTGACGCAGTGTGCTCGATATCACGCCCGTTGCTGGTGACTTCACGGCGTACGGTTTCAGGACCGCAACAAGTTCATCGTGTCCGGCCGCATCATTGAACCGAACCAACGCAAGGGCAGCGTTCCGACGCACAATTGGTTCGGTATCAGTAACCAGCTTTAATAATGCACTATGAAACTCATTCGAGTGGTTATCAAATCCCATCAACCAGGCCGTCGTGAGTCGGAACTCAGTTTCCGAACTTCCGCTCAGAACGGTTATTTGCGGATACCAATTCTTTGCCGACTGATCGCCGCGTTCGATTCGCTGTTGAATTTGAAGGAGAGCGTGTTGAACGTGTCGCGGATTCTTTGTATCGGTCAGGTACTTCGTGATGTCGGCGTCTGAGAGCCCTCGTCCGAACCAGGTGAAGTACCACGCTAAAAAAGTTGCAGCTACGAAAAGTGACGCCAGAATGAGTATCGGTCCGGAAGCACGGATTCGATTGCCTGGTCGAGCAACTACAACCTCAGGGATAACTGTATTCTCGCTCATTACTGCTGTGTTCACTCAGGAGGGATAAATATGATAGAGCATAAGGTAAACGATGACGCCGGTAATCGACACGTAGAACCAGAGCGGCAGCGTGATTCTCGCTATTTTCCTGTGACGAACGAAATCGAGTCGAAAGGCGCGGACAAATGTTATCGCGATGAGAGGAACAATCACGATAGCAAGAATTGTATGGCTGGTAAGAATCGTGAAGTAGATGGGTCGAGCCAGTCCGCTGCCCTGAAATCGCGTTGTGCCATGGTAGTAGTGATACGTTAGATATGAGGCGAGAAAAAGCGTCGAGACTATGAGTGCTGATATCTGGCAGGCACGATGCGCCGCTACTTTGCCCGAACGGATAAACGAGAAACCAGCAAATAGAAGAATTGCGCTTGTTCCGTTCAAACACGCATTGACGTGCGGCAGATAGGAAATAAATCCAGGCATCAGCTACTTGGTCTGAGAAGACCCTCCCATCGACTTTGCCAGTGCCTTGCCGTTGTCGGTTAATGAATAGAAGTCGTTGCCCTCTTCGGAAAGGACGCCCTCCTTCACAAATCGCTCGACAATATCAAACACAGCGGTTCGCGCGTTCGGATCGTTTCCTCCTGCTTCAAATAATTCATGCAGATCTAGAGTTTCTTTCCGCCAGAGCGAAAAGCTTTGTAAAACCTTTTTTGAGAGTTCGTCCACTTCGGATTATTACCAGGGCCGACATGAGCATCATGTCAAGCGGTGGTGGGAAACTAGCCGGGAGAAAAGCCTTCTTCGAGAGACTTCATACTTCCTTCGATTCTGGTTTACCCATTCTTGTAACCATTGCCATGACATCAGGCGGCAAGGCCCGACCTTTAGCATCAAGCATCGGCGGTTTTGGCGTGGGTTTAGGTTTAGCGATCTCGGTTGAACTACTGACGGCCGGCGCGGCTTTCGCCGCCGGCGCCTTCTTTCCAACAATCTCTTCGTAGCCGCAACGCTCGCACTGCCAGATCGAAAATGAATCTTCGGGGTTCGCCGCCTGATAGACAGCCCGTATTGACGGAATAATCTTTCCACCGCAACGAGGACACGCTCTTCCTCGCGTAGTCCGCTTTTCTACATCAATGTTTGCAAGAAGTTCTTCCGTCATTACACGCCTATCATGGCTCCTCGGTGGGTGCTGGAGCAACCGGCGGTGATTCCTGGAATTTGTATCGCAGGCCCGATGAACGGAAACTATCCGGGAAGAACACAAGCAGTAAACAAATACAGACAACCAGCATCGGCACCACAGTCAGAATCAGGCTAAGCCTTTCAAACTTTAAGTGCATGAAATAAGCCACAATCAATGCAGCCTTGATAATCGACAATCCTAAGAGCACCGTCAGCATGATATGGATTGGCATCGTCATGTAAGCTAGGAAAATCTCGACTAAAGTCAATCCAACCAGCCAAAGCCAAATTGAAATGAACAGTTTGTTTGTTCCGGCAAAGTGCTCTTCGACATGCGGTGTTGTGTGCATGGACAAATGGTTCGCATTTGCAAACACAGCATCTGCCGCGTCGACGCGTTCGGCACTGGCACCAGTTGTCGCTGGAATTTGATCTGGAGCGCTCTTGGAAGCAATCAACTTCTTCAGTCCAGGCATTGTTAACTTGCCTTCAGATCTCAGGTACAGCAACGGACTCGCTGCAAACATTACGGCCATCACCAAACATACAGTCATTATGAAAAGTGTGTCGGTTGTGAGTATGTCGCCGCTCGTGACGGCAGTCACTACAATCATTGCAAGGAAACCGAATGCCGCAAGAACGCAGATGATGTTGAGAATTTTGAGTTGTTTACTCATTGCTTAACAGAATCCGTCAATTTTTTTCCTTGCAACAAACTTTCTTTAAGGTAGTAGCACGAATGCGAAACTAGATCTGAGGGCTCTCGTGACCTTCCTTAACTCCGTCTCCTCGATGCCGGCGCAAGATGATGAAGATTGAGCAAAAGATCGAAACCGGCGGCAGCAGCAACACGAGTATTCCTATATTCAGGTTTCGAATAAACTTTCCATTATTTGAACCGGAAAGGACCGCCTTACACATCGAGCACTGCGCGTAAGTATCAAGACTACAGACGAGCAGAATCCCAATCACCAGCACAATGAACAACAGCGTACGAGGGTTGTACTTCATTACGGTTCCTCCACAGGCGCGGGCGCGACTGGTGGCGCTTCCTGGAACTTGTATCGTAGTTCAGACGAACGAAAACTGTCCGGGAAGAACACAAACAGCAGGCAGATGCAGACCACCAGCATCGGTACCACGGTCAAGATGAGACTGAGCCGCTCAAACTTCAGGTGCATGAAGTACGCGACGATCAGTGCCGCCTTGATGATTGAAAGACCCAACAAGATCGTCAGCATGATATGAATCGGCAGCGTCTTGTAGGCTAAAAAAATCTCCACAAGAGTAAGCACCACCAGCCACACCCACACAGAGGTGAATAGTTTGTTACTGCCGGCAAAGTGCTCGTCAGCGTGTGCGCTCATATGGTCCGATCCTCCAATTGGAACCTAGTGTCCCAAAGCTCCATGCATGTCCACCGACATGATGTAGATAAGCGGGAAAACAAACATCCAGACCAGGTCAACAAAGTGCCAGTACAAACCACTGATTTCTATGTCTTCGTGCTTTAGTTTCTTAACACGAGCAGCGACAACCAGGAGATAGACTGCACCGGTCGCAACGTGAAACATATGCAGACCGGTTATCGCGAAGAAGGTTGCGCCAAAAAGTGAAGTAGGAGGCGTCCCATCTGCCAGAGTAAACACCTTTGCCCAATGCTCAGGCAGATAGAAAGGTCTCAAGCCTTCGCTAATAAGGTGATTCCATTCAATCAAGTGCAGCACGATAAACGCGAGACCAAAGAAGATTGTCGCGAGTATCCACTTCCTCGCTCTAGCCTTGTCCCCTTTGCTTGACGCCGACACGCCAAACACCATTGTGAGACTGGAAGACAGAAGGCAAAAAGTCATCACTGATGAAAAAACGATACTTGGGTAGAACGGAAATGGCGTTGGCCAGTTGTTCGAAGCGCGCAGATACGCATAACCCATAAGCAGCGCCGAAAATGTCAACGAGTCGGAGATAATAAAAAGCCACATCCCCAACTTTCGATGGCCAACCCGATATGGGAATGCCCCACCGTTCCAATCTATTGCCGGAAAATGTCCTGCACGTGCTTCAGTGCTCACCTGTCACCTCCAAAGGAATAGGAGTAGGAATAGGTAGATCCAAAGAGCGTCCATGAAATGCCAGTAGATGCTGACTGCGTCCGCCGCGGCCTGACGACGTGGCGTAACGCTGACTTCGGTCGTAAAGCGTGAACGGACCCACAAGAAGATCAATGCCAACAAGCCGCCTGCTAAGTGAAGCGCGTGTGTAGCCGTCAAAAGATAGAAGAATGAACTGTGCGGATTACTTGCCAGGTACACACCTTGTCGCGCCAACTGCTTCCAGGCCACAAGCTGTGACGCAAGAAAAGCCAGGCCGAGCAGCATTGTCACGAGCAGCCATCTGGTGTAACCGCTGAACGAAGAGGCTTTGAGACTACGTCGAGAAACCTCCATTGTGACGCTGCTAATCAGGATCAACGCCGTGCTCAATAACAGCACGCGAGGCATGAATATCGCAGTCCAGTCTGTCGAAGATCCGGCACGCACGATGTAGGCACTACTCAGCGCAGTAAACAACATCGCGATCGACGCCAGGGCAACCCACATCCCGATTCTGTAACGATTCGCGCGCGGGTCGGGGTGAAAATGATCATGCCCATTCCGTTTCGAACCATTTCCATTAGGCCCCGGAAACGTTGAACCGCTACCGCTTTTTTTTGTTATTGGCTTAGTGCTTGTGACCATTGTGGCCATTACTGCTTATCACCTCGGCGCTCGCGTCTGTTTGCATAACGAAATCATTCGGAGCACCTGGCACTGCAAATTCGTAGGGTCCGTGGTAAACCGTCGGCAAGACTCCAGCAAAGTTGTCATGCGGCGGCGGCGATGAAGTGTTCCATTCGAGCGTGGTTGCTTCCCAGGCATTGTCCGGAGCCTTGGCTCCCTTGAAAATGCTCCAGACCACGTTGAAGTAGAAAACCAACTGGACAGCAATCGTAATAATCGCCGAGATAGAGACGAACAGAACAAGTGGATGCAACTTGTCCAGGAAGGTATATTCAGTGAACTGAGAATACCGTCGCGGCATTCCCACCAATCCCATCACGTGCATCGGAATGAAGATGCAATAGACACCGACGAAGGTT
>DATEXA010000457.1:0-17597 GCA_035257465.1 Pyrinomonadaceae bacterium | reverse complement strand
GGCACTCCTTCGTCGCTTGCCCCTGGCTATCATATTTCGCGCCGTTGGCGCTCAGATCCCTGTAACGATTTTTGCAAGAGTCTCTGAAACTTAAGGAACATCACCGTAATCTTTGGATGAATCGTTCTAGCCGGCTGCCAGCTTCGCCCGCTCTTTTTCTACCAACACTCGTCGCAGAATTTTTCCGGAAGGTGACTTAGGAATCTGTTCAACGAACTCCAGATAACGAATCCTCTTGTGCGGCGCCACGCGTTCCGCTACGAAATCCAGAATGGAATTTTTGTCGGCTTCAGTCTTGAGCACCACGACCGCCTTAGGCACTTCGCCAGCTTCATCATCGGGATAGGGAATGACGGCAGCGTCAGCGATGCAAGGATGCGTTAGCAGTACCGCTTCCAGTTCAGCGGGAGGAACCTGGAAACCTTTATACTTGATGAGCTCCTTTGCCCGGTCGACTATAAAGAAGTGTCCGTCCTCATCTACATAACCAATGTCACCCGTGTGTAACCATCCTTCGGTATCAATCGTGATTGCGGTGGCTTCAGGTTGATTCAAGTAGCCCTTCATTATTTGTGGGCCACGCACGCAGACTTCACCTTTTTGTCCGAAACCAAGTGCTTCACCGCTTTCGAGATCCACAATCTTGCATTCGGTATTAGGAGCAGGGACGCCGACGGAGCCGAACTTAACTTCAGATTGGTTCGCCGGGGAGGAGTGAGTTACGGGACTTGTTTCAGTCATTCCATAACCCTGACGAATGCTACATCCAAGTCGATTCATACAAGCGCGTGTTAGATCCTCGCCGAGAGGGGCTGCACCAGAGAAGAGCATTTTCAGTTTAGGAAGGTTGTAGTTAGCGACGATCGGATTCTTACTTAGACTCAAAACGATTGGCGGAACGATGTGAGCAAGGCTGACTTCGTAGTCCTGTAGGGCCTTGAGGAACGAATCGAGTTCAAACTTTGGCATCGTGACAATCGTCGAGCCGGCGTACAGGCCCATATTGAGTACGACCACGAGACCATAGATGTGGAACATCGGAAGCACACAGATCAATGTGTCGGTATCAAAGAAATAGTCGAGTCCTTCAATCTGCTTGAGATTCGAAACGAGGTTGTGATGCGTCAGCATTACGCCTTTAGGAAGTCCTGTCGTCCCACTTGAGTAAGGAAGCGCCACCAGATCTTCCCTCGGATTGATCTTGATTTCCGGAAGCGGCTGCTCGGTTTTAGTGAGCAGCGAATCAAACGGTGTCGCTCCATCCGCGGACCCGAACACAAACAACTCAGCGATTCCTGCCTCCGCGGCAGCTTGTTTCACTTTGTCCAGACATGTTGGGACGGTTATCAGGAATCGAGCTTTCGAGTCTTTGAGTTGATGAGCGACTTCGCGCGCGGTGTAGAGCGGATTGATCGGAGTGACGACTCCACCCAGCATCGCTACTCCGAGGAACATCAGTGCGTACTCGGGGAGATTAGGACTCAAGATACCGAGGACATCGCCTTGCTTGAAACCACGTTCTGAAAGATTAATCGCGACTCGTCGTACTAACTCTGCCAGTTGTGAGTAAGTGATCGTGCGTCCTGTCGGACCGTCGATGAGAGCGGGTTTGTCACCGTATTCCCCGGCGTTTTGTAGGACGAGTGTGGTCAGCGAAACTTCAGGGATAGTGACATCTGGAAAGGGGCTTTTGATTATCATCAATTTTGCTTGCTAGCGACTGTAAGAGAGCAACCCGTCAATTAGACATCGAACACTTCCGCATTGTGCTTCCCGGTTTGAGTTAAGAAGCGTCAAAGCTTGGGAGGACAAGACACACGGCAAATAACGACTGACCCTGACAATTAAGGCTTACCTTACCAGCATGGCCTCGTTTCTGAAAAGAGTTTATATTCCCCCGAAGTCTGTCGTCGTCAAAAGGGCTCAGGATGACTGAAATTCCGAAACGACCTCTCAACATCATTTGCCTGGCTACGTATTTCAAAGGTGCTGATTTCATCCGCGAGTGTAAGGAACACGGTTGCAACGTAGTAGTTATTACAAGAGAAAAGATGCTCGGGGAAGACTGGCCACGCGAAAGTCTCGATGATCTTATTGCTGTACCAAACGACGCCGGGCCTGAGCTCTTCATCGATCTCTCGGCGTTCCTTTCGAAGAGGATGAAAGTTGATCGCGTAATTGCGCTCGAAGAGTTTGATGTTGTAACAGCGGCCCTGATACGCGAGCACTTATGTCTTCCAGGCCTAAGCAGTTCTCAAGCGAAAGTCTTCCGCGACAAACTTTCGATGGCGGTGTACAGCCAGGAGGGAGGAATCAAGGTACCCGAATTTGTACCGTTGATTAACCCTGACGATATCCGGAACTTTATGGAAAGTGTGCCCAGCCCCTGGATAATCAAACCGAGATCCGACGTTTCCGCTATAGGAATTCGGAAGGTTGATCATGCTGAAGAAGTCTGGCGCGTCATTGACGAGATGAATGAACGCGACAATCTTCGTGAGAGAGCGTCCTATCATCTGTTGGCTCGATTCATTCCTGGCGAAGTATTTCATGTGGATTCGGTAGTAAATAGTGGCAAGGTAATTTTTTCGGGTGTCAATAAGTACGGGCGGCCGCCGATGCAGGTGGCTCATCAAGGTGGCGTTTACATCTCGCGAACATTGTTGCGTGGCTCGAGCGATGAGAAGGCCCTGACAGATATCAACAAGAAGCTGGTGAAGGCTTTGAAGCTTAAGCATGGTGCAACCCATGCGGAATTCATCAAGAGCGACGCCGATGGCAAATTCTATTTCCTGGAAATTGCAGCCCGAGTTGGAGGCGCCTACATCGCGGATGTTCTTGAAGCAGCCTCCGGCATCAGTCTATGGCGGGAATGGGCAAGGATCGAGATCGCCAATGGAGCTTCCACTGCGAGGATCAAACCGTTGCGAAAGGAATATGGCGGAATAATCTTGTCGCTCGCAAAGCAGGAAACCCCGGACACGTCAGCCTACAACGATGAAGAGATCGTCTATAGAGTTAACAAGCGTCATCACGCGGGAATAATCGTGCGCTCTCCGAAGCATGAACGCGTGAACGAATTGCTTGATAATTACGCACAGCGATTTGTTGACGATTTCGTTGCCGTAGTCCCACCGCCCGAAAGGCCTGAGTAAACCTACAACCACATGTTCCTTCTCGAGGTGGTTTCTTCACAACTAATCTACCGTCTGAGTCTTGTCGCATTGATCACAGTAGTGGTTCTGACTTTGGCAAGTCAGTTTGGGAAGTATCTCTATCTCGAGTTAACGACACACTTCAGACTGCAATACGTCATGGTCGCGATTGTTTGCGCTTTGCTGTTTACAGTCTTGCAGGCATGGAAGTTTGTACCAATCGCGGTTTTATGTGCCGTTCTGAACTCGGTCTACCTGCTGCCGTATCTGTTCAAAACGCCAGGCGTGGTGCCGGCAGCGAAGGCGTCCCCGCCTGCTACCGTTAGGGTTCTTCATGCAAACGTTCTAAAGAGCAATAGGAACTACAACGCTGTTTTTGATCTCGTGAACCGCTCGAATGCGGATTTGATCGTCTTGCAGGAAATCACTGAAGACTGGCATGCACAAATAGAGCCTGTCGCTAATTCATCCCCTTATTTTAAGAGCGTACCGGGTCTAGAAGGTTCGGGGATGGCAATCTTCAGTCGCGTACCATTTGAAGATGTGCAAGTTCTACAGCTCGATTCGTCAACGCACCTCGCGATTGCCGTGACGCTGAACTTTCAGGGAACGGAAGTTACTCTGTTGTCCCTTCACCCACCAACTCCGATTACAGCGAGCAAGTTTGAAAATCGAAACCAACAGTTTCGAGAGGCGGCCAAATTCTTGAACTCAGTCGCGGGAACCAAAATCCTGATCGGCGATCTGAATACGACAATGTGGTCGCCATATTTCACGACGCTTCTTCACACTTCACATTTACGAGATGTGCGGTTGGGATTTGGACTGAAGACGAGTTGGCCAATGCCTTTGCCGTCTTTCATGAGACTGCCAATTGATCATTGTTTGGTTAGCGCCGATGTTGAGGTGAAGAATGTGCAGATAGGCGCGTCGATTGGTTCCGATCACCGGCCGTTAATTGTTGACCTTGTAGTCCGGGGCAGTAGCCCGACTGTCAAGGAGGGCTCAGCTACTTGATCACGCCAACAGAGCCCTCCTTGACAGTCGGGCTACTGCCCCGAGCATCCAGATGTCTACCGCGATTGCTTCGGCGTAGTGCAGCAATGGAACGTGGTCCGGTTCGGGTAAGTTGAGAACTTCGATCATCGTTGAGGAATGAGCATCGAGGGTTGCCGTTTGGAGTGGCCAGGATTGATGGTGAATTCTCGACTGATAGAGATTTCCTTTGTGCTCACTGAATAAGCAGTATCGTTCCGTTAAGAAGAACTCGAGCGAGTCTTCTCTTGCCGTAGGAAGCGGGACGCCTATGTTCCAGGTAGCTTCGAAGTTTGCCACCGGGTCTTCAGTTCGTTTTAGAGAATAGCTGATGGTTGAGTTGCGCTGTTTGAGAGTGATGTCGGCGTTGTAGTAAGGCAAGTAATAAAAAGTGCGGGCGCCCAGGACGGCGGCCGCGTTGTTGCAGTCAAGCGAGAAGAACCATACGCCCGGAGTTCCATTCAGCTGAACATAAGTGCGGACGTTTAGTTCGTGCATCGCGTTCAGACCGGGAACGGCCGGAACGTATGGTGGAAAAGCGCGGATGTCCCACATAGTGAAAGGGACAATTGCAATCCACGCCGAACCATCGAATGTGTCGATCTCAAGAGCAACTGGAATCAGCGGGCGCAAAAGTTTTGCATCTATCCGCCAATGCATGAACAGAAGCTTGCCCCACTTCTGATGCATCACTGGTTGTCCGGGAGGGCGGTCGCGGATTGATAGGCGATCGATCACCATTTCAGATCTCAGATTTCAGATCTCAGATCTCAAAGTACAAAGCAAAGACAAAGACCAAGCTCACTACCTTCAAGTTTCACACTCTGTTCACTGCAAATACTTATCCAACCAATCCAACACCGTGTGATACCAGAGATTTGAGTTTTGAGGTTTCAAGACCCAGTGCCCCTCGTCGGGAAAACTTAGGAACTTCGAGTCAATGCCTTTTCGCTGAACTGCTGTGAACAACTGTAGTCCTTCGCCGATCGGTACTCGAAAGTCGAGGTCGCTGTGAATCACAAGGATCGGGGTGTTGAAGTTGTTGACGAACTTGTGTGGCGACCAGCGATCGTACATCGCTGGATTACTCCATGGCGTGCCCTTGAATTCCCACTCCGGAAACCATAGTTCCTCCGTCGCTCCATACATACTCGACAGGTTGTAAACGCCATCGTGTGAAACGAGGACCTTGAAATGAAACCGCGGGTCGTTGTTGTGGCCTTCGATCCAATCGATCATGTAACCGCCGTAGCTTGCTCCCGCCGCTCCCACACGGTTTCGATCGATGTAAGGACTTCGCCGCAGCACGTCCGCCACACCATTCATAATGTCTACATAAGCTTTGCCACCCCAGTCACCGCTGATCTCGTTCACAAACTGTTGTCCGTAGCCTGTGGAACCCCGCGGATTTGGTGTGAAGACAACGTATCCTGCGTTGGCGAAAACCTGCGGATTCCAGCGATAACCCCAGTTGTCATTCCATGCGCTTTGAGGTCCGCCATGAATCAACACAACAAGCGGATACTTCTTGCTTGCATCAAAGTTGTTTGGCTTAACGATGAATCCGTGAATCTTTCGTCCGAGCGCTCCGCTCCACTCAACCTCTTCGGCCTTCTTTAGATTTGCCTGATTCATGAGTTGTACGTTGGCGGAGGTCAGAGCAGTAAGGCCGCTTCCATCCGCATTCGCTGTATAAATCTCCGCCGGCGAAGACAGTGAGCTACTGGCGAAGACAAGCTTCTTCCCGTCTGGAGTGATCTTCAGGTTTGTGGCAAAGACATCCGCAATCATCTTCTGCGGAACACCACTGCCAAAAGGTACACGGAAGATAGGCGCTTTGCCTCTCTGACCAGCCGTGAAATAAACGAAATTTCCATCTGGAGATAGCGCCACGTCATCAACTTGCTCGTCAAAACCTTTTGTTATTTCAGTGCTGACGCCGCTTGCACGGTTGTAAGCCATCAAGCGCCAACGGTCTGCTTCAAATCCAGCAGTTGCTTGTGAGCGATAGACAATGTAACGACCATCGCGAGTGAACATTGGACTCGCATCGTAGCCATGGTTGTTTGCGGTGATGTTCTTTGGCTGACCGCCCGAGATGGGGGTGACGTAAATATCGCTGTTTGTCGAGGTCGCTTCGACCTTGTCTGGATTGCGTAAATAAGCAATTTCGGTTGAGTCGGGCGAAAACGCGAAGTCGACGCCACTCGCTGCGGCGTATGGCGGTGAATCAAAATCTCCTCTAGTCAAATCCCTGGATGTTCCACCTTTGCTTGAGACTACGAAGACGTGAGTTCTTTTCACATCCCGCCATTCATCCCAGTGTTTGAAGAGTAGACGATCGGTTACGTGCGCCTTGACCTTGCTCGCCTCGGCTTGCTCGTCTTTCTTCTTGTTGCACTCGTCGTCGTTGCAGTCGGGATGGACATCTGAAGTGAAAGCAATCAACTTTCCATCAGGAGACCACATTGGTGCCGCTGCTTCAGTCGAAATCTTTGTGACCTGCTCCTTATGGTCTCCATCGCTATCCATCGTCCAAATCTGGCCCCCTGTAACAAACGCGATCTTCTTGCCATCTGGCGACCAGCGAGGTGCACTCGAAGAACTTTGGCCGTTAGTTAGTTGTTTAGGACTGCCGCCTTCGAGCGGGACGACGTAGATCTGGTTAACAACACGATTGGCTTCGTAGTTGACGTCGCCGATGGTGAAGGCGACTCTGTTCCCGTCTGGAGAAATCTGCGGGTCAGCGACACGTCGAACTTTCAAAAGATCTTCAACAGTGTATGTACGAGTCTGGGCGTTTGAAGTCAAAGCAAACGCAATGACAGAAATGAGAACTAGAAAACGCTGCATCGATATTCCTCGGATTGTGGATTTGAACAGGTTGGGAAAGCGATTTCATTATCGCATGCAACTGACCGTGACCGCGAACGTGCCGGGAAAGAAGTTTCGCGTGTCCCATTCTCACCGGGCTGGGACACAGGCGTCCTCGCCTGCTGATTGCTTGTTAGTGGTCTGTCGTGGTCACGGGCAGGCGGGGAGGCCTGCGCTCCCAGCATCTGTGTTAATCTGCGGCTGTCCTATGATCCGTAGAATCATAGTTGCGCTGGTGAGGTTGGCGCTCAGGATTTATTTCAAACGCATTGAGGTTAGTGGCCTCGAGCATGTTCCTCTCGACACTCCCGTTATCTTTGTCCTAAATCACCCAAACGCACTCGTAGATCCGGTCTTCTTGTTGTGCCTCGCGCCGCGCCAGGTTTCGTTTCTCGCAAAGGCACCCCTATTTCGTATGCCGCTAATCGGTTACCTCGTGCGCGAACTTGACTCTCTGCCCGTTTATCGACGACAGGACGAAGGTGAAGACGTTACCAGAAATCAAGAGACTTTCATTGCCGCGCGAAAGTTATTAGCTCGCGGCGGCACAATCGGCATCTGTCCCGAAGGTGTATCTCATGACGAACCAGGATTGAAACCAATCAAGACCGGGGCGGCAAGGATTTCACTCGGCGCGGTATCCACGGGAGAGGTAAACAACCTACAGATTGTACCGGCTGGACTCTATTACACTTCGAAGACGAGTTTTCGAAGTTCAGCGCTACTGTATTTTGGTGAACCTATCCCGGTCGATCGTGTTGCTCTTGATAACACCGGTAACCCGCCACGAGAGCCAGTTCGCGAACTTTCCAATCGTATTGAGGCTGCTCTGCGTGCGGTGATTCTCGACGCTCAACAGAAGGAGGCATTACAAACCATATCGAGAGCCGAAAGGATTTTCTCGTCGGTGAGTGGAGTTGGTGACAACGATAGTCTGACTGATGAACTGCAACTGCAACAGCGCTTCGTAAAGGCGTATTCAATTTTGGAGCATTCCCAACCCGAACGTCTCCGACGACTTGAAGTACGCATGATTCGATTTGAGGAGGAACTCAAGCAGGCAGGAGTTGACCCTGAAGAATTGTCGGCGCCGTCATCAACTCTGAACGTCTTTTGGCGAATACTGAAAAGGTCAGCGATGTTTCTGTTGATGCTCGGGCCAGCGGCGCTCGGCACGGTCGTTCACTATCCCGCCTACCGGCTCGGTGGATACCTGGCAACTAAACTGTCGCAGAACTCAGAGGACGTGATCTCGACGATTAAGATCATTTCGGCGATGTTGCTTTTCCCTTTGACGTGGATGATTGTGGCGGTCGTCTTTTATTTGACTTTCGGATGGATTGCGATGCTGGGGGCGTTGATTGTTATCCCAATCGCTGGGTATGTGTCGTTCATCTTCTTCGAAGAGCTGGATAAATCGCTCGGGGGATTCAGAGTTCTGATGTTCTTTTTGATGAGAAGACAGTTCTTCGTCAGGTTGCTTGCAGAGCGAAATGTGATTAGAAACGAGATTCTCTCACTCGGTCGTGATGGGGCGAGCACACGAGAGTGAGAACACCTCGAGACAATGTTCTCGCTGAGATAACAAGGCCCAGCCGCAATTATTTCTTGCGACTTTTCGTTGACTTGGTAGCTCTCTTGGCGGTGGTCTTTTTCTTACTTCCGCCCGATTTGACCGTTCTTCCCTTGCGACCCTCACTCCGCAACTTTCCGGCACTGATTAGTTGCTCATAGGCGCCTCTGACTACATTGCGCGCTACCTTTAGAGTATTTGCGAGTTCGCGTTCACTCGGAAGGAATGTGCCCGCCACCAGGGCACCAGCATCAATCGCTGCATTAATCTGTTCCCGTATCTGGCGAGTCATAGACTCTGGTTTTTTTCGATTGACACGAACATTTAGTTTCACGTTCTTACGCTCCTATTATTGGTTTCGGGACCAGGGGTTTGGGGTTCTACCGCGGGGGCTAACAACTGGATTCTATGCAGCGGATCTTAGAGTGTCAAACTAGTTGTGGGTCAAGTATGAAAAGGTTAGACCACCGTGAACTTGTCGTGATAGAGCGACTACTGTGAAATTGAACCATGCCGTCGAAGTATTTCGATGGTCCGATCCACCGGAAGCGCATCGACCGTATGTCCGTTACCGGTCGTTGTAGTCGCTTTGAAGAGGGAATTGTAGACTGCTTCTTCGGTGGCTTCGATTACCCCAAGGAACAGAGGGGACATCGAATCGTTGGATAACGATTTGAGATTTCGAGGAAGGTTTCTATCGGCGGTGGTTTGCGGTCGAATGCGAACGTCCAGCGACGAAGAAAAAGCGATAACAAAGTCTCCGCTGCCATTGCTGCCGGCGGCTCCGGTTCGAGCAAGACCCATAATCGCTCTTGCCGCCACGCGCCGGAGATTCCGCGAATCGAGGGGAGCGTCAGTCGCTATAACGATAATAACTGAACCGTCAGCGTCTGTTTCCTTTCGGGCGCCAGCGTCTGAACGAGCCTGGGACTCCGGTTTGGTGAGCTCGTCCTTTAGATAATAGCGGTTTAGTTCAACGCCGACAGGAGCACCGTTGATAGTCAAGACGCCGCCGAAGTTGGTTTGGACGAGCACGCCCACAGTGAAACCGCCAAGAGTTGCAGGCAGTTTTCGAGATGAGCTTCCAATACCTCCTTTGAACCCAAACGCGACAGTTCCCGTTCCAGCTCCAACTGAACCCTCCTCGACCATGCCACCCTTCGCAGTCTTGATTGCCGCGAGAACATCGTCACGTGTGATTTGCCGGCCTCGTATATCGTTCAGAAAACCGTCGTTCGTTTCCGCGACGAGGGGATTCACCGACAGGACCTTTTCATTTCCCGGAAGCGCGAGCATGTAATCGAGTACAGCATCAGAGACGCGTGGAACACTGAGCGTGGATGTTAGAAGTATTGGTGTTTCGATTTCTCCAAGTTCATTTACCTGCGCTGAACCAGCGATCTTTCCAAAACCGTTACCGACGAAGACGGCGCCCGGCACTTTGTCAGTAAAGAGATTTCCGTTGTGTGGGAGGATTGCGGTGACGCCGGTCCGGATGTTTTCGCCGCGAATCAGCGTTGTGTGTCCAACCAGAACGCCGCGAACGTCTGTGATGGTGTTGAGTTCACCGGTTGGAAGAATTCCTACTTTGATTCCAAGTTGACGCGCACGTTGACGAGCTGGAGTTGTGGACTGATTTTGTTCACTAGCCATTCGAGTTGGTCTTTCTGGAAAGCACAAAGCTGTGAGGATCGCTGTGAAGGTGAGCGCGGATTTAAAGGGTAGCTTCATGATATCGACTTGTGCGATATGCTTTAGCTTGTCGCGAAAGCATTTAGGTTATACAGGCTCCCAACCGACAAGCTGAAGCATATCGGACAATAGCTACTGAATTCGTCCCCAGGCACTCGTCTTCCAATTGTCAATTGCATCTTCCGGAAGAATCCATGGTGGCAGTGGCATCATAAGTAGGTCAGACAACGCAAAGACATAAGGTTCGTACATTTCCCGCAGTTCCCGTAATCGTTTCTCAACGCCTTCTGTCGGCAGTTCGATACCATTCCGCGCGAGGATGCTTCTGCAGCGCTCGAAGTCAGCATCGCTTAGCCGCTCGGGACATAGCTCAGGTCTAATCGGGTTCCTCTTCAGAACCTGGGCGATATCAACTACTGCATGTCGGGTTATCGCAAAAGTCATTCGAGCCTGCCAGGCTGGCCCGTCCTTTAAGCCGACCATTATGAGTGCGCAGCTGTCCAGCACTGTAGTTAATGCTCGAAGCCACGACTGGTTGTCATGCTGCGAACGAAAATAACAAAGCAGTGGATATGAGAGATGACTTTCGAGTAACTCGGCTGACCATCGTTCCCATTCGCCCAATAGCCGTTTGACTTCGTCGAAGTTTTCGTTCGTACCATGTCGTCGTAACAATTCCACTGCGCTCGAAGGAGAACCTGCCCGCGCATCGAGCAATGAAATACTCGTCTCGCGTTTCGAGAACGACTGGTACAAGACTGGTAGGTAGCTAATCACGACAGCAAACAGGCCAAAGCCATTTGCTGTTTCGACTACCGCCAGGAATCTACCAAAGGGTTGAGCGGGGGAGAAATCACCGTAGCCCAGAGTGAAGAACGTCACCCCGCTTAGATACAGGTACGTCCAGAAGGTAACGGGTTCACCAGAGGCGGCAAGCTGTGAATGACTGCCCCAAAAGATAAGCGAGTACCCAACGATCAAGACACTTGCCCAGATCCCGAGGAGCACGAAAAGTGAAAGTGGCCCAAAGAGACTCAGTACTTGCTCGCGTCGTTTAGCATTCGGGATTCCCCTCGCGATTAAGGAAGATGGTTTCCATGCCGTGCGATAAAAGAGACTTGTGAGCCGGATGCGCCGCGTTACTCTGCGTGGAAGAATGATTGTCTCAAACGTGTCCCACAGAATTGTAGCGACCAGAATGAGACCAATTGGCAGGCCGATGATCCGCATTAGATGATTTCCGCTTTCGGTGCGCGATGGTAACGTTGAAATCGAATTATTGTACAGGCTCTCTAAATTTGGACTTGACAGAATCGTCAGTTGCTATGAGAGTAGCGCGCGAGAAATCCAACTGTTAGTAATCAGTATCCAGCCTCTCTGCCAGCATTTCCCGTGTCGATTTGTTTTTAGTCGAGTAACAGTTTATTTGAACCTTCAGATCAACTATGCGACTTTCAATTCTCGATTGGTCAGTAATCGGAGCCTACTTTCTCTTTAACCTCGGTATCGGTATTTACTATTCCCGTCGTGCTCGCGGTAGCACGACAGAATTCTTCCTCTCAGGTCGTGATGTGCCATGGTGGTTGGCCGGCACTTCAATGGTGGCAACTACATTTGCCGCTGATACGCCACTGGCCGTCACCGGCTTTGTCGCGAAAAACGGCATCGCAGGAAACTGGATCTGGTGGAACTTTGTAATGAGTGGAATGCTCACTGTATTCCTCTACGCAAGGTTGTGGCGACGTGCCGGCGTGATGACCGATATCGAGTTTGCCGAGTTGCGGTACTCAGGAAAACCGGCAGCCTTTCTGCGCGGGTTTCGCGCTCTGTACCTGGGCCTCCCGATCAATTGCATCATTCTCGGCTGGGTGAACCTGGCAATGGTCAAGATTATTGAGATCACCCTCGGGCTCGAAAAGCGTGGCGCGATTCTGGTAGTGATCGGAATGCTCTTGTTCACTGCTTTCTACACCGCTATCTCTGGACTCTGGGGCGTCTTGGTAACTGATCTGTTCCAGTTTGTTCTAAAGATGGGAATGGTGATCGTGCTCGCGATTCTTGCAGTAAATGCCGTCGGTGGAATCGACTCATTGAAAACAAAAATCAATGCCATGGATGCTGCGAGTGGCCAGGTTGGATCGAGGTTAGCTTTCTTTCCTGATTACGACTCCGTGTGGATGCCGGCGATTACGCTATTTGTTTTCCTGGCGGTCAACTGGTGGGCGAGTTGGTATCCGGGCGCGGAACCCGGCGGTGGTGGCTATGTTGCACAACGAATCTTCTCGGCAAAGAATGAGAAGCACGGATTACTCGCTACGCTTTGGTTCAATATCGCTCATTACGCTCTGCGTCCCTGGCCCTGGATTCTGACCGCGCTTGCATCCCTGATTCTTTATCCAAATCTCATTGACAAAGAATCCGGCTACATCAAGACCTTGATTGATCCGAATGTCTTTCCAACCTACTTGCGTGGTTTCATGCTTGCAGCTTTCGCAGCAGCTTACATGTCTACGATAGGTACTCAGCTAAACTGGGGAGCGTCATACGTCATCAACGACTTCTACAGGCGCTTTATCTCACGATCGAGTAGTGAACGTCATTACGTGATTGCATCACAGTTTGTGACGGTTACATTGATGATTGCTTCGCTGATCGTGACGTTCTATCTCGAATCCATTGGCGGCGCATGGAAACTCCTATTGGTTACAGGCGCGGGAACGGGAACAGTGCTTCTGCTTCGCTGGTTCTGGTGGCGAATTAATGCGTGGTCCGAAGTCTCTGCGATGATAACTGCGGCAGCTGTATCGCTTTTTCTCCAATTAGTCTTAAAGTGGGACAGCGATAAGCCAAGAGAGTTTGCTTACTTGATGTTGGTCACCGTCGCGATTACAACCGTTGTTTGGGTCACCGTTACTATGCTTACACCGGCGGAACCAATGGAAACATTGACTAAGTTCTACCGGCGCGTTAGGCCTGAAGGTCCTGGTTGGAACAGAGTAGCCTCTGTTAGCGGTTTTGCCGGGGCTCATGCTCAAGGGCGCCTCGCGACTCAATTCTTAAATTTCTTTTTGGGTTGTGTCCTGATCTACGGCGCTCTCTTCGGCATTGGAAAGATACTCTTTAAAGATTGGTTGACAGGTTTACTATATTTAACTGTCGCGATCGCGGCAGGATTCCTGATATCGTGGAACCTTTCGCGTGTGGGATGGGAAACAGTGGGAGAGTCAGAAGTTGAGCCCTCTCGGGAACCAGCCTAAATAGTCCCCGCTAGTAAGAGTCAGTGACTGAACCAACCAAAGCTAAACTAGTTTTTGCCGCGGACCTTGGCGGTACGCACCTACGTGTTGCGCTAGTAGATCAAACAGGAAAAATTCACTCTCAAGTAAAACGCGAAACGCCAAGCGAACCGAAGCCTGAATGCATTGTGCAGGCGATAATCAACTGCGTTCGAGAACTCAGTACCTCGAAGACGGAAGATGTCGTCGCTGTTTCAGTCGTCGTGCCGGGCACGGTTGATAAAGAGAACACTTTTGTTGTCCAGGCTCCGAACCTTCCAGCCCTGGATCACTTTGGTTTGAAGCAGGCTTTGGAAGAAGGACTGCGATTGCCTGTACTACTTGAAAACGATGCCAACGCCGCTGCTGTTGGCGAGACGTGGATGGGTGCGGCTCGGGGGGCGCGTAACGTGATCTGCATCACGCTGGGCACTGGCGTAGGTGGTGGAATCATTCTTGATGGAAAGCTTTGGCGCGGGACTGACGGCTCGGCAGGTGAGCTCGGACATACGACCGTCGATCCTTTCAACGGTCCTCAATGCAAGTGCGGCAATACCGGCTGCCTTGAGATGTTTTCTTCCGCAACTGCGATTGTGCGACTGACGCGTGAAGCTATCGGCCGTTTTCCGCACACGATTTTGCATGATCAGTGTTTAAGCGCAGCAAAGGTTTACGAGGCAGCCAAAGCCGGTGATGAACTTGCGCTCGAGATCTTCAAAACAGTGGGCCAGTGCCTCGGTGTTGGCCTGGCTAATATGATCAATATTCTTGGGCCGGAAGCCATCGTAATCGGCGGCGGAGTAGCGAACGCATGGGATCTGTTAGAACCCACTATTCGCGAACAGATCAGGAAACGTGCGTTCCCATCGTTGTCAGGAAACGTACGACTCAAGCAAGCAGAGTGTGGAGACAATGCCGGATTGCTCGGCGCCGCGAAGTTAGCATTTGATCTCAACTGAGAGGAATCAAGGGACTAAACTGACCAAACTGTCCGGCGAACCTTAGATTGTTGTGAGTTAATCTTTTGAAGACTCGACAAACTAAAGTTCGTCGGACATTCTTTTCGACAGATGACTGCACTTATTATCCACGGCCATTTTTATCAACCACCCCGGGAGAATCCCTGGACCGGCGAAGTTGAGGTCGAACCAGGCGCCGCGCCTTACCACGACTGGAACGAGCGAATTCACAGTGAGTGTTACGGTCCAAATGCTTTCGCACACATCGGTGGCGGAACAGTGGTGGTCAATAACTACAGAAACATCAGCTTTAACTTTGGGCCGACGCTCTTATCATGGCTTGCGAGTCACCAGCCGCGAACCTATCGTCGAATTCTCGATGCGGATCGCGACAGCGCCGCAGCAAGGGGTGGGCACGGAAACGCGATCGCTCAAGCTTATGGCCATGCCATCCTTCCGCTTTGCAATGAGCGGGACCGACTGACACAAGTGCTCTGGGGAATCGAAGATTTTCGTTTTCGTTTTAGAAGAGAACCCGAATCACTCTGGTTACCTGAAACCGCCTGCAACGATGAGACTCTGTCTGTCCTGATTGAACAGGGCTTGCGATATGTAATCCTCGCGCCAGATCAAGCTGGACGAATACGACGACATAACAAAACGTGGAGTGCAGATAGTAGTGCAACAGTCGATACGACGCGCGTCTATAAATATTCGCGTGCGGATGGGCGATCGATTGCTGTCTTCTTCTACAATGGACAACTTGCAAGATCGATTGCGTTCGAACAAGCACTGCGATCGAGTGGTAGTCTGGTAGATGGATTTATTCGCGTTGGACGCACTGGGCACCTTGTGAACGTGGCTACTGACGGCGAGACTTACGGGCACCATTTTAAGTTTGGCGATTTATGTCTTGCTCATGCATTAGAGATCGAGGCAAAGGAAGCTCGGTTTTGGATTACTAACTATGCCGAGTATCTCGATCATCACGTCCCGGAGTTTGAAGTGGAGTTGAACCCTGGTCCTTTGAAAGAGGGGACTTCCTGGAGTTGTGCTCACGGTGTCAGTCGCTGGACGCGGGATTGCGGTTGTCAAACTGGGGGTCAAGCAGGTTGGAATCAGCGCTGGCGAGAGCCACTTCGATCAGCTTTGAATGTCCTACGTGACAACTCTATCGAACACTTCGAGAATCGAGGCACAGATCTATTTGCGGACCCCTGGTCCGCACGCAACGATTACGTGCAGGTATTGTTGAATCCCGCGTCATGGCCGGAGTTTCTGGCCAAGCATAAAAAACGAATTCTTTCTCCAGTAGAGGAAGTGTTTGCGAGGACGCTGCTGGAGATACAAAGAAATGCGTTGTTGATGTATACGAGTTGTGGATGGTTCTTCTCAGATCTTGCTGGGATTGAAACCGTCCAGGTGATGCGCTACGCGGCGAGGCTAATCGAATTGCAGAATCAGTTGGGTTTCGACACGCCGCGAACAACTTTTCTGGAGACTATGGCGTCAGCTAAAAGCAATGATCCAAGTAACGAAAACGGCGCCGACATCTTTCTTCGTTTTGCTGAACGTGGGCGTACCGAAATAGTTCCTGAGCCAACCGTAGGCTAATGCCCAAGAACCCACCAAAGAAGACATCGAGAAAGCCGGGCGAAGCGCCTAACAACACCGACGAGTCTGCTCAAGTAAAGGCGGATCTTAATCGCTTCCTGGCATTCAAACATTCTGATCCTCATCAAGTACTTGGACTCCATAGTAATGGCAGTCAACAGATCATTCGCGTGTTCAGACCTGACGCCAAAGCGGTCGAGCTAACATTTGGGACATCGAGCCCTCGTCCCATGGTCCGAACAACCGAATCGGGACTGTTTGAGTTATCAATTGAGTCGTCCGATAAGTTGAGTTCGTACAAACTGAAGGTCTATGGATTTGGCGGCGAGGTGACAACTATTCGCGACCCTTACTCATTTCCACCTACGATCGGAGAACTCGATCTGCACCTTTTTGGCGAAGGTAAACATGAGGAGATTTACGAGAAGCTAGGTGCACACGTCCGTAAGATTGGACGAGTTAGTGGGATTGGTTTCGCAGTTTGGGCACCGCAGGCCGCTGGAGTGAGTGTCGTCGGTGATTTCAACAATTGGGACGGGCGCTTCCATCAAATGCGCATGTTGGGTGGATCTGGAGTATGGGAGCTATTCATTCCCGATCTGTCGCCGGGTATCCTTTATAAGTTTGAGATTCGTTCGCGCCGCGGTTTGCCGTTTCTAAAGGCTGATCCGTATGCGCAACTCGCCGAGGTTCCTCCAAACACGTCTTCTGTTGTGTACGAATCGAACTACAAGTTTCGCGATTCTAAATGGATCAAGGATCGCGAGGAGCGGGAACACTTTCGACAACCGCTTTCGATTTATGAAGTTCACTTTGGCTCGTGGCGGCGAAAGATAGAGGAACAGAACCGTCCGTTTACCTATCGTGAGATGGCCAGCGATCTGGCGGACTATGTATCGGACATGGGTTTTACTCACGTAGAGTTCCTGCCTTTAAAGGAACATCCTTACGGTCCGTCGTGGGGCTACCAAGTGAGTTACTACTATGCCCCCTCTGCGCGCTACGGTAGTCCAGACGATCTTCGTTACTTAATTGATTATCTTCATGAACGCGGAATCGGCGTCATCATGGATTGGGTCCCGGCCCATTTCCCGAAAGACGCATTTGCCCTCGGTCGTTTCGATGGCTCAGCTCTTTATGAGCATTTGGATCCACGCAAAGGTGAACATCCAGATTGGGGCACCTACATCTTTAACTACGGTCGAAATGAAGTTCGAAACTTTCTAATTGCAAATGCGGTTTACTGGTTCAAGGAATTTCACATTGATGGTCTTCGTGTGGACGCAGTTGCGTCGATGCTTTACCTCGATTACAGCCGCAAGGAAGGGGAGTGGATCCCGAATGAGTTTGGCGGCCGCGAAAACCTCGAAGCGATTTCGTTTCTGAAGGAATTGAATGAGGCCGCACACATTAGATGCCC
>DATEXA010000456.1:0-11807 GCA_035257465.1 Pyrinomonadaceae bacterium | reverse complement strand
TAGCCACGAACGAATCGGTGCACCAAAGCCGGCTTTCTTACGCCAGACCACATCCGCCGGAAGCACTCCTTCAAGAGCGCGCTTCAAGATGTACTTCCGCTTGAGACCTTTCAATTTCAGTCGCGGCGGCATGCGTGCTGACATCTCTATCATCTCGCGATTCAGGAAGGGAACGCGTACTTCCAGGTTTGCTGCCATAGATGTTTTGTCGGTTGTTATCAGATTCAAACATGGCAGAAAAGTCTTGAGGTCGACGTAGAGTAATCGGTTCAACGGATCGGCTCCGGCTACGCGATCAAAGTAACCTCGATGAGTCGCATATGGATCTAAGTCGCGAGTTAAGGAGCGCCACTCATCCGAATACATTCTTCGCTTCACTTCGTTGGTGAAGTACGTTCCATAACCCAGGTAACGATCCTCAAAATCCAGCGCCGCGCTGCGCGCAAACTTCTTTGCGTTGCGCAGCGGGGCGGTAAACCTACCCGGCAATCCACCAGGCAAAGCCTTTGCGACTGTCTTCATCAACGGTCGCCGCAGGAGACTGGGAACGGGATCAAACGCCGAGGCAATTCTCATCGCCATCTGCCGCGGGTATCCAGCAAACACTTCATCACCACCCATCCCGGATAACATCACCGTTAAGGTTTCGCGTGCAGCTTTCGCAATCAGGTAACTCGGAATCGCCATGTCGATTGGCGGCTCTTCCATGTGATAAACAAGCTTGGGCAAGAGATCCGCAACTGAAGGCTGGAGCGTGATCTCGTGATAGTCCGTACGTAGCTGTTCATTAACACGACGCGCCCAGCGAACATCATCTGGAATAATGTCGTACCGAAGATCGTTACTAGAAATGCCGGCAGTGTAGGTGCTGATTGATCGGCCATCGCTGTGATGCTGCATCATGGCGACAATGCCGGATGAATCGATGCCACCAGACAAGAACGATCCAAGAGGCACATCCGAGACCATCTCCATCTTTACAACGCGATCAAGGGTTTCAAGTACACGCTCGCGCCACCACTGCTCACTCTTGCCCTCTTCGATGTCATCAAACGACACGTCCCACCATTTCGTGAGTTTGATATCGTTGCTATGAAACTGCAGCGCATGTCCGGGAGGAACAGTTTTGATTCCGGCGAAGAGTGTCAGCGGATCCGGCGACCATAGAAAAGTCAGGAACTGGTTAAGTGCTTCCGGATCGATCTCGGCCTTTATCTGTTTGCTCGCCAGGATGGCTTTGATTTCGGAGGCAAACAGAAGTACACCAGCTTTAGGAATGTGCGTGTAGTAGAGTGGTTTGATTCCGACGTGGTCGCGCGCAAGAGTCAAAGTTCGCTCGCGTTTATCCCAGATCGCAAACGCAAACATTCCGTTGAGACGCGGCAGAGAGTCGAGGCCCCAATGGGCAAAAGCCTCCAACAAAACTTCTGCATCGCTGTCTGTGTGAAAGCTGGAACCGAGTCCGGTTAGTTGTTCGCGCAACTCCCGGTAGTTATAGATTTCGCCATTGAAGGTTAAGACGAAGCGGTCGTCGTGAGAGAACATTGGCTCGTGACCGCCGGAAGTGGTGTCAATAATCGAAAGACGTCGATGGCCAAAACAAACTTGCCTGCCGGTTTCGTCAATCAGATCTGAGACCCATTGACCCTGATCATCACGGCCCCGATGCTCGATACTTTGAAGCATGGGGCCAAAGTGTTCAGCGGGGTTGAGACCTACAATACCGGCAATGCCACACATGGAAAGATGTTCTTGGTACTTTGTTCTTTGAACTTTGTAACGTTATGTCCTCTTAGCTTCAGAGTCTCTTGCAAAAGTCCACAAGTGAATCGCCGAATGGGATGACTCAAAGCTTTTGCTTCTTCGGCAGTTCTTTCTTCACTCCGGAGGAGTGCGATGTTTATAGCTCGACGCGACTCAGCAACTCTGCTCTGTTCGGAAGAGCGGCATTCGTTCGAACCTACAAGGGATCGCCATGCCGCTCTTCCGAACAGAGCCGGAGGAGAATGGCTTTTTGGCTATAAACATTGCACTCCTCCGGAGTGGAGCCATTGATATTGTTTTGATCGCGTTCTGACTTTTGCAAGACGCTCTTTAGCTTATCGGACATCGACCGGCAATCCCTCACGTAACGAATCCAAAATGCGAAACGTTGTCCGGGTCGTTGTAATCAGATCGTCCAAACTTATCGGAGCGGGAGCATTACTCAAGATGCTCGAACAAACAGCGCGCACTTGATCTGCCTGGCCTTTGTCCTGGGCCTTTAACGTCACGACACTCTCGCGGTTGTCCTTGTAAGTCTTGCCGCTTCGAAAATCGTCAAGTACGAAGACCTTGCCCGCGCCAAAAATCTCGACTCGTTCCTTCGCAAGAGCTTTGTCTCCCTCAGCAAGATAAGCAATTGTCCCGTTTGACCCGTCCGAAAACTTCAGCGTTATGAACACCGAGTCGAAATCAATAACTCCACCTGATTTCGCACTCACGGACTCTGCAAACACGGAGACAGGCTTTGCGTCAGTCAGAAAAGTCATAAGGTCGACAAAATGGCAGACCTCGCCAACTATTCTGCCGCCGCCCTCTTTCTCGTTCTGCGTCCAGTGGTCCTTCGGGATTCGACCCGGGTTAATACGATAGATAATTGAAAGCGGCACATCTCGACCTGCAAACAACTCTTTCGCCTGACGCGCAAGCGATGAAAACCTCCGATTGAATCCGACCATCAAGTGACCAGACGAAGTTGCAGCCGCGCTAGCGATGCCATCGAGTTGTGCGTCGGTCAACGCCAGGGGTTTTTCGACAAACACATGCTTATTAAGTTGCAAAGCTTTCGTTGCCAACTCCGCATGTAAATCGTGTCGAGTACCAACTACAACGAGATTGATGTAGTTGTCTTCGAGTACCTCCTCGGCGCTCGATACCGCGAACTCAAAACCAAATCGCTTGCCAACATCGTGAGCAGAAACTCCTGAGGCAGTTGCGATCGATCTAAAGTTGACTCCGGTTGTTTTGAAATGAGGCAACAACATCGCGGGCACATAGCCACCGGCTCCGATGACTCCCAAAGTGATTGCTTTGTCGGCTCGACTCTTTGGAGTTTGGTTGAGGACTACGCGACGGGTGACTTGTCTTTCGGGATCGTAGTTAAGGATCACTCCCAGGTACGACTCGCCGACGTTGCCCGAGATCAACTGGTAAGCGCTCTCAGCATCTTCGATTGGAAATCGATGCGTTATGAGTCGCTCCACATTGAGCTTGCCGGACTCAATCAGTTCGACAAATGCTTCGATGTTTCGTTTTTCAGTCCAACGGACATAGGCCAACGGATAATCGTGACCGCGTTCTTCGTAGTCCGGATCGTACCTTCCGGGGCCGTACGACATTGAAATCGTGAGCTTGAGTTCACGCGAGAAGAAAGGCTGACGCGGAATATTCAACCCCGTCATACCGACGATAACTACGCGTCCTTTCAACCGTGAAATTTTTGCGGCGAACTCCACTGGTTGATTGGAATCAGTAGCCGCCGTAATCAGCACTGCATCTGCACCGCGACCGCGCGTCCAACTGTCGATCATTTTCGCGGATTCGTCGTTAGAAATTGCAGCCTCATCCGCACCCAACTCGATTGCAAGCTGCACTCGCTCGGGATCCAGATCAAGCCCAAACACACGGCAACCATTTGCTTTCAAAAGTTGGACCGTCAACTGACCGACCAATCCGAGACCGATTACGACGATCGATTCACCTAACGTCGGTTCCGCAAGGCGAACTCCCTGCAAAGCGATCGCTCCGAGCGTGCCAAACGCGCCGCAATCAAAACTGACGCTCTCAGGTAGATGAACACAAAGATTCTTTGGCACAGACAAAACTTCGGCGTGCGAAGCAAACCCGACGCCGGCGCAGGCAACACGATCTCCTATTTGAAACTCGGAAACGTCTTCTCCAACTTCAACGACGACTCCAGCAGCGCTGTAACCCAGTGTCGTCGACGCTTCCATCTTGTTTCGAACGGAAGCAAAAGTGTTGAGCAGACCTTCGCTCTTCACTTTCGCAACAACAGCCTTTACGAGATCGGGACGTTGACGAGCCTCGTTAACTAAACCCTTGCTGACCGCTTCGACCGCCATTCGTTCAGTACCTGCGCTAATCAACGAAGCTACTGTGCGAACAAGAACCCGTCCACGCTGCAGTGCAGGCACGGGCACTTCACCAACAAACGGTCGGCCGGTTTTTCGGTTTTGGAGGACCTGTTTCATCTAATCCGTGTCGGGCTTAACCACAAAGGCACGAAGGCACAAACTCTTACTGATTTGATACAGTCCTTTTTGCGCCTCAGTGCCTTCGTGTCCTGGTGGTTTTGTTCTTCGCACCTCATTGACCCTTCTTGGTCAGAGTTTGCTCAATCAAATCACTCACCCATTCAGCACGAGCATCCCACGTCCCTGATGAAACCGAAGCCTGTCGCCTTACAGCCAACTCCGGATCGGTTTCAGCCAACGCATCTTCAATCAACCTCAAGAATTCATCCCTGCTGCGCGCGATTCGCAAAACATCTTTCATCGGTTCGTACTCCGGCAACGGTGAGATAACTACCGGCTTCCCTGTAGCGAGATACTCTCTTACTTTGATGGCCGAACCGTAGCTCGTAAAGGCCTGCTCAGTTTCCCATGGCAGTACACAAACGTCGAATCCTGCTGCAAACGAGGGAAGAACATCATATGAAACCGGTGGTAGGAAGTGTGTGTTCGGCAACGACTCAATCTCTACACCGCGTGAGCGATTTCCAATGAAAATCCACTGCCAGTCGGGACGTTCGCGAGCCGCTCTCTTGATCAGCTCCTGGTCTATCAGCCAGGGCTCAATCGCTCCGAAGTAACCCAAACGCGGACGGGGAATGCGTTCGATCTCAGGCGCGACTGGTGCTGCCTTAACCTTGTTCCAATGCTGGTAGTCAACGCCTTGCTCAAGTAGATAAGAACGTTCGCATCCTTCGTTAGCTTCTTCAAAAAGCTTTCGACCTGAGTAAAAAATAAGATCAGCAGCTCCGATGGCGTGATGATGGAGTCGACGTATTAAGGCCGGGTCGGTCGCGTGATCCATCGTGTTCGCGTCGTACTTGTCAGATACATGATAAACGATGGCTGATTCGTCAAACGCTCCTATCATTTCAGCAGCAGTCGGAATCGCAATCCACAAAATCGGTTTCGAGAGCCCGCGACTTTTTACGAGCTTCTTGATTTGGGCACTCAGCATTTGTCTATTCAAACTGCGTGCAGTTGCGCTCCCGAAGAAGGGAAGGCTGGCAGGAGAGACTACCGTGATTCCTTCTTCTGTTTCTCGAGCCAGCTTTGAATAGCTACCTAACTTACGCTTTATGCGCGGCAACAGATCTTTGTGCGCGAGGCGGGGCAAGCCCATCGAAATTGAATTGACGAAGATAACCTTGTTGCCTGAGCGAGCGAACTTGCGCATCAGATGGGCTTTAGAATGCGGATGGTGATACCACCAGTCTTCACCGCCGAAACAGATTATTGATCGATTGGTTAGCATCGCGTGCGCAACAAAAGCTGCATGATACATTACGGTGTCCGATATGCTTTAGCTTGTCGATGCTAATAATGCTGCGGCCTTTTGATTTTTGGACCGACAAGCTAAAGCATATCGGACAATCCCTTACACTTTGGAGTCAATTCATTCTGGCAAACAGCGTCACAGAATCTATCGTCCTTCCTCGCAGACACTTTGCACTACTCTGCTTGTCGATCTTTCTATTGGCGTTCGCTGTTCGCACTCTAACATGGCAAGACAACCACAATGATGCGTGGAAGGTTCAGACTTCCGTCACCGCCCGATACAAAGAATCTGCGCGACAGTTGGTCGCTGGAGACCTCAAAGGATTTGTGAGTGACGTACAGCGACTGGGCCATCCCCCTGGTTACCCAATACTCATCGCGACGATCTACATACTCGCCGGTGAGTCAGACTCGATCGTCCAATTCATCCAAATCACCTTTGATTCTGCGGCAGTACTCGTTCTTTTCCTGATCGCACTGGAAATGTTTCGGCTTCCAGTCGCAATCCTTACAGGAGTACTTGCTGCTCTCTCTCCGCAGTTTGCCTATTTTTCCGTGTTGCTCTTGCCCGATTCATTAGTGGTTCTTCCAATCTTGCTGTCTGTTTATCTCATCGTTCGCTCTCGGAGACATTATCGACTCAGCGTCTTCCTTATATCGGGCGTGCTCGTTGGATTGTCATGCTGGCTGCGAGCGAACGCCCTGTTGCTGCCTCTCTTCCTGGCCGCCCTCGCCGTCTTAGTTGTGCCCAGGGGCAAGCGACTATCAGCGGCATTAACCATCGTCGCGGGAGCGATTCTCGTCATTGCACCCATCACAATCAAAAATGCTGTCGTCTTCCATCGCTTCATTCCGCTTTCACTTGGAACTGGGCAGACGCTGCTCGAGGGAATCGCTGACTACGATGAACAAAATCGCTTCAATATTCCTAGAACAGATCTCGGTCTTCAACGACAGGAAGCTGACTGGTTTGGGAAACCTTCGTACGCCGACGGGTTGTTCAATGAAGACGGGATTGAACGAGATCGAATGCGCATCGCTCGCGGCTTTCAAATTATTAGATCGCATCCACTATGGTTCATGACTGTTGTATTCAAAAGAGCGCTCGCTTCAACTCGTCTTGATCCCGTGCTCAGGTTGCTTCCTGAGTCGCCGGTGTCGCATCCACTCGACACATTGAAGCCGCCGGTGTGGCAGAACACACCCGTCGAATTAATTCGTGGAGAACGTTCTCAAAAAGCAGACTTCAGGCTGGTTGACGATAAATGGTTGAGGATTAACTCAGACGACCAGGCGTACGGAAACCAACTAGCGTCTGAATTGATTCGCGTCGAACCGTTCAATGACTATGTTTTGACGCTGCCACTCAAACTGGAACAGGGACGAGTCAGCGTCAGTGTTACGTCTGGAGATGGGCAGATCGTACTTGGTTCGCGGGTGGTTGATGTAACCGAGGGAGTGGATCCTAACGACCAGCCAACGAATCAACTAACGATTCCGTTCGTGAGTGCAAAGAATTCTCAGCTTCGATTTGCCATCGCGAATAACGCGTCGGGGCACTCGACGATGTTAGTTGGAACAGCGCAATTGATTCAGCTTGGACCGAGTTCATTTTTTTGGCTTCGTTATATTCGCGTGCCTTTGGAAGCTTTGCAGCGCGCCTTCACAACCGCGTGTGTTCTGCCATTTGTCTTGATTGGAGTCGTGGTATTAATTTGCAAGCGCCGCTGGCTGGAACTCGCAATACTGCTTGCAGTGCCGACGTATTACTTGTTAGTGCAGTCAGCCCTACACACAGAGAGACGGTATTTGTACGTGATTCACTTCTTCTTTTTAATTCTCGTCAGTGTCGCGTTCTGTTGGATCGCAGGGATTGTGAGCCGGATTCTAATTCGAAGGAAGATTAGTAGCGGTGGAAGTTAGATAACTCCCAGCCCGGAACAAACGAATAAGGCTGAAGCGTTCAGAAGGTAACGCTTCCTCTCGACCCGCGATCACTTCACTCATAGCAACGATTGTCGGTTACCCTCGATCAATCCACCGCTCATACCATAAGCTCAGATTTAACAAAGCCCACAGGTGAAAGCCCCAGTCTTTTGTCTTTCTTCGATGTTCACTCAGCATCCGACCAATGTATTCGTAGTTGAGCAAGTCCCGTCGACGCATTGTCGAATTCATCAGGTGATCGTCAAACCAGGTACCGAGGCTCTCACGAAACCATTCGCGGACAGGAGCGCCGAAACCTCGCTTCTTTTCATACAAGAGATCGCGCGGCAATACTTCCTCGAGCGCTCGCTTCAATATGTGTTTACCACTCATACCCTGGACTTTCAACGAACGTGATAACCCACCGGCATATTCAACCAGATGGTGGTCCAAAAAAGGAACCCGCGCCTCTACACTTGTTGCCATTGTTATCTTGTCGACACGCATCAACAACAACTCAGGCAATCTCAGTTTTAATTCCAGGTAGGTCATGCGCGACAGAAAGTCGGAGTTGGGACGCTCTTCCTCGATGTGTTTGAGATAACCTTCCACGACCTGCAGTGACGACAGTCCATTCACGCGCTCGAGCAGCGACTGCGATAGAATCCTTGGCTTGAAAGTCTCGTCGTAAACCACTGCTCCTCCCCAAAACAACGGCTCACCGGCACCAAGCCTGCGAATCAGTTCGATTGCGACTCGCTTTCTTCCCGTCGCTTCGAGTGCCGGTCTCGACAGAGTGGCAACAGCACGGCGTAAGGTTAGGGGAACGCTTTCGGCGTGTCGCCAAAATTTTTCGTAGATTCGCAAGTGACGCACATAGTTGTCGTAGCCACTAAAAATCTCATCAGATCCTTCGCCGACTTGCACCACGATCGTCCCTGAGTCACGGGCTAACTTCGAAACGTAATACAGCGGCACACAGACCGGATCGGCGATTGGTTCATCCTGGTGAAAAACCAGACCGGGCAGAGAGTCTTTCATCTCTTTTTCCGAGATGATGACTTCATGATGATTGGTTCCAAACTGCTGTGCGATGCGCCTGGCTGAGTCGATCTCATTAAGATACTCAGCATCACTGAACCCAACTGTGAACGTCTCGACCGGACGAGACATCTGCTCAGACATCAACGCGACGTTTGCAGAAGAATCAACTCCTCCCGAAAGGAAAACGCCGAAGGGCACATCCGACATCATTCGTTTGCGAATTGAATCACGGAGTAATCTCAGTATTTCGCATTGATGCTCTTCATCTGTTCGGACGATTTCCTGTTTAGGAGGCAAAGCGTCCCAGTACTGTTGAACGGTTAGATGTCCCGCGCGATCAAGCGTCAACATATGGCCCGCAGGGAGCTTGTGTATGTGCTTGAAAAGAGTTTCGGGCGCGGGAGTCGTTAGAAAGGTCAGGTAGTGGTAAAGCGATTGTTCATTGATGTCTGGAGTGACGGCCGGATGTTGCAGAATCGCTTTTATCTCCGAAGCGAAGATGAAACGACCATTGGCGAAAAAGTAGTAGAGCGGCTTAACACCGACACGATCGCGAACGAGGACGAGTCGCTCTCTATCTGCATCCCACAACGCGATTGCATAGTCACCTTCGATCTCGTGAACAAAATCGAGTCCATGTTCTTCGTAGAGATGAAGAATTGTTTCCGAATCAGTGCGTGAAAAATACTTGTGGCCTAGCAGTTCAAGGCCAACCCGCAATTCGGCGTGGTTATAAATCTCGCCGTTGAAAACGAGCCAGTTCCGTTTATCGCAGCCATGCATTGGCTGATGACCGGCTGCCGATAAATCAATGATCGACAGCCGACGAAATCCGAAACCTCCGCGTCCCTCGTCAAAGATCAATTCGCCTGAGTCATCGGGACCGCGATGAGCCATCTCATCGCGCATGCGAACGATGAGAGACGTTTCAATTCGCCCGGTGGTCGCCCCGTATTCCCAGACTCCGCAGATGCCACACATAGGGTTTGGAAGGTCAGTGGTTCTGAGGAAGATTGCTGATTGCTGATTTCTAAATTTTTGGACGTGACCTGATTCAGGTTTTCGCTCTTAATCACTTACGCTTCAAAAAGTCGACCAAAATCAGCAATCAGAAATCAACAATCAGCAATTAGCCCTGACCATCTACGATTTCAATTTTCCACCTGAGTTTGCCGGGTTTTCCGGAGAAGTGCCAGCAGGCGGTTATCGATTCAGTCTTTTCCCCGTACTCACGCGAGCTGGCTTGAGTCTCAAGCAATGCCGCGGTCTTCATGTCGAGCAGCGAGACCCTGATACCGACGTCGCGGTCGCTGGCTGTAACCGTGGCGTCAGTCATAGTCATTGACAACTTCGGTGCGAAGTGAAATCTGACTTCATAGTCGTGATCTCCGTCACCGAAAAACTCGTCCTCGATCGACCACCAACTCTCGACCTTGTCAAAGACAACTGTTCGCCGATGCATTACCGGCGATGAAAGGCGCGCATATCCGGAATGTTCGGCGACGACTTTATCGCCAAGCTCATTCGTCTGCCATTGCAACACACGCGGACGCGTTTCATCGCCGATCACAAATGGCACGGACTCGAGTGTTGAATTCTGCTCTTCGCCATCAATCTTCACCGTTGAATGATAGGCAGTGGATCGAAACAGATGTCTCTGCTCCAGGTCGGCAGTGTAGACGTAAGTTCCTGCGTCAATTATGAACGCGCGTTTGCGTGCCGAAACCTCGATACTGAGTGCATCGTTGTGTCCGTGTGAACCACGTCCGTTTAGTCCCGCCCCGCTGGTAATAAAACAAAGATAGAGATCATCTTTGCGCATGACATAAGTCCCAGCCTCCGGAAAGGCACATGATGCAGGAGCACTAGTCACAGGCAGATTTCGAAACCTCGTCACGCCTTCCTGCCCCAACAACCAAAGTAGTTCACAAGGAACTTCTATTTTCTGTATCGCAAATTGAGCGTCTGGAAACATCGACGCGCCAATTGCCAAAACGTATGCGTGCTCATCAGCCTGGCGGCGACAAAGTGGAAGCACTTGACCGCTGTCAGAATCACCGATCAAAGGCGCCAACCCGTCTGGTCGCAAATATCCTTTCATATATTCGAGCATCAGCCGGAGCTTGGCCCAATATTTATGTTCGATCTCGATGTCATTTTGTTTGCACAGAATGAAGGAATAGAGGAATAACTCCAGGGCATAACGATGATAACCGGTCGACGATTCGAAGTCGGCGCCGTCCGGCAGCACCTGCTTATCCATTTCGCTCAGCAGCTCACCGAGTCCAAGATCGTAAAAGTATTCCGAGTCGACAAACTCAGGCAGCATCACTCCCATCCACAAAAGTCCTGCGACGTCCGAAAGATAGTGATTGCTGGTTGAGAGATGGCTGAACTCGAGATTTTTGCAGATGTAAGTACCATGTTGATGAAACAGTTTCAAAAATAATTGCAATGCGTCAGCGTCGAAATGGACTGAACCCTTTATGAGTTCAAAGGTAGCGAGCAGATTCATCACTCTAAGTGCGACTTCCATCGCACATGTCCAGTTGATGCCACGTCCGTAGGGATTCTGTTGGGCCCAACTTTGCACCTGCGCAATACACTCTTTGCTGAATCGTTCGTCACCGGTGACAACGTGAGCGCGTGCCAGTGTGAGCAGGTGACCGAGTCGATTTAGTTCCCAGAGCACTCGAGCATCAGAGCCGTCGTTTCGAATCAACTGAATGTCTCGGTGGTAATCGAGCGGCCAAACATATCCAGAAAGCGGATCGCGCCGCCATTGGATCTCATCGCCGAAGTTTCTTAGACCAAAGCCCAGTAAGTTCCAGGAATGTGCATCGAGAATCTGCTGAGCTGTGTTCAAGAGTGCTTCTGTTTCGAGAGGGAAAAGTTCTCTTTGCGTTGCCACGGAGCCGGTGGAGAAGCCGTTGAAGAAGTGAGGTTCGGTGCGACTGCGGAAATGAGTCAGTAGATCAGCTGTATTTGCCAGCCGTAGTTTTGGCGCTTCGGAATTGAGTCGATCGAGATTGTTGCGTTCATGACGAGCTTCTCGTGACACGCGAGTGCGTCGCCACGCTTCCAGCACGATAGTCTTTGGTTTTACTTCGCCGCGAACCGCGCGCTTTATCTTCCGGACAATACCCATGCACGTAACAGTGTAGACCAAGCACGTGCAAGACAGAGACGATATTTCTGAACCTTGGAGTGCGGTGCCCCTGCACCGCTTTGTTACAGACGTTCGTTAGAAGAACACAAGGATGAAGG
>DATEXA010000455.1:0-3650 GCA_035257465.1 Pyrinomonadaceae bacterium | reverse complement strand
CGGCGGGCGCGAAGGCGTTTGGAACGTCACGGACCAAGGACAAACTCGATCGCGCAAAAGAGTTTGGGTTAGCTCAATCATTAATTGTCGGCGATCCGGTCGACGTGATTGAGGCTGTCTCTGCGTGGACAGGCGGAAACGGCGTTGATGTTGTTCTGGACCTGGTTGGAGCCGCTTACCTTGAAGCAAATCTAAAAGCGCTGGCAATGAGAGGACGCATGATTCAGGTTGGGACGACATCAGGTTCGAAAGCAATGCTCGACTTCGGAATAATGATGTCGAAGAGACTGACAGTGCGAGGAACTATGCTGCGTGCTCGATCGATTGAGGAGAAGGCCACCGCTACACGATTGTTTGCGAGGCATGTGGTTCCTTTGTTGGCTGATGGTTCAGTCAAGCCGGTAATTGATCGAAGCTATCCGTTGACCGAAGTTCGAGAAGCACATGCCAGGATGGAATCGAATGAGAACTTTGGGAAGATAGTCTTGGTTGTTGGATGAAGGGTCTTTGGCTCTTGTACAACTTCTGACAAAAAGACCCGGTCGAAACCGGGTCTTTTACTTTACTTGAACAGCCAAGTTCAGCCGCGAGCTTTAACTCTGCTCGCCGCCAGCGCCAATTCACGGGCTCTTGGCATTGCATCCACCGCGCGCGCAACCTGCGGATCCGCATCGTTGAAAACCTGGGTAGCGGTGCGGTAACCATATGCTGCAGACAAGACGTTGTAACGAAGTTGTCTCTCCGCAAAAGTGCGAGCATGATCGAGTTGCTCCGGTGTGACCTTGAAGATGGTCTTGCTGGCTGCAAACTTCTTCAACTCCTTGAACAGCGGATCAGTAACTGGGTAATCCTCCGCCGCCAAATCGTGATCAAACTCGATGGCGCGCTGAATCTTGTAACTCTCGAATCCAGGGACTCTGCCGGACGTTAGTTCCAATGAAAACGCGAAGATTACATCCCGGACATGTCGTTCTGCAACACTGATAGTTCCGGGCTTCACAACGTCATCTGGTGAAATGCCGCCGCCACCGTAAACAGCCCGACCAGTATCTGTGTGACTCTCGGGACCATTTTGCGGATTCGCTTGCGGATTCTTATCAGCGGCAAGGCCACCCGGGAAGTAGTAGTTATAGAAACCACCGTTCGAGTAATCGCGCTGAATCAAACGTCCCGACGGCGTGTAGTATTTTGCGATCGTCAGCAATAACGCTGAATCGTAATCCAGTTGGAACGGATACTGGACGAGACCTTTCCCGAACGTTGTTTCACCGACGATGAGCGCACGATCATGATCCTGTAGTGCGCCAGCGACAATCTCCGCAGCGGATGCGGTTTCGCCATTTACCAACACAACAAGTGGAACACTGTCTGGACTCTCATTAACTGCTGCATACGCTTGTGAGCTGTCCCGGAAGCGTCCTTTCTGAGACACAATCATCTGTCCGCGTTGAAGGAAAGTGTTGGCGACGCGAACAGCCTGTATCAAGAGTCCACCCCGATTGCCGCGCAAGTCCAGCACGAGCATGTTCATGCCCTTGGAGTGAAGTTCCTTAAGCGACTGTTCGAACTCATCGGCCGTCGTTAAGTTGAAGCCACCAGTCATCGCAACGTAGCCGACACCAGGACGCAGCATGTACGACTGTGCGATTGATGGTAACGAAACTGCATCGCGCACGATGCTGACAGTTTCAGATTGATGGTTACCCGGATGTTCGACAGTGACCTTTACTGTAGTTCCGCGTGCACCCAGTAAGAACTTTCTGACTTCAGGGTAGGTCTTGCCTTTCATCGACTGTCCGTCGACCGCAGTGATGCGATCGCCGTACTTTAGACCCGCTCGTGCCGCAGGGGAATCATTAAAGGTAGCGCGAATAAACGTGTTGACGTCAGTACCCTCGCGCAAGTCTTCGATTGTTGCTCCGATGCCGAAGTACTCAGAACGTTGTTCGGTGCGGAACGAGGCATACTCAATTGGGTCGAAATAAGTTGAGTGCGGGTCGAGAACACTTAGCATCCCGCTTATAGACGATTTGAAGATCGCGTTGTAATCGAGTTTTTTCCCGTCGATGTAATTTGACTGGATTATCGACAGAGCCTCAGAAAGGTCATTCTTTATCAGAGGAGCAGAAGCAAGAGCTTTACCAGTTGAAGGGCTCGTGCTAGCTGAACGTTCGGTCGAAGTAGTTGCTCGTCTGGCCGAGCGATTTTGTTGAGCAAAAATGAATGCAGGTACCAGAAGAACCAAAATGGAGAACAAAATCCCCGGGCCAAAGAATCTCTTTTTCACGCAACCCTCCTAAAAACTACGTTGCAAATTACCCGTGTGTTGGGCGCCTAAATCCGATTGCCGGGTTCGGGGTCAAAGACGGGGAGCCAGAATAACATGAAGGCAGGGGCCTTTTGAATGTCTGCGAGGTTGTAGATGCTGCCAGCGGGAAATTGGTCGCCCCGAAATGAGAAATTCGGGCAGCAAGATAACAATTGAAACGAAAGTTTTGGATATTCGGCAGAGGGCCTTGGGTAGCGGCTACAAATGCCTCCAACACTAACCGAGAGTAAAAAAGCTAAGCCCAAAGACCTTACTGCACTGAGTCCCGCTCTTCGTATATTATGAGCCCGTCTTAATTCCACATCCAATTTCACGGAGGACCCTTGATGCCGACAACATTAAACCGGGACAGTCTACGTGCATTCGCCAGCGAACATCGCGATGAATTCGAGGGGTTATTGCGGCAATTTGTTGAGACGCCGACCGTAAGCGTCGATCCCGCACACGCTGCGGATATCGCCAGGGGCGTGGAATTGACCGTGGAAACAATCGAACGCGTCGGCGGTGAAGCGCGCGTGTACAAGGTTGAAAAGGGCAATCCCGTCGTGCATGGAATCTTCGGCAATGATGACAAAGTTCCAACCGTCACCGTCTACAACCACATGGATGTGCAGCCGGCGTCAAAGGAGACTGAACCGTGGGACACAGAGCCGTTTGTGTTCACGCAGAAAGGTGACACTTACTTTGGACGTGGGACCACTGACGATAAAGGCCCGGCCTTGAGTGCGCTGTTTGGAGCGCGCGCGGCAATCGAGGCTAGTGTTCCTGTCAACATTCAGTTTCTTTGGGAATTTGAAGAGGAGATTGGATCACCAAATTTCGAAGCAATCATTTCACGCAACGCAAAAGATCTGCGGACGGATTCGGTGGTTGTTTCCGACACGGTTTGGGTGTCGCGCAATCGTCCGGCAAGTTCCGCTGGGTTACGCGGCTTGCTCGGCTTCATTTTGAGATTGGAGACGGCCTCGGTTGATACACATTCGGGTGAAACGGGAGGCGCCTCACGTAATCCAATCGCCGAGCTGATGCAACTCGTCTGTGACCTCTACGACGTTCGAACTGGAAAGGTGAAGATCAAGGGCTTCTACGACGGCATGATTGCTCCCACCAAAAAGGAGTTGAACGACTGGGTAAACTCCGGATTCACTGTGAGTGGTTTCAAAAAAGCTCATCACTTGACGAAGTTGAGATCTACTGATCCACTCGAGGTCATGAAACGAATTTGGGGAATGCCCACACTGGAAGTTCATGGTGTCGTCGGCGGATATCAGGGACCGGGATTGAAATCAATCGTGCCACCACGTGCTGAGGTCAAGTGTTC
>DATEXA010000454.1:0-4398 GCA_035257465.1 Pyrinomonadaceae bacterium | reverse complement strand
CCAGTCCGCCACTCATCCAGCTAACTCGGGTCCGAAGTAAATCATTCAAACAACTGATAGAACTGACAGGTACTGGTTAACTACAGAAGATGTATAAACGTCTCTATTGCAGAAGTTGCTTTGACAACTCAGTCATCCGGGGGACGGATTTCTAGCTGGGCAGTTATAGTGCGGGGTCTGTCTTATGCCGTACTGAAATTCGATCCAGATGCTCGTACACTGATGGTATATTTCAATTTGCCTTTGATAGGGCATGGTTGTTGCTGATTGAAATAGTAGTTTGATGGTTTCGAGATTTACCGGGTTTTAGGTATTTCGAACGCAGTAGAAACACCCCTTTCGCCACAGATTTTTGCGTGTTCCGTGTTAGCGAACGAAAAGCATGAGGACCCCTACGCTAAGGCCCTGGTACTCGAGGTTGAACCTGGTCTGCTCTCTTCTCCTCGTATTATCCCCAGTCTTTCAGACTGTCTGTAGATCTCAGAACCCCGCGTCGCCAACTCCAGAGCAGTTACCGGATCTATCTAACGTCGTTCGACTCGAAAAGATCGAGATTGATGGCGGCGCCGAGTTACTGACCGTGCAAGCGAAGCTCCCGGGGTTGGGATCCCAAAGCTCCGACGAATGGGTACCCCTGGTCTCAATTCTCCGCGATACTCTCGGCGATCAAAATCGAGAAAACGACAGGCTCCGATACGTGTGGCCGCTAACGTACACAAGTCCTGCGTTCAAGCAGCGACTTGGGGCAGCTGTACCTTTTTTATATACCAGGGTGGGAAACAAGGAGGGCGCATCGCAGGGTCCACCTCCGGCAGCGCTTGATTTAGCCGCGCCTGAGAAGGAAGTGTGGGACAAGCTCTTTTGGACCGCGTTGCAAAATATTCTTTTCGATCCGTATAGCATCGCAATAAAAGCTTCTACCAGCACATACCGCAAGAACACAGAAGACTATCGTAAGTCTCATATCGTACGAGCGCTCTCAGTGTTGGCTCTTTACCAGGCATTAAAAGGAGAATCCGCCTTTACTGAATCCGAGATCACAGACATCCAGGCGCGACTGTTGCTCACGGACAAAACATTTGGTGGACTGGTGGATGATTCAAGACTGCTCGGTTACCTCAATAAACGAACAGCGCAAACGCGAGACGAGAGGGGCCACAATTGGGAATTGCTGAGACAACGTGCTGAAGCAGAGTCTCTTTATTTCGAACCGCTCGCGATGCCCGATGGCAGTGCAACGCATGCTCTGCTTTGGGTCGCAAAATCGGATCTGACTCGGAACCATGGAGCATCTTACAACGGGCGCTTCCTGAATATCGCGAATCCATGGACCGACAAACGACTTCAAAATTGGCAAGGATTCGTTGAGACTCGCTACTTCGATGCTGAAGGTATGCCCGTATCGAGCGAAACTCCACAGGCTCAGGCAGTAGAGATGATCCCGCTTGCATTGTATGGTCTCGACTATCCCAAGATTCCAACACTACTCGTGGATTTTCGCGATACTTACAATCCCAAAAAGCGTGAGATGTCGCGCCGTGTTCTAAATGACGTTACACGGAATATTCTTTCAATCTCCACATTTGGCAGCATGCCGTACTTCCTCGGCCGCAGTGTCTACGATTTCGTGACGGGTCGACGGGGAATTGATATAAACCAACCCTCACGGCTGCAAGCATATTCGCAACTGAAGTTGTTGCTCGCGTTGAATGATTCAATTGATCCAAAACTTCGTGAGGAGGTTAACGGTCGACTTGAGAACCTGTCGTTGAATCCGTTCGAGAATGACTTGAAGACTGAGGCCAACCTGGCGCGCCAACAGTACGAGGCATTGGTTACTTTCGCTAAGAGACCGGATGGGCTTGCGGCGAAACTTGAGCGTGACCGCCGGGCCGAATTGACGTCGCTTGAACACGGAAACAAGACTCAGATCTTCTTCCACGTTGCCAGTGTTCTTTCGTTTGGTAAGTACGTTCACCGCGAAGAGCTGACAGGCAATATAGAGAGCAGACTCGACATTGCGCGGAGTATGCGTTACCACACGTCATTCCTGCGCGAAGTTGCCATGTCGACTAGTGAGGTTGAAGTAGCGTGGAACATTGAAGACATTAGACGTTCTCTTAATTTCATCTCGGATCATGCCGCTGAAGCAGGCGGGACCGCGGCTTCAGTCACGGCACGAATATTCTCCCGCACTCGCGATGACGAAATCCGCCGCGCATGTCTGGATAGTCTGTCACGCATTAACAACAGCAAAGCGCGAACTGAACTTCTTAAGATTTCTCAAAACCAATCACTCGATCCTACGTGGCGAGAAATTGCAGATGCTCACCTGCAACGTGGTAGTGATCAAACTCAACCGATCGCTGCCACGGTGAACGGATCGCCACTTAAAGTCGGTCAACCCTGAAAATGAATCGAGTTCTCATTAATCGGAACGGCAGACATTCGAGCCGCTCGGAGAGATATCTTTCTGGCTTTCGTTTCATTCTGCTTTTGGCTGCGCTTATCACTTGTGCGGTCCAATGTGCGGCTCAAACAAAGAGACTGGTACTGATAAAGTGCGACGGACTCCCCCAGGACGTCATCGACCGATTCGTCAAACAACGCGATCCGATTTCAGGCAAGAGTGCACTGCCCTGGATTGACTATATCTTCTATCAACACGGCACGAGGCTATCGAACTTTTATGTACGCGGCATGAGTCTTTCAGCGCCGTCGTGGTCGCTTCTCGATACCGGACAACACCTTCAAATCAAAGGCAACGTTGAATTCGATCGATACACCCTTCACTCCTATGACTACTTAAACTTTATTCCACTCTACATCAACAACGGTATCAAGGGCTCTCGCATTGACATGCCCGCCGTAGAAGTTCTCGACTCAATGGGAATCCCACTTCTTTCCGATTCCTACCCTCATGACGAACGTTACATTACGTTCTCTTTGTTACAGCGGGGCGCTCGTTACTCATCGTTGCAGCAGGGACTTCAGAATCGATTTCTCAAATCGCCGAAGGAGTTGTTTGATGAGTGGACGATGGGCTTCGACATACGGAGCACATTAACCGATCAACTCGTCAGGGAACTTCTCTCCAAACTCTCCGATCCAAAGGTTCGCTACCTCGACCTGTTTATGGCGGACTTTGATCATGTTGCCCATCACAACAACGATGCTCAATCGCACCTTTTCGTGCTGAAGCAGATGGATGCGGTCATTGGTCAGGTCTGGACAGGAATCAGCAAGAGCGCTCAGGCGGACGAAACGGCTCTGGTATTGGTTTCAGATCATGGATTCAATTCGGACGAGAAGATCTATAGTCAGGGATTCAATCTCGTGAAGTTGCTCGGAAGTCCCGAAGGAGGAGGACATCACGTAATCACTAAACGACGACTAATGCTGGACTACGCAATCAAAGGTATCAATCCTCTTGTACCGCTGATTACCACGACCACGGACGACTCGTATTACCTCAAACATCAGAGCACTGACTACCCCACCGCTATGCTCGACTTCGATGGCAACGAGCGTGCATCCATCCAGCTTCGCGATAGTGACCTGAACAAGCTGCAAATCCTCATGCAGCAGTTGCAACGCAAGGATCTTAACCCGGGTATTCGCTCAGCCGCACTTTCCGAGTTCTTCAAGACTATCGACAAACGCAGAGCAAACTGGTCCAAGACGACGGCTGAATTGACGTCCGAACTTGCGGCCTTGCGTAGGAACATTGTCGCGCAAACCATCCTATGGGAAGCACAGCCAAAGAAATTCACTAAAGAAGACTTAGCGGCCGGCAGAGATGACGCCTCGAAGCGCATTTTCGTAACACTTGATCGGTGGCAAAGAGAAGAAAGAGAGTTCAGTGACTATCTTGCAATACTGCAGAATCTCCTGGCTGTATCCCGCGACAGTTTCGATCCTGCCAAAGTCAAAATCGAGGAACTAATCCCCAAGCGATCGATGGGTGATCGGAATACGATCTATCAACTCCAGAATTACATCGTGGGTATGAATCCTGCTGGCTTGTCGCTTAACCCCGATGGCTCTATTAACAACGACGCTAGTTTCATACGCGTAAATAACTTCGACATGCTACACGGGGTGACTGTTAGAAACGTGCAGCCCGGCCTGCTGAATCGACCAATTGATATGATCGCCGCAAGAATCGATTCAGCTCACATTGCTCCGCTCGTAAAAGAAAGAGATCTTTCGCCTGACGTTGTATGGGTGTACGGCGGCGACAAACAGGCCTTCTTACTGTTTCGTACCAATGATGTCGGTGAAATCAGTATTCGCTACCTACCAATTGCGAACTTCAGACAGAATTCTTTAGGGCAAGTAAGTTTCGACGAACTCGAATGGCAACCTGGCTTGCCACTTCACATTTATGAAGATTCA
>DATEXA010000453.1:0-20958 GCA_035257465.1 Pyrinomonadaceae bacterium | reverse complement strand
CCCAGCCGATCAAAGACCGAACGAGTCACGTTCTGATGTTTTGGTTTTTTCTACCGCGACGTTGGATCATGATGTTGAAGTTACTGGATTCATTAACCTGGAGCTTTATGCAGCAACGTCCACAGTTGACACTGATTTCACTGCGCTTCTAGTCGATGTGGATCAAAATGGTTATGCTCGGTTCTTAACTGATGGCATCGTGCGTGCGCGTTATCGTGACAGCACTACGACTGCTACTGAGGTGGTACCCGGCAAAGTTTACAAGTACAACATCGATCTGTGGGCAACTGGAAACGTCTTCAAAGCAGGACACCGAATTCGGTTGTATATTTCGAGCAGCAACTTCCCGAGATTCAATAGAAACCTGAATACGGGCGAACCTATAGCAGACGGAACGCGTTCAGTGGTTGCCCATCAAACTATTTATCACGATGAAAAATATCCGTCAGCACTTGTGTTACCGATCATTCCGCGCAGGCAAGAAAATACGAATTGATGGATTCTGTTCAGGGGTCGAAATTCAAAAATGTCCTTGCATGGATTCGTCAGCGAATGCTATAAGCTTCCTGGACTAGTAAAGACCGAGGACTCAGGCCGAGTCCAAATTCGCAACACATTTCGGCAAGCGAATGAACAACAGAGCAAGACGTTCTTACAGTTAGTTTGAAACACAAACTAACTTATCTCGTTAGGGCTGTCCCATCAAAAATTGGACGGTTCGTTTGAAGCGACAACTAACCCTCCCTTTTTTCTGAGACTTGGTGCTGAACGCATAGCCTCAACTTATCTCTCGCTGCGGCGAGTAGTTTAGCTAAGGAGTCGGACATGAGAATCGGACGAAAAATCACAGTTACCTTTCTCACGGTTGGAATTCTTCTTTGTTTACTTGGGTCCGCGTACGGCCAAGGCACTAACCTGGGCACGATTCGAGGGACCATAACAGATCCCAACGGTGCGGTTATTGCCAATGCAGCCGTGCGGATTACGGACAAGGCAACTGGTCTTTCGCGTGACGTGACCACCAATGGAGATGGGAACTATGAGGTTGCCGCATTGAAGCCAGGCACCTACGAGTTGATGGTGATGGCTACTGGTTTCAAGAAGACAATTGCCGAAGCCGTCCTGAATGGATCCGAGATCGTTCGAGCCGACGTCAAGGCTGAGGTAGGCACCCAGAATGAGACCGTTACGGTTAGTGGTACAGATGCGGGACTGATCCAGCGAGATCAACCAGTAATCGCCGGCACCCTAGACAACCGTCAACTTCAAGAGGTGCCGCGTGACAGTCGTGAAATTCTGGAGTACCTCTATTTGAACCCGGACATCACCCAGGGCCCAGGCGGTGATGGCACTTTCAAATTTCTTGGTGCTCAGAGCTATGGGGCAACCTTTTCGCTCGATGGTCAGCGTACGAACGGAGGAATCTTTGGGGAGCCGACGTCGAGTCAGCCCTCTTTGGAAACCGTTGGCGAACTCACCGTGTTGTCGAAGAATTTCTCGGCCGAGTATTCCGGCGTAGCAAACATTCGCATTGAGACGAAGCGCGGTGGCGCCGACTATCATGGCTCACTGTTTTATAACAACAAGAATTCCGCTCTTGCAGCTCGTACGATTCAGGATAAAGTTGACGAAGCGAATTTCCTTCCCACACCAGCCGTACCCACTTTCCCTACGCCGTATTTCAACTTGAATGAGGTTGGTGGATCTTTCGGTGGCCCAGTTCCTTTCAGTCGTAAGAAGACTTTCTTTCTTACGTCATATGAACGGCGCTGGGATTTCGCACCCGTGCGAGTTAGATCAAGCAACATACCCAGCTCGCTCGTTCTGGCCGGCAACTTTACGCAGATCGTTGACGCCAGCAAACCTGCCGTTCCCCCTTCCGTTATTCCTCTGCTCACGCCTGCCGAACTGGCAAACAATACAATTCTGACTGGCACCACCCGACGATTTGTGAGCATTCCCTCGCGCTTGCTAAATCCGATCGCGACAGGTCTACTCAATGCGTACTACCCTCATGCCAACCCATCGGCTCCGCTATTTAACGCAAATGCGAACGGGCAAAACACGACAGGACGACTTGCGGACTTTGCCCAATCGTTTGGCGGCTTACTCACCCGTGATCTGGCAACTGTTCGCATTGACCACGATTTTTCGGAAAAGGATAAGTTCTACGCCGTATACAACTTTCAAGTTCGCACCGGAAACCGTGGCTTAGTCGCCAATCCTTTGCCAGCATTCGGTCTGCTGTCGCAACACCAGAAGAATCACACGCTCTCTTTGTCGTATACGAGATTGTTTTCTAACACTCTCGTGAATGAGGTTCGCGGTGGTATCAATTATCAATACCTTTATCGCCGAGCAAACATGACTACCGGGGAGTTTTTGTCCAGCGTCGGATTCAATCAGCAGGAAGTTACTGCATATGGTTCTGTCGTGGGGACGCGAATGCCTGATACTCCGGGACAGGTTGCATTAACTTTTGCGCCCTTTCAGGGAATTCCAAATGGTGGCCGAAACGTTGACCGTCCACTAGACCAGAAGTTGGCAACGTTTGGTGACACGGTTACATGGACCAACGGTAACCATTCCATCAAGGCCGGAGGTGACTATGTGCGGAACCAGGCGGTCGACGGATTTGCTTTCAACAGAAATAATCCGCGTGGAACGCTGACGTGGGGAGCTACAATGAACGGCTACGCACAGTTCCTTCTTGGCATGCCGTCCACTGTCAACAACTCCGCTGTCTTTGTGCGCGATGTTCGGCCGGCACTGGATGTTTCTAATAGTGAGTCCGGCTTCTTTGTGCAGGATGATTTTAGAATTCATCCACGACTCACACTTAATCTCGGTTTACGTTACGAACTAATCACTCCGTTTGTCGACAAGAATGACTTAATGGTCAATTTTGATCCGACCGGCACAGGAAACGGTGGGCGGAAAGGGCGTTTCGTAGTTCCTACCGAAGCGGTTAAGGCCCGCATCCATCCATTCTTCATTACCTATGGAACTGTCACTGCTGCGGAGGCAGGTGTCGGCCGGGGATTGGTTAACACTGACAAAAACAATTTTGCGCCTCGTGTTGGGGCCGCATGGCGCGTCACGGACAAGAGCGTGGTAAGAGGTGGATACGGAATGGTCTATCCCACTTCTGCCGCCCAGGGCATGCGTGATGCAATAGCTACGAACACATTCAATCAAACCGTTAGAACAAGGCAAACCATAGGACTGCCGCTTGGTATTAATCCGGCCGGCGGCAATTACCCTCGCGGTTTGACACCATTCAACAACGCAACTCTTTCATCTGTTCAAGGAATCGCCGCTAACGCCATACCGTTTGATCTGCGGAGTCCACGCATTGAGCAGTTCAACGTTACATTTGAACAGGAGTTTATGAACGAGCTGGGCGTTCGAGTTTCTTATATTGGCTCTCGCCAACATGGACTGATCGGTGGGTTCGATCTTAATGAGCTTGCGCCAAACAGTACGCCGTTTGCTGTTCACGACGAGGATGGAAACCCTTGTTACGACACAACTCCGGGCGTTATTACAACGGATCTGGGAAATTGTGTTGAATTGCCAGCAGACGAAGCTCGTCGTCCTTTCCCGAATGGACTCGGTGATTTCCTCGCAAGTTACGGCAACAAAGGCAGCGGCCGATCTCATGCGCTACAAATTGAGGTCAACCGCCGATTTGCTCGTGGCCTCGCATTCAATGCGAGTTACACACTGTTGGATCAGAAGTCCAACGGTCTTGATATCGGCAACTCCAGCTTGGGAGGTGCCTTATATAACCAGTTTATTCCGCAGAACGATTTCTCAACGGATTCGTTCGTGTCTCGTCACCGGTTTGTATCGTACGGCACCTACGAACTTCCATTCGGGAAGGGTCGAATGTACGGTAAAGATATGTCATCCTGGGGAGATGCTGTTGGCGGTGGTTGGGATGTGACCTGGAACATGTTTGCTAAATCAGGAACAGGGTTTACTCCCTTCTGGTCATGCAGCAATTGCAGTCCGATCTTCCCTGGCAACATTGCAAGCGGGTTTGCCGATGCCGTGGGAGATTTTAATGGTCCCTCGTTCCGCCCTGTAGTGAAAGGTGACCCACACGCAGGACTCGCGCCGAATCAAGTCTTCAACAGCGCTGCCTTCGGTCCTCCGCCTGCAGGCGCCGATGTTTTTGACAATTCTTCAATAGCCAGACGTAACTCTCTGACTGGTCCAGGTGCGTGGGGAGTTAATCTAGGGCTTCGCAAGTACTTCAGATTTTCCGAGACCACAAGATTGGAGCTAGGCGCCGACTTTAACAACGTCTTCAATCACCCGCTTTTCGCACCTCCCGGTGCTTCGGGTGACGCCTCCGATAATGCTGGAGGAACATTTGCGAACCTCGGAGAATTTGACATGGCCCTGAATTCCTCCGGCGTACCGGTGATTGGCGAGGTTAGACCCAATTCACAGTTTGGACTGAACAATAAGAGTTACAGCCAGGAAGGCATAGACAACCGACGCTCGATTCGCTTGCGGCTTCGTCTCACCTTCTAGTTGCGGAGGCACCCTTCACTAGAAGCAAAGGTAGAGTAATCGCGGCAGACTTCTACCTTTGCTTCTTTCTTCAGACCCGCTCCTTTGAATGACAACTTCGCAGCCAAAGAGGTGCTGACCACGTGAGTAACGGTCGAGCCATTAATTCCCGTCATCGCTTCACACGCAAACCAAACCTTGCTGATGTAAAAGCAGCCGGGCATGACATGCTCAGACTGGTTAACCGGCGGATACTGCTTAACATCCTTTCTGATCGTCAGCCAGTCTCACGTGCTGAAATCGCCAAAATCAGCGGTCTCAACAAAGCAACAATATCGACTATAACGGGCGAACTGCTTAAGGACTCCTGCATCATCGAGGAGGGATCCGGAAGAACTACTCCAATCGGAGGCAAGCCTCCAACACCTCTACGATTGAACGGAAAAAGGTTCGGGCTGTTCGGAGTAGACATTCGCGCGGATGAAACGATATTGGCGCTTAGTGATTTCAATAACCGTATAGTTGCTCGTATCAGTTTTGAGACCGGATCTGATGCGACCACATTCCTCAACAAGATCGGACGAGAGATACGAAAGCTGCGAACGAAGCACGACTTATTCATCGAGTTTCCTGGAATTGGAGTAAGTCTGCCTGGTCTCGTGGATAACCACAGTGGCAAGTTTCTTTTGTCAGTGGTCCTTCCATGGCGTGATGTCCCTGTTGTTAACCTCCTGGAAAAGGCCACTGATCTACCAGTCATAATCGACAACTCCGCACGCTGTTCAGCTCTCGCTGAAATCTGGCACGGCAAAACGCAATACGCGCATGTGCGTAACCTGCTGTATGTAAGCGTAAGCACGGGCTTGGCTTGCGGCGTTGTGATCGATGGAGGTCTTTACCGCGGCGGCAATAACATCGCGGGACAGTTCGGACACATTCCGATTGATGTAAATGGACCGGATTGTCGGTGTGGTCAACGAGGCTGCTGGGATCTCTTTGCATCAGATAAGGCAACATTGAAGAGGTACTCAGATTTGCGTGGCACTCCTGGCAAGCGGATTTCGACCATGCGCAAACTGGTCGAGCTCGTTGAAGCGGGAGATTCAGCTGCGACAGAAGCAATTCGTGAGACAGCTCGTTACCTTGGCATAGGCATAACAGGATTAATCAATGGATTGGATCCCGAGGTTGTCGTCATTGGCGGTGAAATCACAAAGGTGTGGGGAGTGATTGAACCGATCATCGTCGAAGAAACAAAACGAAACCTACTGGCCCCTCGCTCACACAGTGTGCCCATCAGGCCATCTGCGTTTGAAGTTCGCCCAAGTTTGAAAGGCGCATTGACCTTGATTCAGAACAGCCTTTTGTCCGTCCCTCACATGGGTTGAAGCAAGAGCGAACATGTCACCAGCGAGATACACACCAGATGAATTAAAGGCAGCGCTAGCCGGCGGTCTTATTCCCGCGGTGCCTGTGATGTTCGATCGTGAAAACCGTTTTCACGAAAGTGCGCACGAGTCCTACCTCTCCTATATGAGTTCACAACCCATCGCCGGTGTTGCTGTGTGGGCGCATACAGGAAGGGGACTTCTTCTTGATGACTACATGGCCCGGCGAATTATGCAAGAGTGGCGAAGAGTCTTACGCGACCGCCCTCTGATTGCTGGTGTTGGTCCGAGGAGTAACGAGTTGAATGCTGCACATTCACTCAGTTCGACTCTGGAGATGGCATCGACAGCAGCAGAGTGTGGTGCAGACGCTTTACTGGTTTACCCACCATCCTGGTTAAAGGATCACGAGCAAAAGGATTCGCTGATAATCGAACACCACGAGCGTCTGTCAGCCATCGGTCTGCCTCTCATCCTGTTTTACCTCTATGAAGCCGCGGGAGGTATTCGCTATACACCGCGTGTCCTTGATGAACTCTTAGCTCTCCCGAACGTTATTGGGATCAAGATGGCGACACTTGATAGTGTGATGACCTATCAAGATATCGCGCGACACATCCAGTCTCGACACCCAGAGAAAATGATAATCACTGGCGAGGATCGTTTCCTCGGATACAGCTTACGCAGAGGGGCACAAGCGGCCCTGATTGGATTAGGTGCTGTCTGTTGCGATCCCCAAGCTGAATTGTTGAGGGCGCATTTTGCGGGAGATGCCCAACGCTTCCTCGAACTCTCTGACATGATCGATCGACTGGCTGAAGTGATTTTCGTTGATCCAATGGAAGGCTACATCGGCAGAATCCTTTATGTCCTCTCGAACGTGGGAGTCATTCCTCAGGATGCAGCAAACGATCCGTGGGGCCCATCGTTAACTGCAAATGAGATCGATAACATCACAACTTTGTTGAATACGCTGACGGTACAAGCTGAAAAATGTTCTCCTTTTTAGCCGGACATCCTGAGATCGACTCTGTACATCGCGCAGCAATTGTGCGCGACTACGAAATGTTTAGCTCTGGTTTACCAGAGGCTTTAGAAGCATATGTCCGTGAGCAATATCAGATCGATTTAAGTAGTGAGTATGGCGACCACTTCATCAAGAACCCTTTTGGCAAAGCATCTGGTCAACTCTCGTTGAATATTTCTCAGGTGCGCCGAGATTGCGAAGACGGACTCGGATTCGTCGTGCTCAAGTCAATCATTGCTGAAGACGCACTTGGTTCTCAGTCAATGAGTGAGTGGGCTATCGAAGAAACCAGAATGGTTGTCGAGCGAATCGTCGGCAAAGATGAGACGCACGGATGGACGGTTTCGTGGAAAGGTCGAGGCTGGTACGACACTTTCGAGAAATATCTTGAATTCTTCGACGAGGCCCTATCGGTCGCTAGTCCCGTTTCGGTGCTTGTTGTTCCTTCATGCAAATACCACCTGCCTGGTGCTGCTGAGAGTCAATGGAAGATTGGCGAATACGAATACACAACACGCCGTCTGATCGATATCTGGCAACGCCACTACTCAGATGTGCCAATGCCAATTGAGAAAGACTTTAGTCCAACGCTGGCCGGTTCAGATCGGGCTGCCCAGGCGGAGATGATAATTGAATGGCTGACACGCGTTACTTCCCTGATAAGGAAAGGTGCGTTGCCTTCGCCCATCAAGATTGGACTTAAAGTCTTCAATGCGATCCTCGATGATGCGTTTCAACTGGAGATGCTGCGAGCGATCAACGAGAAATGTTCCGGTGAGAACGTTCCAGATTTTCTGGTTTTCGCCAATCGACTGTTCGACCCCGATCGCGAATTCGACGGCGTAAGAGGGATCGCCTACGGTGGTCCAGACCTAAGCGCGCGCAACCTGGCGGTGCTCGGAAAGATGCGGTTACAGGAGCGACAGGGAGTAATTCCGATCTGCAAGCTGCCGATCAGCGCCACTGGCAACATTGTCTCCGGGCGGATAGCGGCCGAGTACCTGTTGCGAGGGGCAAGTAGTTTCCAGATCCACACTTACTTTCAACTGCCCAGCGGTGAGTACACCATGAAGTCGGGTGGCAAAACTGCCCGTGCGTTACTTGAGCTCTATTTTCACCCCGAAGAGGGACTGCTTGCCTGGTTATTGCATCTCCGTCGCGTGTTCGATTGGCCGTTTGATTGGAACATAAAACAAATGGCTACATTTTGTATGGAACCAGCGAATAATGTTTGGGCCGAGCATGAGTCCGCATTGAGTTAGGCAATGCAAGCCACGGAGCAGATAGAAATTCGTTTATTGGGTGAATCCGATATTCCTGCGGCGATGCAGTTGAAAGAAGCGGCGGGCTGGAACCAAACGGAGGAGGACTGGCGTCGATTATTGATGCTTGAGTCGGACGGCTGTTTCGGCGCGGTTACAGATGGAAGTCTCGTAGGAACCACTACGACAACAACGTACGACAAGAATCTGGGATGGATTGGAATGGTCTTGGTTCAACCCCAAAATCGCCGCCTCGGAATTGCAACAACGTTAATGAGAACTGCATTGAATTATTTAAACGGGAGGGTTTCCACCATTAAGCTGGATGCGACCTATGCAGGCAAGCCTGTTTACGAACAGTTTGGCTTTCATGTTGAGTCCCTGATTGAACGATGGATTGGAATGAGTAAGTCGCAGACATGCGAACCGCAGATCAAGGCGATAGATTGCGACACGCGTCGTGAGTTATTGGAACTAGATCGCCGTGCCTTCAATGCTGATCGAACCAAGCTGATTAACTCACTCATTGACGAAGCAAGTGTTTCACCGGTCATTCGTAGAACCTCGGACGGCGTGTTGAGCGGTTATGCATTGGCAAGAAGAGGTACGAAAGCAGATTACGTTGGACCGCTGGTAACAATGGAACGAGAGCAAATGGAGCCTTTACTAGATCAAATGCTCGAGCAATTGAACGGCCGTCGCGTGTATATCGACTTCAACAAAGAGTGCAACATCAGTTCGAGCGTGTTGTCAGATCGTGGCTTTGTGAAGGAACGCGATCTTGTTCGGATGTGTTACGGATTGCGAAGCAAGGTCACATCACCGTTTGTTGTTGGTATCGCGGGCCCTGAGGTTGGCTGACATTCTTCTCTGTGTCTCTGTGGTTGAGTTACATGGCCCCAGCATTTACGACAGAGCAACCACAGAGAACACAGAGATTGCACAGAGAAAGAACTACTCTCGAGGAGGCTTATGGAATCAACTGCTGCTTTACAGGAAGGGCTCGAAAGACACTTTCGCGCTGACAATCTCAACGTTTATGTCTATGAGTCGCGTCCCATGATGGGGAAGGCTGCGGCGTCCGTTATAGCCGCTGAGATTAGACGTGCAATCGCAGAGCGTGGGAAAGCAGTGGTGATCCTAGCTTCTGCGCCCTCGCAAAACGAATTCCTTGCAAGTTTAGCAGCTGCACCTGACATTGAATGGTCTCGTGTGATTGCTTTTCATCTCGATGAATACCTGGGGATGGATGACCATGCGCCGCAATCATTTCGACGATTCTTAACTGATCGTCTGGTGAACAAGGTACCCATCAGTGAGTTTCACGGGTTGCGAGGTGATGCTCCAAACGGAGAAGCAGAAACGATACGTTATGCCGAACTCCTTAAGGACTATCCGCCGGATTTTGCCGTTCTGGGAATCGGAGAAAACGGTCACCTGGCATTTATTGATCCGCCATTCTGCGACTTCAACGATCCCAAACCCGTCAAGGTTGTTCAACTCGATGAGGTCTGTAGGAATCAACAAGTGAATGACGGCGCCTTTGCCACCCTCGATGAAGTTCCGAAAGACGCCCTCTCATTGACGATCCCGACGTTAATGTCGCGTCCGAAACTATTTGCGATTGCACCCGGTCCTGCTAAACGGCAAGCAATTAAGGATACGGTTGAAGGGCCAATCAGCACACAATGCCCGGCATCCATACTGCGTACTCATCCAGACGCACATCTGTTTATCGATAACGTTTCCGCAGAGTACTTAAGAGTTTGAGCAAACGATTAAACCGCTTAACGCTTCCCTAGTCTGACCGCCGTTCATTAGTTGCGTAAAGGAGAGCAGCGTGCACAGCTCAGTTCACGTCATCGATTACGTGGTGCTTGTCTGCTATCTCTTGTTGATGGCTGGTATCGGGGCCTACTTCATGCGCTTCATGCGGGTAGGAGCAGACTTTCTAAAAGGTGGTAACCGGGTTGAGTGGTGGGTGGCCGGCATGGCCTCTTTCATGTCTGGTTTTTCAGTTTGGACATTCACCGGCGGTGCCGGTTTTGCCTATCGACAAGGGGTTATCGGCGTTTTCCTAATGGCCCTTGCCGTTCCCGCTTTTTTCTTTGGCTATATCGTGTTTGCGCAGGCTTGGCGACGTTCCCGCGTGACGACGGTAGTTGAATACATCCGCAGTCGCTTCGGCGAAGGGACGCACAAGACGTTTTCCTGGCTGACCGGTCCAAGCCAGTTGATGTTTGGCTCCGTTCGACTCTTTGCCTTGTCCAGTTTTATGTCAATTGCGCTCGGTATTCCTGTCGAGTACCTCGTGATCATCTGTGGTTTGGTTGTCCTCGCGTATACAGTGCTTGGCGGTTATTGGGCGGTCTGCTTCACAGACATGTTTCAGTTCATGTTCCTGTTTCCTATCGCTTGCGTATTGATGGTTCTCTCGTTGTTAGATGTTGGGGGATTCAGCAACTTCGTTTCGCACGCTCCACCGGGTTACTTCAATCCTTTTGCGGGTGAATATGGATGGTTGTTTCTGATCGTCTATACCATTTCGCAAACTACGGGCTACAACAACTTTGGAAACGCTCAGCGTTACTTCTGTGCAGACACTGAACAGTCGGCAAAAAGAATTGCAATACTGTGCATGATTCTGTTCACGATAGGGAGCGTGATCTTTTACTTGCCGCCCCTTGTCGCACGGGTGGCGTTGCCCGCACTGGGCACCACTCCGAATGGTTTAAAGCAGCCTTCAGAAGCCGCGTACATTGCCATGGGCTTGCGCGTCTTGCCGCCGGGAATGATTGGAGTGCTACTGGCGGCGATGCTCGCCTCTTCGATGGCTTCGCTTTCGGCACACAATCACATCATCACGGGCATATTTGCCAAAGATATCTACCAGGGCTATCTCCGTCGAGACGCTTCCGATCGTCATATGCTCACCGCGAGCCGGATTACTTCGCTTGGCGTAGGACTGGTAATGATTTGCGTAGCACTGCTTTTCGCACAGGGAGCGACAGGCATCTTCACTCTGCTCTTTATCCTTGAATCGATGTTTCTTATTCCGCTTGGCCTGCCCCTGTTATATGGATTCCTTGTCAGAAGAGGACCATGGTGGTCCGCGGTCTGTGCCTATGTGGTCGGAGCGATCACATCACTGTTCGTGAATCTCTATCTAAATCGCTACCGCGGCATGGGGTTGAATGAAACATACCTCATTGGTATTCCGGCGATAACCACCACTATCGCATTCTTCGTTCCGGTGTTGCTGATCAAACCGGCTGGGGACTTTGCAAAACGTGTAGATGCATTTTTTCTCAAACTGCAGACTCCGATCGATACGGCAACGGAACTTGGAACGGCAGGAGTCTCGGGCCGCGGACAATTAGCGCTGGTCGGAAAAGTTACAACCGGTATGGGCCTGGCGTGCTTTCTCCTTGTTGCAGCAAGTGCACCAGGACGTGATCGGTTAATCATCGCGATCTACGCGATTGTCACGACACTCGTCGGTCTCGCCTTTATTGCAGCGGGTCAAGTGCCAACTGAGTCAGACATTACTCGAGCGGAGGTCGTTGGAGTCGAGCCGGTTTCGGTTGTTGAAAAATGACGAGGTGGATATTCATTTTGCAGTTTATTTGCAGACGAGAAGATCGTTTGAACCTTAGGTGCAGAGTAATTTGTGCAGCCGTCCTAATTTGTTGCTACATGTTCTTCGCTTCTCATACTCATGCCTCCGTTCGTTCCATCTGGGCAGTCAACGATAGCGAGAAAATTGAACGGGACGATCTCAACAATTCAAACAAGTCAAACAACACTGCCTGGGATGGTCACAAGATCAAAATCTTCGGAGCCCGCAACGAGATCATCGCATTTCAACTAATTGTCGAAGCAGACAAGGAAGGCATTGACGGATTGACGGTCACGCTTAAAGAGTTAGCCCGGAAGGATGGCAAGGGAACGATTAAGTACACGGCGCCAACCTTTGATCCCACCAATTATGTCGGACGTTCTATCCAACTGTTTTCAATCAACTATATGAATGTTGAGCTGCCCTCGCGTGCTCAATGGGTCTACCAACAAGATTCGCCCGCCGCTCCTAAAGATCCTTCCGGATGGAAACCTGTGCAGTTAGTTCCAGAGAACGCACGTGCGGGACTCGGCGGGTTTCCGCTAAAGGTGTCAGCTGATTCCAATCAAGCCATTTGGATCGAGATCTATACCGACAGAAATCTTCCACCAGGACTCTACAACGGGACTGTGACGGTAACCGCGGATGGCAAGAAGCAAATGGTGCCGATCGAACTAGAACTGTTCGATTTCACGTTGCCAGACGAAAATAGTATGCAGGCAATGGTCTATTACGAGAGCCTGCAGCCTACGCTCTATCAAGGCCGCGACCTTGACGCACAGTATCATCGCTTTGCACATCGTCAACGGATCGAACTCGTCCAGTCATACGATATAGCTGGCGTTAAAGCGCAAAGTGGTCGCTTTGATGGGACTGATTTCTCACGAGCTCGCGGATATGAAGGACCGGGACAAAACGTCGGCAATCAGATCATTCCCCGCACTTTCTATGGACCTGGAAAAACCTTTGATGATCGAGCTACTGCGTGGCGTGAAGCGGACAACTGGATAACCTTCCTCCAGGCCAACCTTCCGCGAGCCCTAACATTCTTATATCTGCCGGATGAACCAGGGCCATCACAGTACAACTACATTCGCCAACTTGCGGAGAATATCCATTCGAACCCCGGACCCGGCAAAGCACTCCCGACGTTCATAACTAAACATTACGTCAAAGAACTCGATGGCGCGATCGACATCTGGGATACCGGTCCGCTTGGTTACGACATTAAGCGTGCAGAGCAGGAACGCGCGCGTGGGCGAAAGTATTGGATTTACAACGGTGGCCGTCCGGCTGCCGGCGCGATTGTGATCGACTCACCGGCAACCGATGCCCGTGCCACCATCTGGGCTTGTTTCAAACATAGTGTCGACAACTACTTCTTTTGGAACGGCGTGCATTGGCAACACAATCGACAGAAGGTGGGAGAGAGAAAGCAGAACGTTTGGGCCAATCCAATTACTTTTGACAATCGTGGTCAGCCGAACAAGCCAATTAAAGATCAGGGGTATATCAATGGTGACGGCGTTTTGATGTATCCCGGAGAGGAAAAGCTTCACCCAGATCAAGATCGTGGAATAGGTGGACCGATCTCAACAATTCAACTTGCAAACCTTCGACGTGGTTTGCAGGACCATCAGTACTTAACCCTCGCGCGCAAATTGAAACTCGACTCTTTAGTAGACGCAGTTCTCCAATCAGTGGTCCCCCGTGTTTTTTCCGACTCAGGTCCAGCAGTCGGTTTTTCCGAAGCTGGAAATGACTACGAACTTGCTCGCTACAAACTCGCGCAAGCGATCGCGAAGCAGAGTACGAAATAGCGGCAATGTTCTTCGCATCCCAGGGATCGGACAGCATCGCCAAGGAAAACGGCTTAGACCTCGCGCACGAAGGAGAATCCATGAAACACCTCATCGTTACATTGTTCGTGATTGCATGCTGTGGGAGTACAGCGTATTCGATTACTTATCAGGTTGGTCCAACCAGGACCTATACCACTCTGCAGGCGGTTGCACCACTTCTCAACCCGGGTGACCTTGTGGAGGTCGATGGTAACGCTACTTATCCCGGCGATCTTATCTTTACCCGCCCGGGAACGTCAGTGAACAAGATCACCATTCGTGGCATTCGCGTTAATGGCCTGCGGCCTGTTATCGCTGGCGGAACGAATACAGTCGAGTTCCGCTTGTCAGATCACTACGTCTTCGAGGGCTTCGACGTAACAGGCGGAAGCTTTCGCGGGATTTATCACCACGCTGACGACATCACCTTGCGTGACACTGTTGTTCACGATTGTCCTGCGCATGGAATTCTTGGAGCAGACACCGGATCGGGTTCACTCCTGATGGAGTATGTCGAGGTCTATCACTGCGGAAATGGTACGGGACAGCATCCCGTCTATATGGCAACGGACGAGTTTGCACATCCGGGATCAGTCTTTCGCATGCAGTACTGCTATCTCCATGATCAAAACGGCGGTAACAACATCAAGAGCCGAGCGGAGCGTAACGAGATCTATTACAACTGGGTCTCCGGCGGATTCTACGGCGAGATAGAACTAATTGGTCCTGATCCGCACGGTAATAAGAACGTGAACACTGATACCGCTCGTGAGGATTCAGACGTTGTCGGGAACGTTTTCCAGCACATACCAACTCAAGGCACTCGCATGGCGCGCGTTGGCGGGGACGGCACTGGTCACACTGATGGTCGTTACCGCTTCGTCAACAACACCTTCATTCTTCGCCAGGGGCAAACAAGTCCTGGCGTGGAAATCTTCGAAGGAATTGAAAGCCTCGAGATGCATAACAATGTGTTCTTCCGAGTGGGCGGTGCACCAATCGACAAAGTTGTGCTGGAAACTCGTGTACGTTGGGTCTCAGGTCGGGTAAGTGCCGGTACCAACAATTGGGTTCCCACGGGGTCCGCGCTGATTCCGACGGCATGGACTGGGACGCTTTCTGGCACCAATCCCGGATTCACCAATATCAGTACCTACGATGTTCGGCCAATCGCGACGAGTCCGCTTGTTAACACAGGAAATGGCGCTCCAACGAGTCCGGCGGGCCATCCATTTATTAATCCGTTGTTCCCGCCGGCGTTTCTGCCGCCACTCCACACAGCTTACGCGGTTGGAACTGCGCAGTCCCGTCCGGTTTTTGGAGCAATTGATATCGGGGCTTATGAGTACACGCCGTAACGCGTGTCCTTATATATAGGAGCATTCCGTGCCGGGAGCGCAGGCGTCCTCGCCTGTTCGTTACGATAAAGTCAACGTTGGTCACCTAGGCAGGCGATGATGCCTGCGGTCCCAGCACTTCATCATGAAACTAGCTTTCTCGACATTAGGTTGTCCCAATTGGGAGCTCGATCGAATCGTTGAAACTGCCGAACGGCTTGGATATGACGGCGTAGAGTTGCGAGCTGTTGGCGGGAGTTTGGATCTATTAGGTCGGTCCGAATTCATATCCAGCAACCTGAGTACAACTCGATCGCAGTTTGAAGATCGAAATCTCGAAATTTGCTGTGTTGATACGTCATGCACATTTCATTCGCCGGATAAGAGCGAGCGAAGTGCACAGGTGGATCTTGCGTTGAAGCATGCTGAACTCGCCGCTGAGTTGGGCGCTCCGCTAATTCGAATCTTTCCTGACAAGATTCAACCAGGTGCTACGCGAAATGAAACGCGAGATTACATCGTCGAATCGCTACGTCTACTGGCGGAACGACTGTCAGGAGAGGTTGATGTTGCACTAGAGACGCACGGAGATTTTGCGCGAACGGAAACTACAGCTGAGATTGTGAAGATTGTGAATCATCCCCGGGTCAGACTGATTTGGGATGTGGCGAACTCCCTGGCGGCGGGCGACTCGATAGGAGATGCTGGAGAAGCTGTTGAGCCGTTTTTGAGTCACATTCATTTGAGAGATGCACGGCCTGTTTCTACCTCGGAACACTGGCTACCAGTGTTGGCCGGCAGGGGCAATGTCTCATTTGCGGAAGCATTGATGACGATCGAGAGACTGAACTATGACGGTTACGTAAGTTTTGAGTGGGAGAAATATTGGCATCCGGAAATTGAAGAACCGGAAGTTGCGCTGCCGGATTTCATAAACGCAATCAGGAAACTGCAAAGTGACACGACCAAGTCTTCTTGTGTTAACCAGTGATGCTCTCTTCCCGCATTTCTTTTCTGCGGAGTCTCAGAAGAAGCTCGACGGAGTGACTGACTGGACAAGATCTTCGCTCAGAGAAGATTCGTCAGCGCTTCGAGAACAGATTGCGCGCGCTGATGTGCTGATGACGACGTGGCATACGCCATACCTGACAGCAGAAATGTTTGGCCCTGATCCACGACTAAAACTCATCGCGCATTGCGGTGGCGAAGTAAAGTCGCGTTTTGAAGAACAGATTTTTGACTACGTCACAATAACTAACGCTGCAGAACCAATGGCGCGCGGCGTCGCTGAAATGGCTCTAGCTCTAACGCTGAACATGGTTCGTCGAATACCAGCATACGCTGCAGAAATGCGCGACGGTGTAGTCAGAACCAACGAAGAAGTAAGTACGGGAGAGAGCTTGTTTGGTCGCAAAGTTGGTCTGGTTGGTTTCGGTCGAATCGGCCGTGCATTTGCCAAACTGATCAGTCCTTTCGAAGTGCAACTCCTGGTCAGTGACCCATATGCGCAACCAGACACGATTGCTAAGTATGGCGGAAGTTTGGTTGACCTCGATGATCTCGTACGCTCGTGCTCCGTGATCATTCTTGCGGCAGCCTTAACGACTGAGACTAAGAACCTCTTCGATAAGCGCCGCCTTTCACTGATCGCCGATGATTCATGTCTGATCAACGTAGCGCGAGGTGGGTTGATCGATATGGAACCATTGCTAGACGAGTTACGGGCTGGCCGATTAACAGCAGCGCTTGATGTAACGGACCCGCTCGAACCGCTTCCAGTTGATCACGAGTTGCGAAAGCTCCCCAATGTGATTCTGACTCCGCACATTGCTGCCGGCGGCATTGAGATGCGCCGTGCAATGGGTGCAGTGGCTGTTGACGAAGTAGTGCGGTTTGCAAACGGACAGCCTCCGCTGAACAGAGTGACGCGTGAAATGCTTGCGACAATGACATGAGGTGTTTGTGAGTTCCAGCTCAAGTGTGGCTCACCAGTCGGTCAGCCTTGAGAGCATTGTGCTCCATCGTGTCCGTATACCGTTTGTCGAACCGTTCCGGATTAGTAATGGAGTCGTTGCCGAAAAGGAGTCGATACTCATTGAAGCTACATCAGACGACGGTGTAGTTGGTTGGGGCGAATGCTCACCAATGTCTGGTTCGTTCTACTCAGCTGACACTCCCGACAGTTCCTGGCAAGTGCTGCTCGAATTGATTCCGCGGCTATTTGAGTTGGGAGCAATGAAGCCAAACGACGTCTATCAGCAATTGCGAGAATTTCCCGGCAATGCGTTTGCGAAAGCTGGCGTTGAGGGCGCGTTGTGGGATGTTTATTCGAGGCGCAGAGGCTTGTCGCTCTGCGAGGTGTTAGGAATTGATCGCCGCGCTGTGCGTTCCGGTGTTGCGATTGGCATCTTCGGTACTGTGGAAGAACTTATCGAACGGATCCATTTGTACGTTGGTCAAGGCTATCAGCGTGTGAAGATAAAGATCGAACCGGGTTGGGATGTTGAGCCTGTGTCAGCAGTTCGAGAGCAGTTTCCCGACGTTGCATTGATGGTCGACGCGAATGCCGCATACTCATTGACCGACGAGGCGCTGTTCACTGAATTGGATCGATTTGAATTGATAATGATTGAGCAACCACTTGCCGCTGACGCAATCGATGAAGCCGGCGAACTACAAGCACGCCTCAACACGCCACTCTGCGCTGACGAATCTGCAGAGTCGTTAACGATGCTCGACCGGTTAATAGAGAAAAGGGCGGCCCGAATTATTAACGTAAAGGTGCAGAGAGTAGGGGGATTGAGCGAAGCACTGTTGATGCTCGAAACCGCGCGTGCTACGGGGCTCCAGTGTTGGATTGGAACAATGCCTGAATTAGGAATCGCTTCTGCTCAAGGTCTTCATCTTGCGATGCACAGCGGTTTTTCATTTCCGACGGATATTGAAGCTTCAACTCGTTGGTACGTTGATGATGTGATCGAACCATGCATAGAGATTAGCCAACAGGGATTTATTCACGTGCCCGACGACATTGGCAGTGGATACAAAGTGTCGCGTGCGAAAGTAGAGCAATACACGACAGCAGTTGAGCGCTTTGAGTGATGAAACTCTCTGCGTAACCTCTGCGACTCTGCGGTTAATAGTGCGACCAGATCCTTTACCGCTGAGTCGCAGAGAACCGCAGAGGTTGCGCAGAGAGAGCTATCAGAAGGGGTCAAAGAGCGCAGAGGTAGTGCAGAGAAGTAATCGAGAGGATGCATTTATGAAGTCACATTTTCTTAATTCAATTCAACCGGTACTGATGTCTACGCTTCTAATCGCCGCGCTTGGTTCAGCAGTTGCTCAATCCAAGGATGTACCTCGAGTTTGGGAAGCGCCGCTGGTCATTCCCACTTACGAGCTCAATCCTCCGAATCCTTACCCGTCACTCCTCGATTGGCAACGACGAAAGTGGCGTCCAGTCTATCCGTATCCATTTCTCGATTCATTGGGAACTCAGAAGACCAACAAATCATGGAAAGCGGTTTATCTAGAAAACGAATATCTCAAAGTCACTGTCCTTCCTGAATTAGGTGGACACGTCTATCAAATTTTCGACAAGACAATAAACCGGGACATTATCTATACGAATCCGGTGATGAAGTATGCGATGGTCGCGCTTCGTGGCGCGTGGGTTTCAGGTGGCATTGAATGGAATTTTCCCGATGGCCACACCCTTACCACCGTCGCTCCAATTGATTATGTGATCCGTACAGAACCAGACGGCAGCGCTGCCCTTGCCGTGGGCGACACCGAACGCGTGCAGGGAATGCAGTGGCAAGTCATCTTACGACTACGGCCCGGAAGACGGGTTTTGGAAACAGAAGTCACTCTAAATAATCGCCGCCCTGTTACAGGCAGATACTGGTACTGGTCAACTGCCGGTGCGCCAGCTGCAACCGATTTACGCTTCAACTATCCAATGCGTGAAGCATATCCACACGCGTTTTGGCCAGTCTTTAAGTTTCCCAAAGAAAAAGGAGTTGACATTGGGCGGTTCAGCGAAGTGCCAAACTTCCTCTCCTTATTTGCGCGTGACTCCAAACGAGACTACTTCGGAATCTATTACGAACAAGCCGATTGGGGCGTGGTCCATGTTGCGGACCATCGTGAGTTGCCGGGAAAGAAAACATGGACCTGGGGGACAGACGATAACGGTGACGTCTGGGTGGACAAGCTCACCGATGGCGGGGGCCAGTATGTAGAGTTTCAAGGTGGCCGCTTTGAGACCCAGATGGAGCATCAATTCATTGCGCCTCATCGTGTTGAGCATTTCTTTGAGTATTGGTTTGGCGTTAATCAAATGGGTGGAGCATGGAATGAAGCCACTCGTCATGCAGCTTTGAGGATTAAGATCCAGGGGGGCCGAGCGTCAATCTCGATTGCAGCTAATGAGCGATTCGATCAAGCCGAGCTTGTACTCGAGAGCACCGGCAAACAAATACTTTCAAGCCGTATCGATCTCGATCCTACCAAACCCTTCTCGACTAGTGTCGACCTGCCGGCCAACCTCGCCAGGCAAGCGATTGCAGTTGTGCTGAAGAATAAAGATGGCCTCGTGTTGCTTCAGTATCAGACAGATTCGGCAGTCGATAACAATCCAGACTTCAAACCAGCAACCCGTCCGGTTCCTGATGCGAAGAACTCCTCTAGCGCCGAGCAAAGTTATGTTGAAGGACTGGCATTTGATAAGAAGAGCAAAGAGCGTGAGGCTCGCGAAGCGTTTACCGAAGCGCTCAGACGTGATCCGGGCTTTGCTCCGGCGCACATCGCGTTGGGTCTATCCTTTTACAGAAGTGGTGAGTACGAAACAGCAGCTAATCAGTTGGAAGCGGCGCTCATTCGAAACAAAGACGCGGGAGATGCGCACTATTACCTGGCACTTGTTCGACGTGCGCTGGATCAGACTTCCGAAGCCGAAGATCACCTGCTCTGGCTAGTGCGTTCCGGTTATCGAGAATCTTTAGCTCAGTATATCCTCGGCGAAATTGCTTTGTCTGAAGGTGCAACTCGGCAGGCACTTGAGCATCTGCAACAGGCGGTGATGCTCGAACCCAGAGACCTGAAAGCACGAACAGTACTGGCATTAGCAGAACGCCTGAATGGTGACCTGACATCAGCCTCAGCGCATGTAGATCAAGTAACGACAGAGTTGCCGATCGACTATCTCGCCCTTCACGAACAATTAAAAATAAGTAAGGCACTTGGTAACGAGACAAAAGCCAAAGCTGCGTGGGAACAACTTCAACATCTCTTATCACGCGAGCCGGATTCTGTACTGGAATTGGCCTTCGATTACCTCGCCGCGGGTCAAAACAAGGAAGCCATAAACGTCCTCGAAGAGGCAATCACGGCCGGCCCATCAGGAACTCTGGCAGTCGACAAGACTCGGATTCATCCCATGCTCTATTACACGCTTGGATATTTGTACGACAAGAGGGGAGAACGGGAGCGAGCGCGAAGTCAGTACTCATTGGCGATGAAAGGCGATCCCGCGTTTGTCTTCCCTCATCGTGTCGAAGAGATCGACGTTTTGCGTGCCGCCTTCGATGCAAACAGAAACGACGGACGCGCGGCTTACTATTTGGGAAATGCGTTGGCTTCCAAGAATCGCGACAAGGAAGCACTAGCCATCTGGCGTGACGCCGTCAGATTGGATCCTTCAAACACAATCGCGCAACGAAACTTCGCGCGAGGATTATGGTTGACGGCGCAAAACAAGGAGGAAGCGGCAGCTCAATATCAACACGCCATCGAGATCTCATCTAACGATTTCCGTCTTTACATTGAGTTTGACAGATTGCTTGCCGAGTTGGGGGCAACGGATCGACGCGTGAAGTTGCTGGAGTCGGCGCCCGCCGCAGTCCTGGCACAGTCAGGTGCTGTGCAAGCACTCGCTGGCGCTTACATCGATGCGGGCC
>DATEXA010000452.1:0-6997 GCA_035257465.1 Pyrinomonadaceae bacterium | reverse complement strand
TACATCCGTACAATCTGTGGCTAGTTAGATGCCGACGCGCTTAGAAATTCAGTTTCAAACCAAACTGAAACTGCCGGGGATCAAACGCTGCGGTTGGGCGGCTGTAGTAGCGTCCATTGCCGGCGCGTTCTTTGAAGAGGTTTACGTCGTCGATAAACGGTGACGCAGCTGCCTCGTTGAAGCGATTGAAGAGATTGAAGCCCTCGGCGATGATCTCGAGTCGGAACCGCTCTCCAAGTGGTACTAACCTGGCGACTCGCAGATCTATAGAAGCGAATCTATGGGTGACTCCAAAGTCCCGTCCCAAACTCCCACTGGTGAATTGGCCGTTCGTGATCAGAGGCGCGCAACCAACTGTTCCAGGAACGCAGAGTGTGCCATCACTCAGAACGCTTGGACGGTCCGTCTGGTTTGACTGATCATTGTTCGTGTCCTGGTTGCTGAGAATGTTGAACGGTCTTCCAGCCGACAATTCGATGATCGGCGCAACTGTGAAGTTTGAGAGGAAGCGATGAAATCCATCCCCCTGATTCCAGGAAGCTGGTGAGGCAACGACTGCGCTAAATACGAACCTGTGCCGCTGATCGAATAGCGAGTCAGCACGTTCCGCAGCAAAGTTTCGATTGTCTTGCGGCAACAGTAGAGTTTGCAGGTCAGACGAATCATCGATGGAATGTGACCACGTATAGGAAGCAAGGAACTGATAGTGATTAGAGAACCGTTTCTTCAGATCAACGTTCAATGCGTTGTAAAGAGAATTGCCATCTGACGTTTGAGCGTTGACTGAACCGAATGGCGAAATGGTTCCGGGTGTACGCAGCGAACCTCCAAGCTGAGAGTTGAGCACTGCGGGCGTTACGAGTCCGCCGGAAAGTGCCTGGGCCAGGAAGTAGTTTGGAGCACTGGGACGGAAGAAGTTCGCTACACCAGCGTTAACAATACGACTCCCGAGGTTCGTCAACGGTGCAGTGATCATGCCGGGAATAATGATCGCGAAGGTTTGACCGGCGTTTGGATAGACAGGCGTTCCCGTTGGCGTGGCTAATGTGAAACATTGAAGCGGAACACCGCCAGGACACGGCGCCCCCGCCGTAGGAATCGAGAAGGCGACGGCTTCGGTTGTGCTGACAGGATTGCGCCCGGCCAGTCGGAAGAAGTTCTGAATCTGCCGATCCGTTCGCGGAGCATTGATGTCGAGCGGGTGCGGCAGGTGATGAGCTCCGACGAAGATATAACTACCGGAGATCGTCATGTCCTTAGTCAGCTCATGCTCAACCGTAAAGTTACCCTGGTTCGCGTACGCGTAAACAAAGTCCTTCTGTATGTGCAATGTGAATGGCAGGACTGGTCCGAAACCCGGGAAGGTTTGGTCATTAAAGCGTTGCCGACCGAACTGGTATTGAGCACCAACTGCCACACCAGGTGTCACAACACCTGCCGGGCAGATAGGTGAAACTGGTCCACCAGGAGGACAAACGGTTCCTTGAAACACTTGAACGGCATTCAACAAGGCTGTTTGCGAGGGACTGCCCGGTGTGAGGATGCCTTGTTGTTGTTGCACCGCATCGCCGATGTCTGAGTTGAACGCGATCGCCAATAGTGGGTGGTCGTAGAAAAGTCCAAACGCTCCCCGAATCACATTCTTTCCGTTGTTCTTCGGATCCCACGCAACAGCCAAACGCGGCGCCCAGTTGTTTTTGTCGCGAGGGAAGCCTTGTTGGACCCCCAGTGCATCTTGCGCTGCCAATACTTGAGCTGCGGTTAGTTTGATACCGGAAAGCGGGTCGGTGAGCGGCAAAGTCCCAATCTGTTCGGTAATTTCATAGTCATAACGGACACCATAGTTCAACGTCAGATTAGGACGAATCTTCCAGGAGTCTTGCCCGAAAAATGCTATCGGCTTGTTGCTTATACGGCTGACCGGATCTCCGAATCCTTGAATATAGTTCGCTGGGAATCCGAGGCCATATTGTTGGACTGGGGTGAAGTCCGGAGCACCAGCAAAGGCGGGATTGAGGGTCGCCGCCGATAGGCCTCCAAAGTTAAACAAGCCAGCGAAGTTCAATTCAAAGATCGCTTCCGGAATTCTTACAAAGGCGATGTCGCCGCCAAACTTGAAGTTGTGATTTCCGGAAACCAGGTTGACGTTATCGGTGAACTCATAACGCGTTTCCGTCCGCACTACTGGCGAGAACAACTCACGGCCAATGAAGGCTGCGCCCGAAATATTGAAGGCGACCGCATCGCCGTTTTGTGATTTGAAAGTTGCTCGACGCTCACCAAAGTTGAAGCGTGCCTCGTTAATAGCTCGCGTTGAAAGCGTGGATGTCAGGGTAGTAACCGCCGAGAAGTCGCGTAGTTTCTGGATACCTGTTCGCGAAAAGTCGTTTTGACCCAACGACTGATTCTGGGATTCAACCTGTATGCCGGTAATTTCGCTTGGATTGTAACCAAATCTAAAACTGAACTGATGCCGTGGAGTGATCAAATGATCGAGCCTGAATGAATTGAAAGTGGTGCGGTCGGTAACCGGGAAGACCGATTGCAAATTGTTCAGCGGTCGAAAAGCTATGAGCTGACCCTGACTATTGACAGTTGAAATCGGAATCGGCGCACCGCTCAAAAAGAATCTGCTACCAATTTGTGTCCCTGGAGTAAACGGTGCCCCTGTAGCCAGCAGCGGATTGAAACCGGTAAGTGCGGTGCTGCCGCCCCCTGAAGCGAGGTAGGCGTAAGCGATACCAAGCTGTTGAATCTGTGGTGAAGCATTCGACAACAGGGAGTTTACGTAAGTTGCCTGAGCAGGAGTCATGTTTCTAAGAGTTTGCGCTGGAAATCCTGCTGCGAGAGGAGGCAATGTCACAGACGAGGTAAGCCCGCGCGAAACGTCGCTCGTGAAGAATCCGGATTCATTCCTTCGTCTCTGTTCAAACGCAAAGAAGAAGAAAGTTCGATCGCGATCAAATGGTCCGCCAATGGTGAAACCATACTGTGTACGAGTGAATGGAGGATCAGCAATAGGTGCGAATGCGTTACGTGCCTGGAAACTACGATGGCGAAGGAAGCCAAACATGTTTCCGTGTAGATCATTGGTTCCCGACTTGGTTACGACATTCACTACCCCACCTGCTGATCGTCCAAACTCTGGCGCAAAGGAATTGGTTACGACTTGAAACTCCTGCACTGCTTCCTGACTTACAGTCGAGCGCGAGGCATTCACTGAGTTGTCAGTATTGTCGGCGCCGTCGACTTGCACCAGATTTGATCGACCACGTTGACCGCCGAAGTTCAGTCCTGTCGTAGGGGCTGGGCCAATTGGACGGCCGTTGTCGCGCCCAACAGTCGACGTGGTAAGCGCAAACGAAAGATAGTTACGTTCGTTGATTGGAAGATTATTAATGCGTTGCTGATCGATGGTTGTAGCAACCGCAGTCTTCGAGGTCTCTACGATCTCGGATGTTGCATCGGAGATCGTTACACTTTCACTGATTTGACCTGGCTCCAGGGCAACATCTACTGTCGCTGTTTGACCAACTGTTAAGTTTACTCTCGTCAGAACTGCCTTTTTAAAATTGGACGCTTCAACTGTGATCTCGTAATCACCTGGCGGTAAGTTGACGATTCGATAAAAACCTTCCTCGTTCGACATGCCGGTGCGCGAGATGTTTGTGCCGGGATTACGCGCCGTGATCGTTGCGTTGGGTACTACCGCTCCCGTTGAATCTTTAACAGTTCCTTGAAGGTCTGCAGCGGCCGACTGTGTCTGTCCGAGGGCGACGCCGGTAAATGTGAGGGAGACTAAAACCAAAACGGTTAGTTGAATCGATCTAGTTAGCAATGCCTTTAGGGATACAAACATCGTCGTATTCTCCTTAACCAGGTTACAAACGCTTACTAGTGCGCGTGACTTTAAGAATATTGATCTTTTCGTTTGACCAGCTGGACGAGAAGTCGTCGGGAGTTCTGCTCCTCACATTTTGTAACAACGCGCGGGAGCGCGTCGTTCTACTGTGGCCCGGGAGTTGGACCGATGATAGAGAGACGCTTAACTACTCGGCCTTTTTACTCTAAAAGAGTCCTACGTGGCAAGCAGTTATATATTGTCGACTATGTTTGGTAACACGCTGCAACAAAGTCATTTAGGTGGGGCGTGGTGATGCAGCACTTTGATTCGCACTTGAGCGTGTAGCGCGGGCAAGACGGTTTCGGAATCGATCGCTCGCGCCACATAAGCTGATCGCTAATTGCGCTAGTCGTGGCTTGAAAGCAACTCGTCGCAACAGGCTACAAACACGAAGGCGTGCGTCGAACTTTTGCCCGTATTCTCGCGCATAGTCATCACAGAGATTACGAGCACCAAACTCCTCCATTAGTTTGTTCCGATGGCGAACTATTGAATGGGCCGCTAGTTCACCGCTCTCGAGGGCCATTAACATTCCGCTTCCGGTGAACGGATCAATAAACGCAGCCGCATCTCCGACAGCAATCAGTCCCGATGCGGGTACGGGTCGATGCCGGCCAAAACTGTCGAGTGAGACGCTTAACCATTCGCTAGCCACGCGAGTTTCTTTCAGCGTAAATGCCGCTCTTCGATTTAGCATTACATTCTGACGCACAACGGTTTCCGGATCTGAATTGGCCCGAATCACCTCAGAGGCACGGACGATGAAACAGAGATTGCTCAGTCCATTCTCAATGCCACTCAAACCGCCATAGCCGCCGGGATACGAATAGATCTCACATGCTGTGTCTGAGCCAAGTGAACCTTCGAGATGCGCCTTGAACGCAACTAGTTTGGGTTTCGTTATTCGCTGACTCGTCAGCTCAGGGACTTTTCGTATCACCGCTCGCGAACGTCCCGTTGCATCGACGATGATCGGCGCTTTGTATACGTCTTCAACGTTGTTTGTTTTGAGACGCAGGCCTCGCACACTACCTCGTTCCTCTACTAACCCAATGACCGACGTCTCCTCGACAACGTTCACGCCAAGTGTTCTTGCTCTGCACAGCAGATTGTTGTCCATCTCTGAACGGCTCAAGCCTAACGCTACTGAACCTCCGAACCACCAACTCGGAACAACTATTCGTTTGCCTCTACGCGAATAGAAAACAGTCTCAGTTATTTGAGCCGGCTGCGATAGCTGCATATCGGCGGCAACGCCGAGCCTTTCAAAGTGGGGGATACATTCAGGAGATATGAACTCGCCACATAATTTGGCACGTGGAAATTTCTTTTGCTCGACAAGCAAAACGCTGATGTCATGCTGGGCCAGATGAATCGCTGTGCTTGAGCCGGCTGGACCACCGCCCACAATGATCACGTCGTAGTCTTGTTTGGCTCGCGTCATCTTATTCAAGCCGCTCTACTCGCGCTCTCGTGCTCGACGTACCATGATGCGCCTTGTCCCTCGGCGGTTAGCACGAGACGAAAAGGAAAGTGTCGCTTCACGAAAACGCCTTTCATTTGCGCCCTGCGTCCCAGTTCAATTAGCTCGTTTGGTTTAAAGCTCCGAAGTATCGAAAGCGCGCCGTCTTCACGAAGAAGACTGGTGTGGAGAAAAAGCTTTCCGATCGTAGTGTAGAAAAAATACGCTACGAAGTGTCGGTGAAGGTCGATTACAAAGACCCTGCGTCGCGCAACTCTTGTCATCTCGCGAAAGATTTCGATCACTTGCTTCTCAACAAAGTGGTGTGTAAAGAGCGAACAGATGACGTAATCGAACTGACCATTTGCAAACGGTAGCTTGAGCGCGTCTGCTCGGATTGCGCTTATCGAGTTGTCTGATTCTTCAAGGATTGCCTCGGCAGATCGCTGGTTCAATTCCAGGCCAACACCGAATAGTTCACGCTTTTCTTTTCGTGCCCATTGCGACGCAACTCGCAACAACTCGCCTGAACCTGCACCAACATCAAGGACGGAGAACCTTTCGAGACCATGAGACGCAACATCGCGTAGTAGGGTGTCATGCAGGACATGTGCGTCACCAAGCCACCTGTTCACTCGCTGGAGCTCAACGATGCAGCCTTCGTATTCCTCCGGCGTATAGTCGCCTTTGTCTATGCGCTCGAGTTCGTAGCTTCTCTGCTTGAATTTATTCAGCATGGACATCCCGAGTGAATTCTCGGCCTAACTAAGAGACTCTTTTTATGACGAGGGCGCTGTTCTTTGAACCGAAGCCGATGCAGTTGCAAACAGCAACACGCACATTTGCTTCGCGCGCTTCATTGGGAACGTAATCGAGATTGCAGTCAGGATCGGGTTCATCGAGATTAATTGTTGGAGGGATCTTGTTTGTGTGCATTGCGCACAAGGCAGCCGCAACGCCTGCGGCACCACTCGCTCCTTGCGGATGACCTATCTGTGATTTCGTACCAGACATCGGAATTCGAGCAGCGTATCCATCAAAGGCCAACTTCAGCGCGCTCGTTTCGATTCGATCATTTAGCAATGTGGACGTACCGTGAAGGTTGACGTAATCGATATCCTTCGGCTCGTGGCCCGAGTCTCTTAGCGCAAGCTGGATCGCGCGTGCTGGTTCTTTACCGTCCTCTGCGAGACGAACGCGATGATATGCATCACACGTTGCTCCGTAGCCAGTGATCTCCGCATAGATTTGTGCCCCGCGATTTCTGGCATGATCAAGCTCTTCAAGTACATAAATCCAGGCGCCTTCTCCGAGTACAATTCCGGAGCGATTCCGTGAAAATGGACGCGACGCACGATGAGGTTCATCGTTCCACTCATTAGTCAAAACTGTCATCAAGTTGAAGGCTGCGAGAATACCGGGGGCAATAGGCGCGTCAACACCACCTGAGAGCATCATGTCCTGGCGACCGACCGCTATATGCTCGGCTGCGTATGCGAGTGCGTCTGTGGAACTTGTGCAACCAGTCGACACTATATGCGAGAGGCCGCGCAGACCAAACGCCATCGAGAGTTCACTCGAAAGCCCGCCGTGAGTTGATGCGGGGATCGTGTAGACACTGGCCTTGTAGG
>DATEXA010000451.1:0-21739 GCA_035257465.1 Pyrinomonadaceae bacterium | reverse complement strand
TCTTTTGCCCAACAACCTCACGAACGGTATGCCACGTCGCGCGTCGTCGCATCCGCCAACTCGTACTCTCTACCTAGAAGCACACCCGAGCGGCAGGGAATTTCTTCATCTGCGATTCTTGATTTTGTCGAAGCTGCCGACAAGCAGATCGATACGATGAATAGTTTTATGCTGGTGCGGCATGGCTATGTTGTTGCAGAAGGCTGGTGGAACCCTTATGACGCCGGCACACCACACATACTCTATTCGTTGAGCAAGAGCTTCACGTCAACTGCCGTGGGACTGGCAATCTCGGAAGGGAAATTGAGTCTCGACGATGAAGTTTTGAAGTTCTTTCCCGAGGATGCTCCAGCTGAACCTTCTGCAAACTTGAAGGCGATGCGCGTGCGCGATCTTTTGCGGATGGCCACGGGAAATCAGACCGAGCCACAAATCAGAACAGAAGCAGCACCCTGGACAAGGACGTTCCTGGCTCATCCAGTTCCTTTCAAACCGGGTACGCACTTTCTTTACAACTCGGCGGGCACGTACATGCTCTCTGCCATCGTTCAGAAGGTAACTGGCATGACGGTGTTGGACTATCTCAAGCCGAGACTATTTGAGCCACTTGGCATCGACAATCCGACATGGGTAGCAAGTCCGCAGGGCATCACGGCTGGTGCTTACGGTCTGTCGGTGCGAACGGAAGATATCGCTCGGTTCGGACAACTCTATTTGCAAAAAGGGAAGTGGAAAGGGAAGCAATTAATTCCATCAGCCTGGGTTGAAGAAGCCACAGCGAGGCAGACGTCGAATGGTTCCTCGCCAAATAGCGACTGGGATCAAGGCTACGGCTATCAGTTCTGGCGGTCTCGTCATAACACGTACAGAGGAGATGGAGCGTTCGGCCAGTATTGCATGGTGATTCCAGAGTTTGACGCCGTGGTGGCGATCACGAGCGGGGTCCGGGATATGCAAAGCGTGATGAACCTGGTGTGGACAAAGCTGCTGCCTGCGATGAAGCCTGATCATCTTCCTGAGAATGCTGTCGACCAAAAAAAACTTGAATTGATGCTCACGGGCTTGAGCGTCAAACTACCTGCGGGTGAAGCGACGAAGCCGCTCGCGCCGACTGTCTCTGGAAAATGGTTTGAATTTCCGAAAAACGAACGAGGGATTGAAGCGGTGTCATTTGACTTTAGTTCGCCAACACCAATGCTCAGTGTTCGCACCGCGACTGGAGTGGTCAGAACAGCGATTGGAGTTGGCGCGTGGCGAAAAAGTGACAACGGTTTCGCAAATGGATTGGATGGATTTCTGAGTGTCTCGGAGCACCCACTGGTGGCGACGAGTGGCGCGTGGTCAGCGGAGGATGTGTTTAATGTGAAGCTGGTCCTTTACCAAACGCCGTTCTATTCGTCCCTTAACTTTAAGTTTGATGGTGACCGTTTGCTATTTGATGCTGAGCACAACGTTGCATTTGGTCCGACGAAGTTGCCGCAGTTGGTGGGACGAGTAGCGTCGACGCGCTGAAGAGTTTTCGCTTGGCGAGAGTTCAATTACACCGAAGGTGTTGGCAAATTCGAACCCAGGGTTTGCTTTGGAACCCTGGGAATAAGGTCCGTGTTGTGCACTCGCAACTCCCAAGGAGTTGCGACAGTCGCGATGGACGCAACCTCTTCAGGGTTGGAACTAACCCACAGATCCCCCGTCAGCTCAGGGTTTCAAAGCAAACCCTGAGCTGGAATTAGCGAACGCCTTCGGCGTAACTTCTTCTGGAACAGGAGCCTGCGAATTCGCTGCGCAGAGGAGACGCAGAGAAGACATAAAGATCATGCGACGGCTGCGGCCCGCGTGAGTACCCCTTTTTCCAAATGCATCGCATGGGCTGCAAAACTCGCGGCGTGCGGATCGTGAGTCACCAGCATGATGGTCTTATTCAATTCGCGATTGAGGGTCGATAGGATTTGGAGAACCTCTTCACCGGAACGCGCATCCAGATTGCCAGTTGGTTCATCGGCGAGAATCAAGTCGGGATCCGTCACGATCGCACGCGCTATCGCGACACGTTGTTCCTGACCGCCGGACAATTGCTTGGGCTGGTGATTCATTCGATCTGAGAGGCCCACGAGTTCCAATGCCGTTTCAACGTTCTTTCGTCGCTCGGCTTTGCTTAGTTTCGTTAGCAGCAAGGGCAATTCGACGTTTTCGAAAGCGGTTAACACTGGCACGAGATTAAAGGTTTGGAAAATGTAACCGATGTGTGCGTTGCGCCAGGCAGCCAGCTGACTTTCACTAAGCCGCGCGAGTTCAGTCCCCATGACAACGACCTGGCCTTCAGTGACGCGATCAATTCCTGCAAGCAGGTTTAGAAGCGTCGACTTTCCGGAGCCGCTCGGACCCATTAACGCGAAGAAGTCTCCCTGCTCGAGGTCTAAATCAACGTGATCCAAAGCGACGACTTCAAAGCCATCACGAGAGAATCGCTTGCTGACATTGTGAACTTGCACTATCGGTGTGCCCATAGTTTCTAAACTCTCCTCTGCATCACTTCTTAATGTATCTTCACGCGATCGCCATCGCGCAACTTGTCAATTCCTGCAATCGCGACTGATTCGTTCCCACTCAATCCATCCAGGACAAAGAACGCATCGCCATTTTCATCGCCCGTCCGGATAGTACGTTGTTCCACTCGATTGTTTTTGACGACGAAGACAAATGAACCGCCATCCTTTCGCACTACGGCCTGTTTGGGAACCAGCACACGAGCCGTCACAGGTGCGTTGCTTTGCGCGGGCTTATCCGAAAGGAAATTCACGCGAGCGTTCATTTCCGGTTTCAACTGTTCGTTTGGATTATCGACCCTCACCTTGATCTGAACTGTAGCCTTGGCCCGATTGGCTTCCGGCGCAATCTCCGCGATGTAGCCTGTGTAACGCAAATTCGGAAACGCATCGGGAATGATTTCTGCTCTTTGCGACATCTTCAAACGAGCAAAGTCTGACTGGCTGATATCGATTTCGATCTGCAGGTCAGACAGATCCGCAAGGTCGACAACGGACGTTCGTGCGCCCGAGCCGCCGAAGGCGGAAGGGCTGACCATCTCACCGCGTTCGACGATTCTCTCCAGGACTGTTCCGGCGACCGGGGCTTTGATCTCGGTAGCCGCGAGCTGCGTTTGTGCGTAGTCGAGTGCTGCTCTCATCTGTTGTACTTGCGCATCACCTGCTCGAATCTCCTCAGTGCGTGGACCAATGTCTGTCATTGCGCTGGACTGTTGAGCAGCTTCAACCAATGCGGCTGCGGTGTCTCGGGCGGCTAATGCTTGATCCAACTCAGCCTTTGAAGTCACACCGGATCGATACAATGTTTCGCTGCGCTGGTAGTCGGCCTGGGCCTTCTTAAGATTTGCTTCAGCCTGTATCACTCCGGCTTTATCTTTGATCTTTTCCTGCGGCCGCGATCCACTTTTTAACTGATCAAGTCGCGCCTGTGCGGCTGCGAGATTGGCATTCGCCTGGTTTACTTGTGCCCTGAACTCTGAGTCTTCGAGGCGAACAAGAACCTGTCCCTGCTGAACAGTGTCGCCTTTCTCGACACCGATCCATGCAACGCGGCCCATCACTTTTGCGCCGACAGCAATCTTGTGATGAGCAACGACGTAACCAGAAGCTGACAACACGCTTTCGCCGGAAGATGAACCGCCAGTCTCGACTCGAACCGGTGCAGCCGAAATCGTCTTGGTCGTTGAAAACAGGAAAACGTAACCGAGTGCCAGCAAAGCCAGCAGAACAGCAATCCCCAAAAACAGAAACTTCGGCGAGCGATTCTTTGTGGCGGTCCCGGTGACAGCACCACGATCAATCTTCAGACTCCTCAAACGCTTGTTGAGGTCTTCTTGATCCTCTTTAGACTTGGCGTTGCTAATCATTGTTTATCTGTTTTGCTAGTGACCCTTGCTGGCTACGCCCGCAAGGCATCAACAATCTTGAATCGCGACGCGCGAATCGACGGCAACAACGAACCGACGAAACCGATTACCGCACCGAAAATGAGTGCCGACAACATCAGGTCAGGTGTGACTTTAAAGTTGAAGGCGATTTCACTGAAGGTCACCCAGTTTGAAGTCCCTGTCGAAACGAAATTCAACGGCAGCGCCAACACGATTCCGATTGCGGCACCAATCACTGCAATCGATATGGACTCGAGGAGAAATGCGATGAGAATGCTTAGCCTGCTAAAGCCAAGCACACGCAGGGTCCCGATCTCTTTGGTTCTTCGCGCTACGGCTGCATACATAGTGTTCATGCCGGCGAAACCTGCTCCGACGGCCATGATAAATGAGATGAACCCGGCGAGTATCTTAAGAGACATGGAGGCCTGGCCCTGTTGATCTTCATAGAATGTCCGCTCGGATAATCCCTTTAAATGTAGTTTCGGATCGTCGGTTATGCGTTTGGTCAAAGCAGACAATGCGTTCTGGTCTTTCACGCGCAGCAACGCCGACGAGTAGTCATTGCGTTTTGTAGTGCTCGCCAGAGAATTGATGTCGACCCAGATTTCCGACTCGAATGCCTTTCCGGCAGAGTCGAATAATCCCACGACAGTGTAGTCAGTGGTTTGGATCCGAAACTTATCCCCGATCTCAAGTCCTTGAAAACGTTCGGAAATTCTTTTGGAAACGACGGCCTCGGTCATACCTGGCTGGAATACTCGCCCGGCAACGGTTGCGAACCCCGACCGCAACTTGAACGACATGGGACCAACGCCACGCACCGTAACGTTCGCACCCTGTGTCATTCCTTTGCGAGCTTTGTAAATGAGAGTAATGATTTCCCCCGTTGCTCGCGGTTGGTCACCTTCACGTTCGACACCATCCAGGTACATCAGATCCTTGAAGTTCTCGCGACTGATGCTGCTGTTAAGTTCGGCGGTGCTCCCCTCGCGCATAACGATCATGTTGAGTGGCTCACCACTAGTCGAGAGTGTCATGTCGATGCCGCGCGCCAGGGCCAACACCAGTAGGAAAACGGCAACGGTCAAACCAATCGTGAAAGCAGTAGCGAGTGTACTGCCTTTGCGGACGATGATGTTTCGCAGGTTGTACTTTAGCGGGAGTGCCATTTTATTCAGTGCTCCGCAGTGCTTCGGCGATTGTTAACCCGGATACCCGATATGCTGAATAGGCGACGCTGATCAGACCTACAAGCACAGAAAGTGTAAAGGCCGCGAGTAAAGTCTGCCCGGTTGGTATGAACTGGGAGAAAAACGGGATGTAAGTTCCCACTGGTACCGAATGATAGATCAACTGGGCTCCGCCAATTCCGATCGCTGCGCCTACGCAAGCAACAATCAAAGCTTCTCCCAGAAACAAGAACGCGATTGTGCGTCGCTGGAAACCGATGGCTTTCAAAGTGCCGACTTCCTTTGTGCGTTCGCGAACTGTCATCGCCATGGTATTTCCCATGACTAGCAAGACGGAGAAGGTGATAGCCGCCATGATGGCATACATAAATGTCTTCACTCCGCCCATCATAGTTTGAAAACTGAGCGCGAATTCTTTCTCAGTTTCCGTCTTGGTAGGGGCGTCAGAGTTAGCAAATATTGAGTCAACGGCCTGGGCGATGCGAGGGACGTCGTCTGCGGAGTTAGCCATAATGCTGACCATACTCACCTGGTCCTTTGCCCAATCCGGCATAAGCTCGTTGATATAGTCGTGATGAAAGAACAGGGTCTTCTCATCGCCGCCGGTGCAAACTCCCCGAATGATAAATTCAACGCTCTGATTGTATATCGGACTCTTCAAGGTGATTCGTTGGCCCGGCGTAAAGCCATAGAGTGTTACCAGCTTTTGTCCGACGACTGCACCCTGCTTATCGTTGATGAATGCTTGCCATTGCTCATCCGGCATCTTCAGCTCGGTCATAATTTCTCTCATCCTCGTTGCGTCGACGGCAAAGTTTGCAAAGAAGTTTTTCTCGTCTTTGTAAATGCCCCCGAACCAATTGAACGGCATGGCGTTTTTTACTCCGGGAACACTTCTAATGCGTTCAACGTGAGCCATTGGCATAACAAACCCCAGTGACACAGCGTGGCGAGTCATCAACCGCAGTGGGTTCGACTCTTCAGCGTTGCGATCAAACTCGGTGACAATCGTCCCGAGCGTCACGATCAGAAAGAGCGATACAACGAGGCTGGAGAGCGTTAGCAGCGTCCGGAGTTTATTCCGTAGGATGTTCTTGAACACGAGCTTCGCGTATTTCATAGCTTCACCTGGTTTTACTGCGAAAAGTTTTACCGCGAAAAGGCCGGAACGTGCGTTCGTTAGGAACGATTACGCACGTGCACGACAAAGGTTCAAACAAATACGGCATATCGTTATAACGGCCACGGAGATGATTGGTTACGCTGGGACGGCAGACTAGCGCTTTGGCCCCTCAATAGCTAGACGAATAACGGACCCTGGAATCGACAGCAAAGCAGAAAAATTTTCGTTCTGCAACGACCTCCCGCGTCAATTTAAAGTATTTAGGCTGGTAGGAATAGATTTGATAGGCGGATCTTGAAACCGTTCTGGTGGCGAGTTTAACCAGGCGTGTTTGGGTCGCTCGTTCGTGAGAATGAGAAAAAGCCAGAGCATCCAAGGGCAGCAAAGACTTTTACTCACTTCGCAAGGCTATCAATGGATCAACCTTGGTTGCTCTCCGTGCAGGTATATAGCAGGCTATCAAGGCGACCAATACTAACAGTCCTGCTACAGCGATAAACGTGATCGGATCCGCCGGTTTGACTTCGTAGAGTAGCGTTTCCACCAGTCGTGTCAGCCCGTATGCGCCACCGATTCCGAGCGCAACGCCAAGCAACGTGAGTTTTAGACCATCCTTAAGAACCATTCGCAATACAGTGAACGTGCTTGCACCAAGCGCCAGTCGCACGCCGATCTCATTCTTACGTTGAGTCACTGAATACGAAAGTACTCCGTACAGACCAAGGCAAGCGACAAGCAATGCGAGAAGCCCAAAAAAGAGTGCCAATCGTGACACTAACTTTTGCTGCACCAATGAACGACTGATGTGATCTGATAGCGTAACGACCTCGTCCACGGGCATGTTGTTATTTACGGAACGAATCACCTGTCGAACTTGAGGCACAACATTGCCCGGAGCGCCCGAAAACCGCACCGCGAAGTTGCCAAGAGGGCCAGTGCCTTGAGCGTGAGGATAGTAGACCATAGGTCTCGCGGCCTCAGTTAGATTGTAATATTTCACGTCCTTGACAACACCGACAATTTCTAAACTGGAGGTGTCTTTCTCATCATCACCAAAGCGCCTTCCCACGGGTGAGTTGTTGGGAAAGAAACGGCGCGCGAATGTTTCGCTGACAATTGCGACCTTCTGCGATTTATCCGTGTCCGTTTGGGCAAACGCTCTACCTGCCAAAACGGGTACACCCATCGCAGTGAAGTAGTCCGGACCTACGATGTTTTGACTGACGACCCGAGCCTCTCCCTGAGGAGGTGTTTGATCGCGCGTAAAGACCGGACTATTCCACCCTCCCTGGTTGAAAACAAAGAAGGAAAACGAATCTGCTTGCACCCCGGGCAAGGCCTTAACTTTTTCCTCTACTTCGCGGAATAACGCAGAGTATTGGTCTCGTTTTAGACCAGTCGCAGCGGTATCAATCTTGAAAAGCGAAACGTTCTGTTGATCAAAACCGCTGGGAATATTTTGCAGGTTCACAAGTGTTCTCACAAAGAGTCCGGCGGCGACCATTAGTAACATTGACAGTGCTACCTGGGCGACGACAAACGATTTAGCCAACCGACTCTGTGAAGTGGCATTTACAGTACCCCTGCCGTCTTTGAGGCCGCTGTTCAGGTCGATCTTTGTGGCGCGGAATGCTGGGGCCACTCCAAAGATTACTGCTGAGACTACCGACGTCAGAACAGCAAATCCCAGCAGTCGTATGTTTGGACTTACATCCAGCGGTAATGCGTCGGCACCGTCCGAAGCCATCAGCAACAAAGCGCGACTAGCCCACCAAGCCAACACAACTCCTCCGATACCTCCGATCACTGCTAACAGGAGACTTTCAGTTAACATTTGACGAACGAGTCGCATTCGACTTGACCCCAACGCGATACGCACACCAAATTCCTTCTGACGTCCTGCAGCACGAGCCAGCAGAAGATTGGCGACGTTCGCGCAAGAGATAAGGAGTACGACGCCGACGATCGCCATCAGGATTTTTAGCGGCAGAGCAAACTTTGTACGTATACCGCCGAGTCCTTTACCCGCTAACGTCAATTCAACACTGGCACGCTGGATGTCCTGGATCCGCTCAGCGGATGGCTGCGAACCGGCGATATTTTGCAGGAACTGTTTGAAGAGGACATTTACCGTCGCATTTGCCTGTTGCGCGGTGACGCCGTTGTTGAGACGACCGATAAGATAGAGGTCTTGAAACAGATTATCGGTACGACCATTCCAATTAGCGGGAGGCAACTGCGCACCCATCGCGAGCGGTATCCACAAATCAGTGCCTTGGCCCACTGTCGTGCTGATAAAGTTCTTCGGCGTTACGCCGATGATTGAATAGGTAGTCTTGTCGATGGTGATTGTCTTGCCGACAACATTTGGATCACCACCAAGTTCGCGTTGCCACCAGGCGTAGCTCACCACAGTGACTGGGTGTTGGCCCACGACTTTGTCATCATCGTTCCCGAGCAGTCTTCCTAAATAAGGATTCATGCCCAACAGCGGAAAATAACTACCCGAGACTAACTGTACTTCCAACTTCTTGGGATCCGAGGAATCGCTGGTTTTGCCATGTACGATCCAGGTCATGCTCAAGAGCGAACCGACATCCTGGAAAAGGTCTTTACGTTGCCGGACGGTTTCGTAGAAGGGAAAAGAAAAGAGATCACAACTCTCATTAGGAAAGCCATTGCTCAAGCCGCCACTTTCCGCTTTTCCAAAGAGCACGAGCTCATCTGGATTCTTTACCGGAAGCGATCTGAGCATCACGGCATCAAGCAAACTGAAGATGGCAGTATTAGCTCCAATGCCAAGGGTCAAGGTAAGTATTGCTAGAAAAGTAAAGGTGGGACTCTTTACAAGTAGTCGAACGCTGTAACGAAGATCCTGCAGAAGATTTTCGATTTGCCGGACTCCCCACGCATCGCGACACTCTTCTTTCGATTGCTCAACGTTGCCGAAAGATCGTAGTGCGGCATACTCCGCATCTTTGTCGCTCATCCCACCTTGAATATTGCGAGCAGCATCCCGTTCGAGGTGGTAACGAAGCTCATCGTCGAGCTGCTGTTCCAGCTCCTCTTTTTTCGTGAGCGCGCGCCAGCGCCGGATCAATTTGTTAATAAACACAGTGGTACCTCATGCATCGCGTAGAATGAGAGCGACTGCACCAGAGAAGCGTTCCCATTCTTTTCGTTCCGCGTCGAGCTGCTTTCGTCCAGTAGCGGTTAACTCATAAAACTTAGCTTTCCGATTGTTTTCTGAAGGCCCCCAGGTTGCCGCGATCAGTTCTCGTTCTTCAAGACGGTGAAGGGCGGGGTACAGCGCGCCCGGCGTCACACTCAACACATCAGCTGATAGGAGTTGAATGCGTTGCATGATGTCCCAACCATTCATGCTTCCGGACCGCAGCAGTCGCAACACCAGAAGTTCCAGCGTGCCTTGTAACAGATCAGCTTTTTGTTTTTTCATTGTCCTCTAGCCATCCGATAGGAGCGGGAGTATAGGCCTCGCCCTATCGAGTGTCAATAGGAAGATGGTGATATGCGAACGAATGGAGAATGTGAGCGAGAAGTTGGATGAGAGGACCTTATGTTTCCTATGATCACGCTCTGTGAGCTTATGTGTCTCCGTGTCTTTGTGGTATGGACGTTCACCTCGGAGACACAGAGACTCGCAGAGAAAGGAGCCCTCAGTCTAGGTAACAGCGGCGTCAGTTATTTCTAAGCCTTTATCGATGATTGCCAATGCATCGCGCATTTCAGCTTCGGTAATGCAGAGGGGCGGATTGGTGAAGAATGTATTCCAACGCACTAACGTATACAGACCTTCCTGCCGGAAGTATTTGCCAAGTGCCTGCATCTCGGGAGATGTGCCATTGAATGGTGCCATCGGTTCGAGCGTCTCTCGATTTCGGACCAGTTCTACGATTCCAAACAGACCGATATTGCGCGTCGCACCAACTGAGGGGTGTCGACTCTGTAAATTGTTCAAAAGCTCGTGCATCAAAGCGCCCATACTCCGCGTATTTTCGATCAGCCTGTCCTCTTCATAGACCGCGATCGTTGCCAAAGCCGCTGCACAGGCGAGCGGATGACTGTTGTAAGTCAGGCCGCCGTAGAAAACGTTTTTCTGAAAGTGATCGGCGATCTCTCGACGCATACCAACAGCACCAAGCTGAACATAGGCACTCGTTAGTCCTTTCGCCATCGTGATCAAATCGGGTTCGACGTTCCAATTATTAATTGCAAACCATTCGCCGGTTCGACCGAAGCCCGACATCACTTCGTCCGCGATCAGAAGGATCCCGTTTTTGGTGCACAGATCGCGCAAACCCTGCAGATAACCATCGGGTGGAATAAGGATGCCGTTCGTTCCGGTGACTGGCTCGACGATCAGCGCCGCGACAGTCTTTGCTCCTTCAAGCTCGAGGATTTCTTCGGTTCGCGAAAGCACTTCCTCGGTTGTCTCGGAGCCTTTCTGTATACCGTGATAGAAATCAGGAATGCGAAAGACGCCGGGGATACCAGGTTCCGCGGCCCATCGACGTGGATCGCCGGTTAGAGTCAAGGCGCCGGCTGTGCCACCGTGATAACCGCGATAACGCGCGCCGATCTTGTGACGACCAGTAAACAGACGCGCAATACGAACCGCATTCTCAACCGCTTCAGCACCTCCGTTCGTGAAGAAGAAACAATCGATGTCTCCCGGGGTAAGTTCAGCGAGTTTTGCTCCCAGCCGAGCGCGAACTTCAGTGGCCATGAACGGATTCGCGTAAGGCAGGGTTGAGGCCTGCTCTTTGATGGCGTTGATTACACGTTCGTCACCGTGTCCAATGTTCACGCACATCAACTGGCTGTTGAAATCGATGAAACGTTTTCCTTCTGGTGTCCAGAAATAAATGCCTTTTGCGTGTGCGACGGGAATCGGATCAACAGCGGCTTGAGCGGACCATTCAAAAATTGAGTGGCGCCGGCAAAGGTCGACCATCTCATCGCCGGTCATTTTCTCACTGGTGGTAGTCGTCATGCGGGAAGTATAGCAGCGATTTCCTGAATGATGATCGCCAATGTCCGCGATGCTTTTACAAAGAAAGGCATCTCGGACATTGGCGTTATCGGCTAGCGACTACTTCTGTTGTACGACTGACAAAATATTACCATCGGGATCCTTGAACCAGGCGATCTGCGGGCCAGGACCTCGCATGATGCCTTTCTTATCAGTCTTGATCTCGGGTTGATCGTAATGCTCCAGACGAATGCCACGAACCTTCAATTCGTCCACAGCCAGTTCGATGTTATCGACTGGAAAATTCAGAACCGTGAACGAAGCCGGGGTGTGATTTGGTTTTGGATATAAGAAGACACGTTGACCGTCTCCCAATTTCATTTCCAGGCCTTCCGTTTGTTGAGTTACCACAAGACCCAGTGTGTTACCGTAAAACTCCTTCGCCTTCACTAAATTCTTTACCGAGAAACTCGAAAAAGCTTTGGCTTCTCTGAATATGGTTGAAGGTTTCGGATTTGGTGCTGACATCGCTCATCCCCTTTCATTAATACAGAGTTTGAGAGCAATTAAAGCTGCTATACCTTGCAAGGACGTGGCGATTAAATAGTTTTGATGTAACGAAAGTGGAACAGGCTCTTGTCGCCAAGTTTCTCGGAGGTTCAGGTCAGACAGAGAGTGAATGGTAGAATTGAGCCATATCAAAAACAGTCCGTTCGGATTCTACGGATGCACCTAAAACAACGAATGCCACGAATCTTCACTGTGACAACTGTCCTGATCGGTTTCACATTGATCATTGCTTCAACTCCGGCCCAAACCCAATCAACCACGGCACCGATCAGCTCAGTACCTCCAAACCTCGTAAGCATTACGAAGGCGCTTCAGATGAAGCTAGACCAGGCACAGCGGTTTGATAAATTTCCTGGCGCTCAGGTCGGATTTGCATTCTTCAGTGGCCAAACCTCCGCGGGCGTTCCGCAATACTTTTCAGGTTCTGTCGCGAGTGGCGTGGCAGACGTGCAGACAAATGCTCCGTTGAAGACCACCGATCGTTTGCTCGCCGGAAGTATTGGCAAGACTTTTGTAGCCGCACTGGCGCTTCGATTGGTTGAGGAAGGGAAGTTGAATCTCAACGACAAGATCGAGAAGTGGTTGGGAGGCGAGAGCTGGTTTGCAAAATTACCAAACGCGAAAGACGTCACATTGCGAATGCTCTTGAACCACTCGAGCGGCATAGAAAACATCGACGATCTCGAGAGCTTTCAAAAACAGATCCGAAAGAGTGGCGGACGCAACGTTAAGTATGATGAGTTGATTTCGTATGTGCTGAACAAAAAACCCTTGTTTCCTGCCGGTACTGAATATCACTACGCAGACACTAATTACATACTGGTTGGAATGATCATCGAAAAGGTTTCGGGCAAGACGCTTTATGAACTTATCACCGAACGATTTCTGAAGCCTTACAAACTCGAGCGAACAATCCCGTCAGACAGTTCGACCTTGCCAGAGGTAGCGAATGGCTATTTCGAAAATAAGCCTCTAGTTGTAGACGGTAAGTTTACGATCAATCCACAGTGGGAATGGGCCGGTGGTGGGTTTGCGTCGACTGCTGAGGATCTCGCTCGTTGGGGCGGCTTGTTGTACAGCGGCAGTGTTCTTGCCCCGGCCAGCATGGATGAAATGTTCAAGAGCACTACCGTCGGGGAGGGTGCCGGTTACGGATTAGGCGTGATGATCAGCCGCAGCAAATGGGGTAGGAGTTACGGGCACGATGGTGCGTTTCCGGGTTATCTTTCCGACCTGCGTTACTACACGAAATACAAGCTCGCGATAGCTGTGATGGTGAATGCCGAGACGCCCGGTGTGGATCACTTCCTGGCAACGGCGGTCGACGACTTCGCTGAAGTGATAATCAACGCGACGTCGAAGTCTCAGCTATCCCAAAGCGAAAGAGTGAAACTGCAAAAGTTCACTGAAGACTGGCTAGACCTCATCTATGCCGGAAGATTTGATGAAAGTTGGAATCAACTGTCGCAAGGTTTGCAGCGACGCTACACCAAAGAAAATTGGGCCCAGATGATGCGCTCGTCTCTTACTGGGCTTGGCACGTTAACATCACGAAAGCTTAAGGGGAATTACAGAGTCGGCCCAGCTGGGATAGTGACATTTGATTTTGAGGTTACGTTCACTAAGTCACCATTGAAAACCGAAACAGTAATACTCGACTCGAGCGAGGGTGACTGGCACGTCTTTAGTTATGCAAGACATTAGTGAGTTTTAGTATTAGTCCGGGCAAGCAGCTCCATAACGCGCCCACTCCGCGAACTTTGCTGCGAACTCATCGTGATTCATCGGGGGCAGCGTTCGTCCTTCTCCAGGATTCCAACCCCACAACACAAGTTTGTCTGATGTGACGTGTTCGACAATTGCTGACACAGACTTGTTGTTGTTCTGTTTTGGATCCTTTAGCTGCCGGCAAATCTCTCCGGGCGTTTTCCCCTCCCAGATCATCGGCATGTTCGGTGGCGGCAGATGCCAGTTAGGAGCGCCTGGCGGCATGTTGAGTCCAGCGACGTTTTCTGATTGATGACAGGTGCTGCACTTTTGCGCAGTCACTCCTTGTCCTAATGGGCCGCGTTTGGCGTTTTGCATGTGTGGATGACTGTCGTCACCTTGCCGGGGAAAATCACCGTTCGCGTGGCAGTTGAAGCAGCGCGGATGTTTGAGCACCGGAACGAGCGACATAAAGGCGGCGCGAGCCCGCGCATCGTCGCGTTGCATCACAGCGTGAGTTGATGCCGTGATTGCGAGTAGCCCGATCCCGCTCAATGAGATTCCAGCAAGTAATGCAATGTAGTTTTTTTGATGCATCAGCTTGTCCTTAAACTCCTTGGAGTGCGGTGCCCCTGCACCGCTTTGGCATACATAAACCGAGAATCAAATCGCTCGTACCAAAGCGGTGCAGGGGCACCGCACTCCAAAAATTACGCCATACTCACTCGTCCGACCGGCAGTCGTCGAATTCTTTTTCCAGTCGCCGCGAAGATTGCATTTGCAACTGCAGGAGCGACCGGTGGAACGCCGGGTTCTCCCACGCCTGTAGGCGGCTCATTACTTGGCATGATGTGAACTTCGATCTCAGGTGACTCATTCATGCGCATCATCTGATAGTTATGAAAGTTCCCCTGCTGCACGCGACCGTTTTCAAACGTTATTTCATCCTTCAGTGCAGCGCTTAAGCCAAAGACTATCCCACCCTGCATTTGAGCTATCACTGAATCGGGATTAATGACTCGTCCGCAGTCGACCGCACATACGACCTTGTGAACACGCACCCCGCCATCCTTGTCTACGGAGACTTCAGCCACTTGAGCGACATAACTATCAAACGAGAAATGGGTAGCGATACCTCTTCCGTGACCTGATGCCACGGGTGATCCCCACTTTGCCTTATCAGCTACCAGCTCCAGTAATGCTTTCATGCGCGGTTGAGTTGCCAAAAGCCTGCGTCGCAACTCAAACGGATCCTGACCACCTGCATGCGCGAGCTCATCGAAAAACGCTTCGACAGCAAAACCGCTATGTGAGTGACCGACCGAGCGCCACCACAGAACAGGAATAGTCAGCTTTGCCGTGTGCAAATCCACCTGCAGGTTCGGGATGCCGTAGAGTAAATCGGCCGCTCCTTCAACCGACGCGGAGTCGATTCCGTCCTTGACACCGAATGCCTCGAATGCAGTGCCGGCAAGTATCGATTGACCAACGATCGTGTGTGTCCACGCTACCGGATTTCCGGTTGCATCAACGCCGCCAACCATGCGGTCATACCACATCGGACGGTAGTAACCGCCGCGCATGTCGTCTTCGCGAGTCCAGACAACTTTGATTGGAGCCTTAACTGCTTTCGCAACATGAACAGCTTCTCCGACAAAATCGTTCGCAGGATTCGCGCGACGGCCGAAACCGCCACCAAGGAAGGTTGTATGAATCGAGACCTGTTCCGGTTTCAAGCCGGCAATCGTGGCTGCAGCCATGCGGTCGCCCGTCTGAAACTGTGTACCGGTCCAAATCTCGCAGGTGTCGGTTTTGAGATCGACTAAGCAGTTGAGAGGTTCCATCGTGGCGTGCGCAAGATAGGGAACTTCAAACTCGGCCGTGATCGTTTTTGCGGCGCCAGCCAGCGCCTTCGCCGGATCCCCAACTTTCTTCGCTACCAGGCCAGGTGACTGCGCGAGCTTTGCGAATTCCGAACGCATCGCACTTGTTGAAAGACTTGCGTTAACACCGTCATCCCACTTCACCTCCAGCTTGTCGCGCCCCAGCTTTGCCGGCCAGAAACCAGTCGCGATCACTGCCACTCCTGACGGAACCTGTACGACGTCCTTCACCCCGGGAACGGCTCGAGCTTTTTCAGCGTTGAAACTGACAACCTTGCCGCCGAACACAGGAGCACGAGCGATGACGGCGGTTAACATCCCAGGAACTTGCACATCGATTCCGAACTGTGCACTTCCGTTAACCTTGACTGGTGTATCCAGGCGGCGAGTCGGCTTTCCAATTAGCGTGTAATCCTTTGGATTTTTTAGCGGCACATCTTTAGGCGGCTGAAGGTTTGCCGCTGCGTCAGCAAGTGATCCAAAAGAAGCACGTCGCCCACTCGCTGTGTGAATCACGAAACTTTTTTCCGCTTTCAAAGTTTGTGCATCAACATTCCAGTTTTGAGCGGCGGCGGCGATAAGCATCATTCGAGCAGTTGCCCCGGCCTTTCGAAAGCGTTCCCATTCAGATGCCGTGCTCGTGCTTCCGCCCGTCATTTGAATTCCAAACATAGGGTGGTTGTAAGCGACGTCGACGGGAGCAGACTCGTAACGAACTTTCGACCAATCGGCTTCGAGTTCTTCCGCAGCGAGCATTGGAAGCGAAGTGTAAGGGCCTTGCCCCATCTCCGATTTGTTGATGATGACTGTGATGATGTCGTCTGTAGCGATTCGAATGAATGCATTCGGAGCAAATGGAGCTACCGGTGCTTCGGTGAAGTTCTCAGTCGCCCTGGCTAGTTCAGGTAGATATAAACTGATCAGGAGTCCACCTCCGACTGCGGCGGTTGTCTTTAAAAAATCGCGACGACTGAAGGCTGATGTTGTAGTGTTCATTCAGCACTCCTTCCAGCTGCCTTTAACTCTGCAGCGCGATGAATCGCCTGGCGAATTCGTGAATAGGTTCCACAACGACAGATGTTGCCGCACATGGCCTCATCGATGTCGGTGTCAGTTGGTTTTGGCTTTTCTGCGAGCAGCACCGCAGCACTCATGATTTGACCCGACTGACAATATCCGCACTGTGGTACATCGATCTCAATCCACGCGCGCTGAAGTGGATGACTCAGATCGGTTGACAACCCCTCGATTGTCGTAATGTTCTTGCCGGCCGCGTCGGAAACTTTTTTGACGCACGACCGAATAGCTTCGCCGTCAAGATGAACGGTACACGCGCCACACTGGGCCATGCCGCAACCGAACTTGGTTCCGGTTAAGCCAAGCGAATCACGCAACACCCACAGTAATGGTGTATTCGGATCGACATCGGCTTGCAGTTGTTTCCCATTTACCCTGAGAGTAATCACTGCTTGACTCCTTTTTGAATGTTGGCGTTTTAGTTGGCAGCTATGTTAATCGGAAACGAAGGTAAGTCAACAAAACAGTTTTTTCCGCAGATTACGCAGAAAGTGCCGTGAACAGCCTGAGTTGGAGTAAATAAGATGAAATCCATCGTACGCGCATCGGTAAACATAATCATGATTGTGCTCGGAATCTTTTCCGCTGCTTTTGGGCTTAAGGGATTCCTCATGTCGAGCCACTTCATTGATGGCGGCGTGACGGGAGTGTCAATGCTGCTTTCGAATGTACTTGGTTGGCAACTGGCGATACTGATTCCGTTTATTAACCTGCCCTTTATCGCGGTGGCATACCGACAGATCGGACGAGGCTTCGCCCTTAGAAGTGTTTTGGCGATTGCCGGACTTTCACTTTGTCTCGCGCTGGTCAAGTTCCCGGACGTCACACCCGACAAACTGCTCACGGCAGTCTTTGGTGGTTTTTTCATTGGGGCCGGTATTGGTTTGTCAATTCGTGGTGGCGCGGTTCTGGATGGGACCGAGATTGCAGCACTGCTCATCAGCAAGAGCAGTAACTTGCTAAGAGTCGGCGACGTGATTCTCTTGCTCAACGTCTTTATCTTTTCGGCAGCGGCGTTCTTCCTTGGGATCGAGTCAGCGCTGTATTCAATGCTTACCTACTTCGCAGCTTCGAAAACGATCGATTTCCTGATCCACGGTGTGGAAGAACACACGGCGATCATTATCGTGTCTGAACGAAACGACGAAATTCGACACGCAATCATTCGGTGTCTCCAGAGAGGGGTCACGGTCTTCAAAGGCAAAGGCGGATTAACCTACGACGATCAGGACATCTTGTTTTGCGTTGTCACGCGTCTTGAGATCGGCCGGGTTAAGTCCGTCGTAGAGGAATACGATCGCGACGCGTTCGTAGTTGTTCATGGGTTAGCTGATGCGGAAGGTGGGGTGGTGAAGAGACATGTGCACTCGTAAACAATGCGGCGTCGACGTCAGGACTTAAAAGTGTCAGCCACAGATGACACAGATTGAACAGATTGAATTAGAAATGAGTTAGTCCCTCTTTTCGCCCAAACAAATCTGTTGTCATCCGTGTTATCTGTGGCTGATGGTTCTCACTCGGACTTCACCACATTTCCCTCGGCATCGTACATCGTGACGTCACCAAATGGCATGACCTGATCTTTGACTTTGTCCCAATCGCCGACGATGACGATGGCTGCATGGTACGTGTCGAAATATTTGGCCGCGGCTCTTTGAATGTCAGCCGGCGTCAACGCTTCAATCTTAGGACGGAAATCTTCGATGAAGTTCTTGTTTAGACCGTAGGTGTAGATCGTATTGATACGGCCCGCCAGACCAAGCTGACTGGCAAGCTCGACCGAAAAGTTTCCTGTGCTGTACTCCTTCGCCGCATTCAACTCCTCATCAGTCACTGGAAGGACGCGCATCTTGTCGAGTTCATAAAAGATCTCGAGCAAGGTTGGCCCTGTGACCTCATTGCGCACAAAAGCTCCAGCTACAAATGATCCTGTCTTGGCCTGGGTGTTTGAAGTGCTAAAAGGCGAATAGGTGTAGCCTTTGCTCTCGCGGATATTGCGAGTCAGTCGCGAGTAAAACGAGGAACCATAGATCGTATCGGCTGTGCGGATGGCGAAGTAGTCTGGGTGTTTTCGAGCGATACTAACGTTGCCAATGTAAATAGCCGATTGAACCGAGCCTGGTCTGTTCACGAAATAGATTTGACGTTTCTCACGCATGGGAACCGGCGGATTATCCTCGGGCGGGACGGTGCCACTTTTCCATGTTCCAAACGCCTTCTCGATCTCAGCAAACGTCTTGTCTACATCGATATCTCCGACGACGATCAGATGTGATGCGTTGGGAATATAGTACCTGGCGACGAATGACTTCAGATCATCCCGAGTCAACGCGCTGATCGACTTTTCATCCGGCACAACAAATCCATATGGATGATCGCCAAACACAGCTTTTTGAAAACGTTCGTTAACGAGAAAGCCGGGATTAGCTCGATTCGCACGAATCTGCTGAATCGTGTTTTCTTGCGCCAACTTCAATTCACTTTCTGGAAACGACGGGTGTTGTGTAACGTCGCTCATCAAATCAAACATGCGACCAGAAAACTCTGACAAGGCTGTCGCGGTTAGATTGGTCTGATCCGCGTCACTTCCGAGGGTAAGTGAGCCGCCGATCGAGCGCAGTTCCTCTTTGATCTGTTTACTCGTCCTCGTGTCCGTTCCTTCATTGGCAACACCGGCGGCAATTTGAGCAATTCCTGGATGTGCTGCTCGATCAGTTCCGTTTGTGGCCGCTCTAAAGGTGAGGATTGCTGAAACCTTCGGCACGTTGGGCAAGGCAGCCAGAATCACGGTTAACCCGTTGCCAAGTTTCTTTTCCGTAATCCTGGGTAGATTCAGCGGTCTGGCCGCGCCTGGAGGAGGCGGAGTTTTTTGTTGTGCGAAAGAAGTGAAGCTCGAGATGGTCACTAGAATGATTGAAATTAGGAGTTTCATTTGAGTGCCTTTCATAAGATTCCCGGGTTTACTGTTGACCTTGTTGACCGCTCTGAGATTTTGGTTCGGGAACGCGATCAATAACCGTCCGATTGCTTGCCACGAGATACTTGGCCGCTGCAGCCTTCACTTGCGCCGCGGTTACGTTCTCAAACGGCGTCAGAAGCGAGTTGATCTGATTCGGATCGTCGCGGAACAGTGCAAGCACTGAAAGCAGATGAGCCTTTCCAAAGCTTGACTCGAGTTGACTGTAGAAGTTTGATCGAAATCTAACTTTCGCATCGGCCAGTTCTTTATCGGTGATCCCTTTTGCGACCAGGTCAGCAGTTACCGCATCCATTTCTTTCAACACCTCGTCCGCAGTATGACCAGGCTTGTAGGTAGTTCGTGTGGTCATGATCATCGGACCCGTGTAATCGAATTCGTTGCCAAAGTAGTTGAGCCCACCCGTCAGATCTAATGTGAGTTCCTTTTCTTTGACGAGTCGCTGATACCAGCGCGAACTGTCATCACCCTGCATGATCTGTACGAGCAACGCCATCGCCGGAAAGTCTGGAGAGTTCTGTGGCGGAATGTGATAGCCGGTGGCGAGTGCGGGTAGGTTGGCCAGCTTGTCGGGTTGAGAGACTCGTTTTTCTTTCGACTGCGCAGGTTCTGTTAGGTCGGCTTTCGGAGGTGTCGCCTGGGTTGGAATGCCTCCAAAGTGTTTTTCCACCATCTTCTTCACTTCGGCCGCATCGACGTCACCAACAATTGTCAGTACCGCGTTATTAGGTGCGTAGTAGGTCTTGAAGAAACTGCGCACATCTTCAATCGTAGCTGCGTTGATCTCGCTGAGTTCACCGTAGCCGTTGTGCGAGTTGTTCCAGTTCGTGAAAGCATTTTTCCAGAGTTCGATCCACTCGAAGAATTGATACGGTTGATTCAAGACGTTTACCCGTACCTCTTCACTGACAACGTTCTGTTGGTTCTTAAGGTTTTCGTCGCTGATATCGAGTGAACGCATTCGATCAGATTCGAGCCAGAGTGCCATCTCGACACGATTGCTCGGCAGCGTCTCGTAGTAATTTGTGTAATCGAAATCGGTGTGACCGTTCGTGCTGCCTCCGTTGGCCTCGACAAATTTCGCGTGCTCAAACTTCTTCACGTTTGCTGAACCCTGAAACATCATGTGCTCGAAGAGATGGGCAAAGCCGGTTCGACCTTTTGGTTCGACGCGGAAGCCGACGTTGTAATAGACCCCAACAGTTACAACTGGAGCAATGTGGTCTTCGGAGATAACGACTCTGAGTCCGTTTGGCAGTTTGTAATAGACGACAGGCACGTTCACTGGCTTCGCTTGAAGTTGAGCAGTGCTCAGAGTCATCACAATGGCTACGACGAGGAGCTTTATGACTGATCGCTGCATGGGATTCCTCACTTTTAAAGAACGCATGTTTCGTTCGTTGGGGAGTTGAAATTGGTCCACGACCAAACGTGCCCGGTTTGTGCAAGTGATGGGAACGTTTGATACGAAAAACGAGATTGAGCTACGCAGAATTGGAACGAGTAGATTACTTACCCGTGGAGAGGATACTACGCATGCATCGAAAGGAAAGTTTCTATAGTGATTTCAGATCTCAGATTGAGGATGTCCGATATGCTTAGCTTGTCGATCCATTGGCATTGTCGATTTCCGATTGCCAATTTATTTGTAGTGCTCAGGGGTCAAGCTCTTTAAAATCGGCATTGATAATTGGCAATGGATCGACAAGCTAAAGCATATCGGACATCCCCAATCTGAGATCTGAAATCTCCGATCTGAAATCCATTGTAAATGCCCCGCTACTTTGCCATAATGCCTTAGAAGTCATTCGACTTCGGTCAAACCCCCGACAGCCCCAAAAATCCTCAATCATCACGGTCTAGCCGCCTCGAAGTGTCTTTCTGGCCGACGTGATGGAACCCAAGAAACAAGAGTCAGAAGTAGAACAACAGACTCGCGTCTGGGAGTTTTGCCATGCGACACCGGTTATTTCGGGTTCTTTTCGCATACCTGCAAAAAGCCCTTGAGGTGGCTATTCGGGCGACTGTAGCAACACTCGCCGTTGGAGTATGCGTGGTCAGCTTACTTCATTACTTCGGCGTCCCGTTGCCGACTGCGCACGATTTGTTAAACGGATTCGAGGGACTTTCGAGAATCGCAAAGATTTTTTCATAGGGAGCAATCGTCAACACCGATCGTAGTCAGTGTTATGAGGTTTTAGGAGTTAAGCCTCAGCCAAAGACAAAGCGGAGGATGAACGACACAGCAACGATCGATCACGTACGAGTTAATGCCCCGAGAACTG
>DATEXA010000450.1:0-3414 GCA_035257465.1 Pyrinomonadaceae bacterium | reverse complement strand
CCAAATGTCTCTTCACACGAAACCGGCGTCGAGGGATCGAGGTTGTCGAGCACGGTCGGTTCAAAAAAATTACCTGGCTGTTCGAGTTTGTGTCCTCCTGTTAAGACTCGCGCACCAGAGTCAACTGCTCTTTGAACCTGTCCCACAAGATCTTCGAGTATTTGTGGTGTTGCGAGTGGTCCGATGTCCGTTGACTCTAACATCGGGTCGCCAATGCGCAAGGCCTTCATAGCGGAAACAAACTTTGAGGTGAACCCCTCGTAAATTGGACTCGCGACAATAAAGCGTTTCGCTGCGATGCAGGATTGACCGTTGTTGATTGTTCGAGCCTTTACCGCTGTCTCAACCGCTTTGGCTAGATCGGCAGATGGCATAACGATAAATGGATCGCTTCCTCCGAGTTCAAGGACGGTTTTCTTTATTTGGTTTCCAGCAATGCTTGCGATGCTTCGACCCGCGGGCTCACTGCCGGTTAAGGTTGCGGCAACAACGCGGAAGTCTTTAAGGACGGTCTCAACGGCGTTCGAGCCGATCAGCAATGTTTGAAATGCTTCTTCCGGAAAACCAGCGCGAAGGAAAATGTTCTCGATAGCCAGCGCGCACTGTGGAACATTGGAAGCATGTTTGAGTAAGCCTACATTCCCTGCCATCAGAGCCGGCGCGGCGAAACGAAATACCTGCCAGAACGGAAAATTCCACGGCATCACTGCGAGCACAGGGCCCAGCGGTTGAAAGCGCACATAACTTTTCGTTGCGTTAGTTTCCACGATCTGATCTGCTAAATGTTTTGCGGCGGTGTCGGCATAGTAACGACAAACCCACGCACACTTCTCAGCTTCGGAGATCGCAGCTTTGAGAGGCTTGCCCATCTCAAGCGTCATTATTTTTCCCAGCTCGTGTTTCTCGGATTCAAGAAGTTCGGCGGCCCGGGTCATCATCGCCGTGCGACTTTCAAAAGATGTGCGCCGGTAAGTGCGAAACGTTTCGCTGGCTCGCTGCAGTTTTTCGTTGACTTGATCCAGGGTTAATTCGTCGAAACTTTTCAGAGTCTCGCCTGTGCTTGGATTGATTGATGCTATTCCCATGTGTGTATAGTCACTCTTCGAGCGTTGTTGGGCAAATAATGGGTCCTAGTTGACATTCTCTGCGCAACCTATGCGTTCTCTGCGTCTTGGCGGTTTGCTTAGTATCCAATTCTTCACCGCCGAGCAAGACGCACAGGACGCAGGCCTTGCACAAAAAGTCCAAAATCCCACCAACCGCAGTTGGTGGATGGTTCAGACGCAGCCTACAAGATGGACCAAATAGCGAGAGGAATCCCACCGACCGCAGTCGGTGGATGGTTCATACCTGGCCTTTTGAGAAGCTGCAATCCGCATGAACTTCACTAATTATCTCTAGCTCTTGCTCAAGGGTTGGATATGAACGAATCCACCAACTGCGGTTGGTGGGATTTGAGCCACAGCTTCTGTTGGCCTTTGTAGCCTGGGTCTGAACGCATTCACCGACTGCGGTCGGTGGGATTTCTGACTTTTTGTGCAAAACCGGACGCATAGGTTACAGAGAAAACCAAATCAAGAATCCTTCCGATCGTAAAAGCAGCTTTTGCAAATCCGCAATCGAAAAGCGAAACTGAGTTAGTACGCGATACTGAAAGATGCCAAAGAACCTGAAACCAAACCTCGACAAGTTTGCCATCGCTGCTGCGTTGCAAGAGATTGCGGCGTTGATGGAGTTGAAAGGCGGTAAGTATCGCTTCAAGGCCAAGGCCTACAACGCGGGTGCACGATCTCTTCAAGCGGTCGCAAATCTTGATCAGCTGATCACGGAAGATCGACTGACATCGTTGCCGCGAATTGGTGAAGCGCTCGCTTCTCAAATCAAACAACTGTACCTGACTGGAGAGTCGTCAGTTCTTAAAGAACTAAAGGAAGAGTTTCCAGTTGGAAGGGCAGAATTGTCGACTGTACCCGGTCTGAGTATTGCCAAGGTCAAACAACTGCAAGAAGAGTTAGGTATTAAATCTATTGCCGAACTGAAAGCGGCGGCCGAAGCGGGACAGATTCGTGAGCTCAAGGGATTTGGCGCAAGGACTGAGCAACGTTTGCTCGAGACCATCGCCAGTGAGAAAAAGAAACCGAAGCAACGTCTACATCTTCATCACGCCCAGAACACTGCCGAGCGCATCATCGAATACTTGAAGACCATCGAAGGCATGATTGAGGTCAGTGTTGCCGGGGAACTAAGACGTTGGAAAGAAACTGTTGGCACGGTTGAAGTCGTCGTCAGCGCCAAGGAACCTGCGGGAGTAGTCAAACAGTTCCTGCGTTTTCCGATGATAATCTCGAGTCGTGTCGAAGGCTCTACGTGTTTTGCTGAGGTGACGGACGGGGCATCGATAACAGTTACAGCAGTTGTTCCTGACGAATTCCCGATGATGTTGTTTGCGAGAACTGGTTCTACTGCGCATGTTGAGAAGTTAGTTAACTACGCATCATCCAAAAAAATCAGTTTTGCCGTGCGCGATGGCTCTGGATCAAAGCGCGCCCCACGGTCGGAGGAGGAAATCTATCGCTCCCTGAAAATGCAATACGTCACACCCGAATTGCGCGAGGATGAAGGTGAGATTGAAGTGGCATTGGCCGGCAAGTTGAATGAAGATCTGTTGACACTGTCAGACATCAAAGGAATGGTGCACTGTCATACGACGTACTCAGATGGTAAGCACACTATCGAACAGATGGTTCGCGCTGCTGAAGCGATGGGAATGAAGTACATCACCATCACTGACCATTCGCCCACAGCCTTTTATGCAAATGGTGTCAACATGGATCGGCTTGAGCGACAGTGGGAAGAAATCGACGAAGTGCAGGAGCTAGTAAAGGTCAAGATTCTGCGCGGGACTGAGTCAGACATTCTTGCAAATGGAAAACTCGACTACCCAGACCGGATACTCGAGAAGTTTGACGTGATCGTTGCCAGCATTCATGCCCGATACAAAATGGATAGAGCCAAGATGACCGAGCGAATAGTCACGGCAATGCGGGAACCTGTTTTCAAGATTTGGGGTCACGCCCTGGGACGCTTGCTAGAGCGACGGCCACCGTTTGAGTGCGACGTTGAACGAGTACTGGATGTGATCGCTGAGTCGCGTGCAGCGATAGAGATTAATGGTGATCCTTACCGGCTCGATCTGGAGCCGCGTTGGGTTCGCGAGGCCAGGAAGCGAAAGATCAAGTTTGTGATTTCGGTTGATGCGCACTCGGTTGGTGCACTGAACAATGTGCAGTATGGCGTGGCGATGGCGCGCAGAGGTTGGGTCAGAAAAAGTGAAGTATTGAATGCGCTGCCGATTGCCGGCTTCACAAAGGCAGTGAGGCCGACCTGATGATCGTTTAGTACTTATTCGTGGAT
>DATEXA010000449.1:0-15621 GCA_035257465.1 Pyrinomonadaceae bacterium | reverse complement strand
TGGAACACCGGCTGCCATTGGATTCCCTGCAGCGTCTTTTCTCACGATACTGATATTGCTTGGATCTAGACCGGGCAGGATAGGAGAACCTGTACCTGCAGCATTTCCATAGACCACGAGATTCTTCGCATTGGTGTCTTCAGAGCTTTTGTTACATGCGGTTGCGAGATACCTGGAACCCATTCTTGCCCCTTTGGCCAGTGTGGTGTACGCGTAAAAATACCTGCCAAATTCTGCTGTCGCTGCAAACATGATCATTAGTAGTGGCAGCACTATGGCAAGCTCCGCTAGTTGGACACCGCGTTCATTACGGGCCAACTTCGCGATTCCCGCTCGGCGATTGATGCGGCGCATTAAACGAATCTTACGAAGTCTTATGTGCATGGCTCACCATCTCACTTGTAGAGAACCGGTGTTGCGAGTAACGGATTCCCAACAGCTCCTCCGGGAATGTAATGACCTTTGCCGACAGCGAATCGGTTATCGATGTACTCAGCCTGAATGTCACCGCCACCACCGCCGCCCGCTTTTGTCTTTAGAAAGAAGGCGCCGAAATGATCGAAAGTGACTGTGCCGCGTCCGGCGTCATATTCAGATAACTTAACAATCGGAATAAGAACTATTCGTCGATCGTCCACACCGGGATGTGAAGCAGCTTGGTAAATTGAGGATGACTGATAATTCGTATTGAGGGGATCGCGTGAAGCTAGATATTGGTCGTGCGTGATGCCCTCTTTGATATTTGTATCGGGCGGCTCTAGAGTTGGATCTAACTGGCTACCCCCGTAATCGTCGAAGCGGGCATTGAGTCCGGTCCTGACTTTGCCGGCGGTAAGTCCTGGTTTCGTATCTACGTAGTAAGTTTCTCCAGGAGATGCGCAGGCATCAACGCCAGCACCAATACCAAATCCAACGTCGACTCCACCCGGTCCCGCCACGGCGAGAATCTGATAATTTCCAGGAGATGGTGAGCCGCCTGTATCAGCTCGTATCGTGTAGGTTTGGCCAGGGACCATGGGAACGTCGTAGTCAATAACCGACAGCGGAATGAAGTTACAAAACGAATTCAGTGGCACGGACAAACCAGCGGTCGCCGTGGCACTCAGATTCTTGCTAGTGCCAAGAACCATCGCCGCGAATGAGACCGGAATTGCCAGTTGCGGTGTTGTGACTTCGACAAAGCGAATGTTGGCTGGTGAGTTGTAGGCGTCAGTAAAGTTAACGTACGTTCCGTTCAAGTTAACGGAGAAACGAATGGCGGCTTCGGCTATGGAAACGTTTCCGTTATTGAAGTTGTACTTATTCATCTCCTGCATAGCCCGATCCCTGGCGTTAGTGATACCACTCGGAGATGAATTCAAAGCTGAGGCAGCGGCAAGTGCTGCGGCGTCGGCTGCATTCTGGAGTTCGTTCTTTGCCAGGTAGAACCTGCTGATATCGATTCCTAAACCTGCAGCCAGAAGGATCGAGAGCATGGCCACTGCGGACAGCGCCATAACTGAACCTCGCTCACCTCTACGAATCTTCTTTTCTGAGCCCTTCATCACTTGCCTCCCTCCTTTAACTCCCGTTATCAAACGGACCACCAGTTATGGTTTGAGGTTCTCTCGTTTTGTTTCCGGCGCCATGGTTCTAGCTACTGGCAATGCCGGATTTACTTTGGGGGCTTCGCTAACAGACGAGGTGCTTGTTCCGGTTGCATCTTTTTCAGTCGCCTTAACCTTGGGGTCTGAAGCCTTCGGTGCTTCCGGAGTTGTGGTTGTGGCTGGTGTGTTCTCGGTGCTGTTCTGACCCGAAACCTTGTGCCCCGACAGACCGTCGATGCCTTCGCCTTTGGGTTCAACACCCAACGGGGAACCAGTCTTTAGTCCATCAATACCACGCATCTGAGGAAGATCGTCTCGGTTCACAGGCTTGACCACCTGCGCAGTCACTATGAACATCAACTCGGTCTCATTCTTCTGGAACGATTTTGATCTGAAGAGCGAACCCAACACCGGTATGTCACCGAGCACCGGCACTCTCGAGAGCGATTTCGTTTCAGTGTTGTCGAGCAAACCAGCCAGTGCGAACGACTGACCATCTCGCAGCTCGACTGAGGTCTTCGCGCGACGAGTTCGCAATGCCGGAATTAGAAAACCGTCAAACTTCACACCGTTAGCGAAATCTATCGTCGACACCTCGGGCTCGAGCTCTAACCGAATGTGATCTTCGTCAACAATAGTTGGTTTGAAATTGAGGCGAACTCCGTATTCCTTGAAGATAATTGAGACAGAAGTCGATCCGCCGCCGCCGCCACCTTGAACGACAGGAACTGGAAATTCTCCGCCAGCGAGAAAACTCGCCTGTGAGCCATCCATCGCGATCAAGTTCGGCTCCGCGAGTTCCCGCAAAGCACCTTGTGTCTGTAGCGCTCGAATCATGCTCATCGTGTTACCGGCCATCACGAAAAGATTCAGTGCGCTTGAGAGCGAACCGGTCATAGCGCCGTTTACGACATTGCCCAACGAACTGGGACCCTGGCCGCTGTTGAGATAAGTGCCAGTGCCGGGGCTGGCCTGATAAGCATAGGAAAGGCCCAAATCGCTCGCCCTACTTCGGTTAACTTCCGCTACTCGAACCTGCAACTGCACTTGAGTCATGCCTTTTACTGGAGAAGCAAGCATGTTAACGCTCTTGAATCCAGCTGCCTCCACGACACTCTGGGCCTGTGTTGCGGTCTTCGGATCGGAAACGCTTCCTGACATGACAACCGAGCCATTAGCCTGGCTTAGGCGTATGTCGTCCTTCGGGAAAAGTGCCCTCATCTGCGAATCGATCAAAGAGAGATTGGCTCGCACGTAAACATCGAATACGAGATACTCGCCGCCCGTTTGTTCCCAGGCGATGAAATTGACCTGGCCAAAGCCCTTGCCGTTAACCAGCACCTGATCGGGGGTAACAAGCACAGCTTCTGCGATCTCCGGATTGGAAACGGAGAATCGTCCAACTGGTCTGTCAAAATTGATGACACGCGACTGTCCCACAAGAACATTGACCGGAATCGCTTCTTTGTTCTGTTTGAAGGAAGCCTTATAGGAGGACTCCTGCGCGTGAGTAACTGAACTGCTTAGAACGATGACCAATGACGCCAGTATTAGACTGGCCCGGCGTGTGATCGTGGAACGGCTGTGCATGATTCTCTAGCTCCTTTTGCTTCCTGTGATGAATAAGTTAATCAACTCCCGCACGCACTCCATGCACATTTACGGGAAATCGACGCTTCGTTTCTTTGCGCCTTCGATCATCTCCACAGATGCCCGAGGCGGCGCCGGCGACGCGGCGGCACTTGGCTTGGTTTCAACGGCCGAGCGGTTACGACGTGGTGCGACCTTCGGATCTAATTTTGGTTGTTCGCTCTTCAACGAACCTGGCTCGGGTGCGGGGACAGCTCTATCACCACCAAGCAATTGGCGCTTGTCGATGCCCTTGGTTGGCTCGTCGTCCTGATCGATAGAATTGCGCATCATGAGCTGCAGCTTGCCTTCGCTAGATGCGAGGGCCAGCTTTTCAGCTTGTTCCGGTGTAACTAGAAGCGTTACCGCCTTGACGCTGTTTGCATCACGCTGATTTTCTGGCTTATCGATGTTCTGACCGTTTGCGAGGACCTTGATGTTCTGCAAAACGATCTTTGAGATTGGACCCTGCTGCACACCGTTACTCTGTTGAGGGTCGATAACAACAACAACGTCCACCAAGGTTCCGGGCATGATGAAGCCGGAGATGCCAACCACATCGTTCACCGCAACTGTCATAGCGCGGTAACCCTCTGGAATAATTGCCGACAATCCGGCAGCTGTACCTTCCGGTGCGAGTCGCGTTTCAGTGATGGGCTCTCGCACGGCAATGTTGGTCACTGCGACACGTCCCACCAATTTATCGGGCGATTCAAACGCGCCCTCAGGTGTAGATTCTTTTGAGAATTGGACAACCACCAACTGTTCGGGAATGAGCTTTGTCCCCAGGGGAATCGGCACTTTGGCAACAGTTACCCGGTTGAATTCTTTGGTAGTGGCTTGAGCACTGGATAAATACCGACTGACTGACACAGCCGCCAGCAGTCCGAAAAGAAGTGCTCCGACTAAAACAATGAAAAAGCGTTTGTTGCGCATAGTTGACTCTCCGTGGGATCACACTGTGGTGATCGAAATTTCGCTCAGGCGCGAAAGATAGCGGTTGAAATGAGGCTGCCGATTGTGATTGCTACACCATAAGGAATCGTGGATCGACGATCTGCGGGAACAGCAAATCTCGGCATTTCCCATCCTGGTAAGAGCCCGACGAGGATCCGTAAAACACGATGCATTGTTGTGACTACAGCCCCGGCTCGAATAATCGAAATAGTCGCGAGTAGGCCACCTGTCAGAATCACAACTAGAAAAGTTGGTAGGACCAGATGCGCCCCCATGACCGCTCCGATAGCAGCGAAAAGCTTGACGTCACCGGCGCCCATCGCTCCGAAGACGTGGAGTAAAAACATCAGGACAAAAGCGAACACGCAGCCGGCGAAACTTGCAAAAACGCCTGATAGGCCGCCAAAGATGGCGTTTATTGCAACGCCACTAATAAAGGTTGCCAGTACAAACGGATTAGGAATGCGACGATAACGAACGTCGTAATAGGCAATGATGATTGCCAGGGGGATAAGAAATGCTATTTGTACTGCTGCTGCTGACATTGGCTTATGTCGTCGAAGATTTGATTCTGGAAAGAGCTATCGGTGAGCCGTTGGGGCCGCAGCGCGCTTAAGTGAGTAACCTCACTAAGCGCGCCAGATATGCCCATTGCAATTAACCGCTGATGGTCGCGGCGAGGGTGTTGATTTTTGCGGTGATAGCGTTTCCAAGAGTTGTGAACGCAACCACTGCCGCTATCGCGACGAGGGCTGCTGCAACCGCGTACTCTGATAGCTCAAGCCCGCTTTCATCTCGAAGAAAATTCAACATGTCGTTGCTCCTTTCTTGATGTGTTTTCTCGCGCATACTTGAAGAGCCAGAAGCGCGCCTTAGCGAATTCGTCTCAGCTAAAGCGCGCCCGGCGAATTGCGACGAAAAGAATCAACCGCTGATAGTTGCGGCAAGCGTGTTGATCTTGGTGCTGATGGCGTTACCCAGCGTCGTGAACGCAACGACTGCGGCGATAGCAACTAAGGCTGCGGCAACCGCGTACTCTGAAAGTTCAAGACCAGTTTCGTCGCGAAAGAAATTTCTAATCATGATTTGCTCCTTAGGAATTTTTTGGGTTAAGAGTTAAGCGCCCTGTTCCACCACGCGATTCCGAGCCTGGGGAAGGACAACCTGAAGATTTAGCAGCTAAGACTGATAGTGGACTCCCCTCTTAGATCAGTGTTGCCGTTGGCTCCAACATCGCCGCTTTGTACTTGTTCGGTTTTGTTCCGAAGAGCGAAGTGCCCATTAAGAATCTTTACTGCGATACTGAGGAGTGCGAGGACGACGCAAAGAACGTCAACTCTCACATTGTCAGCAAGCGAAGTAATGTGTGCACCAACAACCGATGCAATCACCAGGAATGGTGTTGCAAGTACTACTCCTAACAGCGTCATTTGAACTTTTCGGTTTACACTTTCCATAAGTCTTGTCCAACCTGCTTAGTGTTAAGCCAGTGCCGACTCGGGGTTCGCCCGGCACTTGGTCCAGTTACAAGCGGTGTGCCGCTAGTGATATCTGTTGTATTAGAGTTTTTTTGAAAAAACCGGGGGTGTCTTGTAGCCTGCGGGCGACAACAGACCAAGAGTAAAAGCGAGCGAGCGCCAATGGAATTTCAGATAAAGGCACGTTCAAGCTTGAAAAGCTAACTTGTCGCCTCAAGTTGACAACCGCGAATCGAAAGATCAACTCGGGGCCACTGTGGAAGGTCGTGCAATATCTGACAAAGGAGTATTACTGATAATTTGGCGGATCGAGTGAAAGCAGAGATTCCCGAGGACGGCCCATTCAATATTTGACTTGAGGTTTCTTATATGGAGTCAAACGCCGTTAGCCCGTCGTATGATGAGTGCAATGAAGAGAATGAGGCTTAGGCCAGCGCCTGCAATTGTGAAGGTCCATTCTACCAATGGGCTCTTCCGATGAAGGACGTCGCGAAGGATAACAACGCCACATTTCCAACTGTCTTGCTGGTAAAGCGGTAGGATATTGGTGGCCGCGAGAAGATAGTTCATCAGACTAAAACGACTGCCCTCAGTTAAGGTTGCGGCGATGAGGTTGGCAGCTATTCCTGCCAGCAATACAATAATCTGCTGCAGCAACGGCCGCCTTAACAATCCGGGTAGGTCAAGACGGACGTAAGCTCCAAGCGGCAGCACTCTAATTCCATAAGTAACCTTCCGGAAACGAAATATATAAACTTGTGGTCCCCAGCCAAGGCCAAATTCGGTGACTTTCACACGACAAGCGTATGCGGCAATGCAATGGCCCACCTCATGCAAAATCAAAGCGAGGACAAAGTACGCAATGTACGTGAGAATCATGGTCCGGTGTGTTTCCGAGTATTCGTAGGAGGGCAGGAGTCAATGCGATCGTGCGAAGAGAGTCGGCGGGTCGATCTAACGCTGCGGTGAACGGAATTGAAGCCCTGGTTCCGTGTCTTCCTGTAGGAACTCACTAACATCGATCGCGAGTCTTTTGAGCTTCTTGTATAAAGTCTGACGCGAGCCAAGACCGAGCGCTTCACTCGCCTTGGCAACGTTACAATCATGTCGTTTCAACGTTTCCGTAATGACTCGCCGCTCATAGTTCTCTAAAAGGTCGTCAAGTTTCTCAGCCGACGTTTCGAACGACGTGCCATCCGGCCTGATGCGCAAGCTGATGTTGTCGGGTTGGATGTATCCACCGTCATCCGCATAAAGCACCAGCCTCTCGATTTCTCCGGCAAGTTCACGAATATTTCCTGGCCACGAATATTCCTCAAGTGTTTGAATCGCTTCCCAAGTGATTCCAGCAATCTCACGCTCATTCTTTCGAGCATAGAGACTGATAAAGTGCGAAATCAGAGTGGAAATGTCTTCCGGCCGCTCTCGTAATGGTGGAACTTTTAGAGTCAACGTGGCGATTCGATAATAGAGATCTTCGCGGAACAGTTTCTCTTTAACAAGTTGTTCGAGATCCTTGTGCGTCGCAGCTATCACCCTGACGTTTACTTTACGCGGAGCTCTATCACCGAGGGTATGGATTTCGCCCTCCTGAAGAAATCGCAAGAGTTTCGGTTGTAACCCAAGCGGTAGATCACCGATCTCGTCCAGGAATAAGGTCCCGTTCTCAGCAGCCAGTATCAAACCAAGCTGGTCTGAATTCGCTCCCGTGAAGCTTCCCTTCCGGTGGCCGAAGAGCATGCTTTCGATCAAATCCGTCGGAGCTGCTGAGCAATTGAAGGGTATAAATTCGCATTCTGATCGCCGGCTGAGCCGGTGAATTGCTCTGGCGATTAATTCCTTACCAGTTCCTGATTCACCCGTAACGAGAATTGTCGATTCAGAGTCTTTGATTCGTTCCACGTCTACTGCTACATCCGACATCGCGCGACTACTAAACACCATCCCAGGTAACACACTCGCTGACGAAATCGAAATTGGGCTCTTGTTTGTATTGTTCACCACGCGCGGCGATTGACGTGCATGTGCCAGAAAGGCAACTTCACTCAAGGCGTTGAGTTCTTTGGCTTGCTCAGTCGTCAACGGACGAACGCACCTGCCATACAAAGCCGCACCTTCCCGCGCGGGTGAGGGGAGCGCCAACAACAAGCAGATCGCCTGATCGCCTTGATTCGCAGCTGGAGGTCGGTCTTTGCTTCCAAGGATAGCCGCAACAGCTTGTTCACCGAGGGCAATCTCAGATTCTTCAAGTCCTTCCGCCCAGCGTAAACTTGGCTTATGTCCGGGGGGAGCGGACCAAATCGAGAGTCCATACGTCGGCGCGGTCGCTTCAACCATCAAGCTCATTTTGATCATGACTTCGTAGAGCAGTTCCGGGCCGCCGCTCGCAGCTTGGCAAACAGCTCGAACTATCGAACTTATGGGTAGTTTGACCAAACTCGAATCTGAAACTTGAACGTTCTGAGCTAACAGAGAGTCAGACATCTACGCCTTCCGTTAATTGATTTGCGAGTCAACTGGAATCGGAAGAGAGGCGAATCCGGTCAGTTAAGAAGTCGAGGCGAACTGCGAAAAGTTCTGGCCGATCGAGTGAAACTACTTTCAGATTCAATCAGCGCGGACATTCGAGTCTAAGTGTCGGAACACCAAGTTGTCAACACGTTTTAACGTTATGGTAATTTCCCACGTGGCTTGGGAATTTGCGTTCGCCATGCGTTCGCCGATTTGTCTTCTTAAGCGCTCTTAGTTCAAGTAAATGTTCAACTTACGGAGTTAAAGCATTGCACAGAAATGTCTTTACACACTTAAGCACGGATGCTACATTCCGGCCACCTTGGAGCTAAGTTGTTGATTGACAACAGATTGAGAGGCCACAAAGCACACTTAATTGTGGTGGAGATATCCAAGATGTCGCCTATATTGTGGTCTTCGCTCCAGAGCCAAGTTAAGCAGATTCTTAAATCCGGGGTTGGAATTCCGAAAGATAACAAAGGGTGAAATTTCACGAGTTGGATTTTTAGCGTGTGATGTGATGAAGAACCCAATGGTGATCGTCGCCGATTAAGCCCAATAGGCAGATCAGAGGAAGGCAGATGCGAACACAATCCTGGCTTGGTAAGAATTGGCGGAATTCTCAAGCACGAGTCACCTTTCGAAGGAAACTGGCAGCTTTGCGGGTTTCACAGCAACGACGCCTGGGTCAACGTGCCCTACGCGGTTAACAGGTCGAGTTTAGATTGCTGAACTCGTAATACATTAGCCAGAAGTGGTTTTGAGAATTTTCCCGATAGCCAACGCGTTCTTGGCGACAACACTCCGAATCATTAGATAAAAGAAAGAACTGGGAGGTGCTGAGTGAGCAGGGTCGCAAATACATATTGGATTGATGAACGGATTAAGGCGCAACGCGTGGCTCCGCGATCGTCGTTGACATCGATGCAACAAATCTCGGTCGAAATCATCGGTACACGCAGTGAGGTCCGACGACGGGGCGGAATAATTCCGGCGTGGGTACTTTTCGGAATGATCCTCCTGGCTGTAGCGCTCGTTTGCGTAACCGTCAATCTTCGAACTCGCGCAAAGGCGCAGTTGGCAGCAGTTCAGCTGTCTTCAATTGAATCGGACGTACAAGCATTAAGAGACGTTAACCAAGCAATGAGGATTGAGGTGGAAAAGCTAAAGAAGGATCCTAGAACCATTGAGCTTGCTGCGCGTTCGCGTCTGAACATGGTTCGCCGCAACGAGTATCTGGTACCAATTGAGTAGAAGAAATTTACGGAGATCTTGAATTCATGCCTGCCGAAGCCTGCCGATCATTAACCTGCTCGACATCCACGTAACCGGATTCCCTCCGAGTTTCGCGCGGCTGTGACTGCCATCGCAGCCGCGCTCCCCTCTTAATCTCAATGCTCATTAGCTACGGGTTCAGTTTCAAATGAACCCGTACCCCCAATTACTGATGGTTGACACCCCAAAACTCGTAACTTAATATCGAATATCTAAGGAAATTTTCTTCCGCGAGAGGTTAAATGCCGGAAACAAAGGAACCCTCTTCAGCTGCAGAAGAGGCGGTCGAAAGATGGCGAGAAGACACGCTTGACCCTGCACTAGCTAAACTGCCAGAACGAAAGAAGAGCTTCCAAACTGTTTCCCTCGAAGAAGTAGGACGCCTCTACACTCCCGCTGATACGGAAAATCTCGACTTCTCCAATGACATTTCTTTCCCCGGTGAATTTCCCTACACACGTGGAATTCATCCGACGGGATATCGCGGCAAACTCTGGACGATGCGTCAATTTGCTGGTTTCGGTACTCCAGAAGAGACAAACGCTCGGTTCAAATATCTGCTCGAGCAAGGTCAAACAGGACTCTCCGTCGCCTATGATCTGCCAACATTGATGGGTTATGACGCCGACTCTCCTTTATCGGAAGGCGAAGTCGGCAAGTGCGGAGTCGCGGTCTCCTCGCTGGCAGACATGGAAGTCTTGTTCGAAGGAATTCCGCTCGAAAGAGTGACCGTCTCACAGACAATCAACGCGCCTGCGTCTGTATTGCTGGCTATGTACCTGGTCGTTGCCGAGAAACAGGGGGCCAAATGGGAGAAGATTTCTGGAACACTTCAGAACGACATCCTGAAAGAGTACATAGCCCAGAAGGAATGGATTTACCCGATCAAGCCGGCAATGAAGCTTGTGGTAGATACGTTTGAGTTCTGCACAGACCGAGTTCCGCGCTACAACCCAGTCTCAGTGAGCGGCTACCATATTCGAGAAGCAGGAGCGACGGCTGCCCAGGAATTAGCTTTTACTTTGCGCGATGGCATTGAATACGTTGCGTGGGGAGTGGAAGCAGGGCTCGATGTTGATCGCTTCGTGCCGCGGATGTCATTCTTCTTCAATGCACACAACGATTTCTTCGAAGAGATAGCCAAGTACCGAGCCGCTCGACGAATCTGGGCCAGAGAAATGAAGCGCCGGTTCGGTAGTGACTACGAACGGACGCTGCAAATGCGCTTTCACACTCAAACCGCAGGGGTCTCGCTAACGGTACAACAACCTCTCAATAACATCGTGCGCGTTGCCATCCAGGCTTTGGCCGGCGTTTTAGGTGGCACCCAAAGCCTGCACACTGATGCTTACGATGAGGCACTCGCTTTACCCACTGACCGCGCAGCACTCATTGCCCTCCGGACCCAGCAAATCATTGCTGAAGAAACAGGTGTAGTGAACAGCGTGGATCCTTTGGGTGGTTCTTATTACCTCGAAGCATTAACCGAAAAGATGGAGCAAGAAGCGCTGGAGTATTTTCGAAAGATCGATGCCATGGGTGGGATGGTGGCGGCTATCGAAAAGGGCTTTCCACAACGCGAGATCCAGGATTCGGCCTATCAGTATCAGAAAGCCGTTGAACGAGGCGAACAGGTGATTGTCGGCGTTAACAAGTACACGATGACTGACGCGCCGTCGGAAATTCCCATTCTCGTCATAGATGAGTCGGTTAGGGCCCATCAAGTGGAGCGGCTCGAAAAGACCCGTGCTAGCCGTGATCAAGGTGCTGTCACAAATGCGCTGGAAAAACTCAAACTAGCAGCACAGAAGTCCGAAAATACGCTGCCCGCGACTATCGATGCAGTTCGTTCGTATGCCACCTTAGGAGAAATATGTTCCGCACTTCGTGATGTTTATGGGTTGTACGAAGAACCGGCTTTCTAACCTCCCCCTAACACTATCTTTCAAACCCAGGTGTTTCGTGACCATATATTATTAAGGAGGGCCACAACTTCACTGTGTCGTCGCTTACCTCAAGTCACTAGACCAAAAAGACGAACTGTTGGGCAATTCCGAACCCAAGGTTAGAATGCAACTATGAATCAGAGAAAGATCCGTGTCCTTGTAGCGAAGCCTGGGCTTGATGGTCACGATCGTGGGGCAAAGGTGATTGCGCGCGCATTGCGAGATGCGGGTATGGAAGTCATCTATACTGGATTGCGTCAAACCCCAGAAATGATCGCGGCTGCAGCATTGCAAGAAGATGTCGACGCTGTTGGAGTATCAATTCTCAGCGGAGCACACAACACACTCTGTCCTCGTATTGTCCAACTGCTAAGAGAAAAAGGCATGAAGGATTGCCTGGTCCTGGTTGGCGGAATTGTTCCGCAGGAGGATCTGGCAAAGTTAAAAGAGGATGGCATCGCTGAGATTTTTCTTCCTGGAAGCTCGACTGAGAATATTGTGAAGTATCTTCGTGAGAATGTAAGACCTCGCGAATAGCAATCTCATGGAATCAGGGCCACTTCTTACCAACCTTTCGGGCTCAACAGCAATAGTCACTTTTAATCGAGCCGAGTCTAGAAACTCACTTTCGACGGCAATTCTGGTTGAACTCGATAATCTCCTTTCTAACCTCGTTAATAACCCAGATCTTAAAACACTAATCTTCACAGGCGTCGGGAATGTTTTTCTGTCAGGAGCAAATATAAGTGAACTCTCGTCGCTTAATTCCGAAACGGCTTGTGAATTTTCCTTACTGGGCCAACAGGTCGTTAAAAGATTGACGGATACACCGCAGTTAACCATCTCAGCAATCAACGGCTACTGTATGGGGGGCGGACTAGATTTTGCTCTTGCGTGTGACATTCGCCTGAGTTCGAGTAGCGCGGTCTTCGCACATCCAGGTGCAAGGCTGGGAATCATTACTGGCTGGGGTGGCACACAGCGCCTTCCCCGCCTCATTGGGAAAGCTCGAGCGTTAGAGTTTTTTGTCACAGCTCGACGATTTGCAAGTCATGAGGCACTGAAGATCGGGCTTATAACAGGTATCTGCGATCCGGTCATTAAAGAAGCAATGGTCCTTGCCCACAAAATGTAATCACTTCTTCCCCAGGAACTTCGATATTCCATTCCGGTAGTCGTCACTCATTCTTGCGATCACATTTACATCAGCGCCTGTCGCCAATGCATCCCTAAATGCGAGACCCTCGATCTGATAGAGGAGCGCTTTCGTAAGAGACACTGCCGACTTACTTATTTTCACAAACCTCTCAACGTAAGTCGTAACTTCTTGATCAAATGTTTCATCATCAAAAACTCGATTCACTAAACCGATTTGGTGGGCTTCCGCCGCAGAGATATCCTCACCAAGGGTGATTAACTCAAAGGCCCGCTTTTCTGAAATGTTTCGACCAAGGAATGCCATGACCATCGCCGGTACAAAGCCAATCTTTACCTCCGGATAACCAAAACGTGCAGATGCGGATGCAAGAACGAGGTCGCAAGCGCTAGCCAATCCACATCCGCCAGCCAATGCACGACCACGAACTGCAGCGATCACTGGAATCTCGCACTGTCTAATAAGAAGGAACATTTCCATCAACGAATTCGCGTCATCAGTGTTGATGTCGACGGAGGATTGCAGGATTCTCCCCAGCGCTGCGAGATCGGCCCCGGAACAGAAGTCCTTTCCAGACCCTGTAATCACCAGGGCTCGAACGTCCCTGTCGCCCTTCACTTTCCGCAGCGCGCTCTTTAATCCAGCAATCATTGCATCGTTGAGCGCATTTCTCTTCTCGGGCCTGTTGAGTGTAATTCTCCCTATATTGCCTTCCCGAGCATAGAGCACTGAATCGTCAACCTCGGCCATTTCTCCTCCAAACTAGGTGACCCAATCCCTGTCTAGGTCGGTTTTCCCTCGGAAATGCGATGATTAAACATGGTTGGCAGAAGATAATCAATGCGTTACTATACAAAATGGCGGTTCATAAAGGCGCCCCTCCCCATCTCCGACTCACCTGTTTCGACTCGCATATCGGCGCGAAAGAAAGGCCAGCATGGAATCTCAGGACTCATTTAGCTCGCGACAGCAAACTCGCGTCAAGCTATTGGAATTAATTAGCCGAATAGTACCGGCTACCTTCTTCCTTCTTGTTGTAATGCTGAAGGTTGGAGATCTACTCGCCTTTGTTCGCCATCACCAGAACAGTAATGAACTATCCTCGTGGAAATCTGTAGCCGAAGGCGTTTCCAGGTCCTCAACGATCTGTTTCCTGGCGCTCATGACTGTTTTGTTCCTGGTTAGATTGGAACCGGTTCAAAAGATTAACAGACTGATGCCCAGAGTGTTGGCGATAGCCGGAACCTTTTTTGTCTCTCTCGTCACTCTGTTTCCTCGTGCCGACCTCTCCCTGACTGAAACTGTTCTTGCGAGCGCCGCAAGCCTTCTAGGAACCGCACTCTCGACTGTTGCACTAGCTCATCTTGGTCGATCGTTTAGTCTGATGGCCGAAGCCAGACGATTGGTAACGACAGGACCTTACCGCATAGTCAGACATCCTCTATATCTCTTTGAAGAAGTTGCGGCCGTCGGAGTATTGATTCAGTTCTTGTCAGTCTATACGGCGCTGATATTCATGGCCCACATAGTGATTCAACTGCAAAGAATGTCAAATGAAGAATCCGTTTTGGAGCAGGCATTCCCCGAGTACCAACAGTACAAATCAACCACTGCCCGTCTGTTCCCAGGCATCTATTGAGTCGCGAAACTCGCGGATCAAACCTTCCAGTTAAGAACTTTTCCTTTAGAGAGAACAAGTCGACTCAGGGTTCCACTCGCGAGGTTGTCGCTGTTTCTGAAATATGAGCCACGCTGAACTAGAAAAATGGAAGTGGGCCACACTGGCGGCAATTGCTATGACGTTACTCTCACTGTACCCACAGTTCCTGATGTGGAGTACTCGAGGTCGAGAGTGGAACGGCTCATACGCACAATTGCATGGCGATGAGTGGTTCTACTCCGCATATATCCAAGCCCTAATTGATGGGCGGCCACGGCGCAATGATCCATTTACTGGCCGCGACGACGCCCCTGGAAATGCACAGCCTGAATCGCTCTTTTCAATCCAATTTGTGCCCGCCTATTTGATCGCGACACCCGCCCGACTGGTGGGAGTGTCTGCATCTACCGCATTCATCGTTTTAGGAATTCTGGCGCCCTTGTTTTCGTGCTTTGCGCTGTTTTCGCTAATCCAGAATTTGACGCACGACCATCGCCTCGCTGCGGCAGGTGCGATAGTCGTTCTATGTTTTGGCGCTCTTGCAGCCGGTGAAGGCGCAATCCACCTGGTGAGCTCCAGCGTTCAGTATGCCTTCCTTCCCTTTTTGAGACGATATGAACCTGGAGCAGTCTTTCCACTCTTTTTTGCATTTTGCACACTCGTTTGGAAATCTCTGAAAGCACAACGACAAACTCTGGCTTGGGCTTTTGCTGCAGGTGTAATTTTAGACGCGCTCATCTTCTCATACTTTTATCTCTGGACCAGTGCAGTTGCATGGCTTGCATGCTTAGCACTTCTCTGGTTCATCGCCTACATAAAAGACTCCAGAAAATATGCGGTTCCTTTCATAACAATCCTATTGCTCGCAGTCGTGGCATTAATTCCTTACGCTCTTCTCTTGTCGCGTCGATCGACGTCAATGGATAGCGGTCAGAAGTTGACACTTTCGCATGCGCCGGATCTTCTTCGGATGCCTGAGGTCCTGGGAATCGCCGTGATCGCACTAATCACTTGGAGTGCCGTTCGCGGAAAGATTAACTGGCGTGCGCCCGAGATTCTATTCGCTGCGTCTTTTGCCCTCATGCCACTTGCGGTTTTTAACCAGCAGGTCATTACAGGGCGCTCACTGCAGCCTTTTCACTACGAATCGTTTATTGCAAACTACGTCACCCTTGTTGGTGCCTTCGTAACGATCGTTACAATCCGGCGCTCTGCTAATAATCCAGGCTCGATTAGGTCTCCCCGCCTCGCTAATCGTCTGGTCGTTGTCGCGCTTCTGTGGGCCTGCCTGGAAGTAGTGGTGATTCCCCGAGCCTTCATTAAAAAGGACAGTCAATTCATAGATCGTGTAGCAGCCGTCGGCGAGCGACTCCGAGTACTGTCCAAAGCTGAGCCCGCGAACGGGAATGTGGGACCGGATCCG
>DATEXA010000448.1:0-3507 GCA_035257465.1 Pyrinomonadaceae bacterium | reverse complement strand
CCGCGCGTGTCTGGAGACGTACGGGATTGATTACGAACGCTGGACGCCGGCTCACGACATCGCAAGTGACGCGTCTGCTGACGATGTTCTGAAGGCCTATGCGAAAGAGATTGATGACTTGAAAGCGCGTGGCGGGTACGTAACCGCCGACGTCATAGATGTCTCGCCAACAACACCCGGCCTTGAAGCGATGCTCGCCAAGTTTGATCGTGAACACTGCCACGATGAAGACGAAGTTCGATTTGTAATTGCAGGTAGGGGGGTCTTCCACATCCACAGCGACGCTGAAGTGATTTCTATTGAAGTGGAGGCAGGCGATTTGATTCGGGTGCCGCGTGGAACAAAACACTGGTTCAATCTGTGCAATGATCGCCGGATACGTGCCATCCGTCTATTCCAGGATGTGAGTGGGTGGACGCCTCTTTACACCGGCAGTGAAGTTGCCAGTGATTATCAACCAGTGTGTCTTGGAAGTGCGTACCTACCGCAAACAGCTTGAATTGATCGGCGCATGATCAGAGCCGAAGCAACTGTACGATAGGGCTCTGCTCTGTCATTCAGTCTTTTACCTGATTCTGCAATGGTTCTTGCTGCGAGGAAAACAATTTGAGCTTGGAGAAAGTTTTCAGGTCGGGAAGGGGACCCTGTCCCCGCTTGGTTTTGGCTTGCAGAACCCTTTTTAGATCTGAGTATCGAGGTAAGCGGGGACAGGGTCCCCTTCCCGACTTGAAAATTGTCCCAGACTGAAGACTTCAGGGACTAATGCAAGATCAATCCCAACTACTCACATGCAAACACGCGCAATCCTCCTCGATATAGAAGGCACGACCACTCCGATCTCATTCGTTCATGATGTGCTCTTTCCGTATTCACGTCTTCACCTTGAGAGTTTTCTTTCGCAGCATGGCGACTCATCTGAGGTAGCCTTCGATCTGGCACTCCTAAGTGAGGAACACATGGTGGACGTTTCAGAAGGAAGAGAACCACAGCGTCTCGTAGCGCCGTACGTGTATTGGCTCATGGACCGGGATCGCAAGTCACCAGCACTCAAATCTCTTCAAGGTAAGATCTGGCAACAAGGTTACGAAGATGGTTCGTTGCGCTCACTGGTGTTTGCGGATGTTCGTCCGGCAATGGAACGTTGGCGAAGCAAGAATCTAAACGTGAGTATCTTCTCTTCTGGAAGCGAGCTTGCCCAGAAACTGCTCTTCGCTCACTCAGACACTGGCGATCTAACAAAGTTCATTAGTAACTATTTCGACACCGGGGTGGGCAAGAAGACTAACGCGGACAGTTATCGACGAATTGCAGCCGCGCTATCACTGACGGCGCATCAGATACACTTCATCTCAGACATACTTAACGAGCTTAACGCAGCGGCTGATGCTGGAATGGAAACGTCCCTTTGCATTAGACCTGGTAATCCGATCCAGCCATCAAGTTCGCGACACCCAATCATTCACAATTTCGATGAGCTTGGCGAATCGGGTTTGACGTCCACCCAGGCGAGTGATAAATGAAGACCCTGAACAACTGATCTGACCTTGAGGACTCACTATGACCAAGCGACCAATACCTCTAATCATCGTGAGTGTGGCATTCATCGCGATAGGTTTCGGGAGCCTATTTAAAGGCGTGTGGCCAGTGGTAAAGGGCGGCACGGCAATTGGCTCTCACGAATTAACCGATAGCGCAATCGTCGCGGTGAGCGGCATTGTTGCGGTGTTGAGCGGAGTGTTTATGCTGCGAGGCGTGAATTGGGCGCGCTGGTTGTGTATCGCTTGGATGGCCTTCCACGTGGTGATAAGTATGCTTCACAACCCGTTTGAGTTGGCGATTCACTCCGTAATGTTGGTGGTGTTGGTCCTGGTTCTTTTCTGGGGAAGGACTTCTGCGTATTTCCACGCCGGCGCTTAGCTCACTACTCAATACAATGGATCAACTCTGAGATCGTGAAGATTCAGAACTCAGTCTCGCTTCTTTAGGCTTTCCGTCCAATTGAGCAAGACTGTTATAGGTGTTGTATTTGATTTTTCAACTTTGGAATTGATGATAAAGCGTTGACCATCTCCAGCCACCGCGTAGCGGTTGGGTGCTTCGTAGCGAACGATATTTGTGGGAAACAAAGGCTTGGCGGTTCCAACGATCGCGTCGGTTCCCAGATTCACATCCACAGCCATCAAGTTCCGATCGCTCGCAATATAAAAAAGTTCGCGACCATCTTTTCGCCAGTGTGGTTGTGCGCCACCTCCGGTCGAGACTTGTACTTTTTTGTCACAATCCGGAAAGTGCCGCAGGTAAACTTCATTTCGACCTGACTCGTTAGAGGTGTACGCGAACCATTGGCCATCCGGAGAGAAGTGACCCTGTCCTTCAAGAAAAGGGGAGTTCAACAATGGATAGGGTTTACCGTCACCAAACATCGGAAGCACCCAAAGATCCAGATTGCCATGATTGTCATAGCTGTCCAGCAGAACATACTTGCCATCGCGTGACCAATCGCTGCCCTCCTTCGACTCGGGTGTTTTACTAACCAGTTCCGCTTTTCCGCCCCCGTTTGACGGTCGCTTATAAATGTCAAAAGGCCCGCCATTAGAAACACTAAAAATCAATGTGTTTCCATCTGCCGACCAAACCGGGTCATCCTCGCCACCCTCAAAAGTCAATCGGGAAGGTAAATTACGGGTCAGATCGATGGTCCACAGATCGCTATTGTTCCCCTCTACGTTCTGCACAGCCACATGCTTTTCATCCGGCGCAAGGACAACGTCATTGTATTGTGCGGGTGGGCCCACCAATTCAAGCTGTTTTCCACTTCGATCAAACCAGGCTAACTGCCGTTTGTTAACCGCGCCTCCACAGAACACCAGGACATTTGTATCGGAGATCGAAAAGTTCGAGAGACTAAAGTTGTCCGTAAAGCTCACCTGGTCAGAAATTTGAATCGGCTCGCCTGACAGCGTCAAACTCTTCGCATCGAAAGGTTGAGCGAGCAACGTTGTTGACCGGGCAAAGAGCAAATATCCAGACGATGCGTAAGCCACATTTGAATCAGTCTTTACCAACAATTTGCGTTCGCCACCATCAATTGATGTGACGAAGATCGCCGTGTCTTCCGAACGCCCGCTCCAACTTTGATAAAGGAAGTGTTTACCGTCCGGAAGGAAGTAAGGCCAAAAATGTGAGCTTTCCTTTCTCGATTCATCAAGCTGCATCACAGGTTTGCTGTCACCACCTGCGGCGGCTGAAACTCTTTGGATCGGTTTGGCATCTCCTCCGAAAAGTATTAAACCGTTGCGATTCCATGTTCCGCCGCCGGCACTTGGCGCATTACAAAGCACTTGTGGTGTCCCGCCGTTCACTTCGATCTTTTTAAGTTTACCCTGACTAAAGAAGGCCAACTGTCGCCCGTCAGGTGACCAAAATGGAAATGAGGCATCGTCCGTGCCCTCAAGGACCTTGGCATCCAGCGAATCGATCCTTCTAACAAACAGCATTCTTCTGCTT
>DATEXA010000447.1:0-2367 GCA_035257465.1 Pyrinomonadaceae bacterium | reverse complement strand
AAGTTCGACATACACTTTGCCTTTATCAAGCACGTCAGTGCTCGGAACGTTGAAGATAGTTTGCTGGCCCTGCGTCCGCGTCAGAGCACCACAAAGCATTGCAAACGAAACAAGTACTAAGACTCTGGTCATATAAACTTTCCAATTCTTCACTGAGCAATCCTCGTTAATGAACTCATTTCCCATCCTGCACTCAAACTAGACGGCGCAACCTTCCGCGTCTTCACGCGTCTTCTCCGGTGAGACGTTTTCGGTTAGTTTCAGCGCTTTTCCCAATCTGGTTTTCTGGAACGTATGATCACCTTCCGCGTTTTCGCACTGGATCAGAATGATCTCTTCGTCCTCAGCAACTCCTGCCTCTGAGACAGCTTTTTTGATATCTCCCCAGGTCATTGTTCTCTCCTCATTATCGAAGCCTATTTTCATTATTGATGTTGGGACGCCGGCGCTTCGCCGCCTTGTCCTTCGCGTCCAGCAAATCGAGACAATGTCCGCCGAAGATGAGAAGTGGAATCGTTAAGAAAAGCAGCACGGTTCCGTATCGTTGAATGAAGAAGCCATGCCAATGTGGACCTGTGAACCACGTGATCGCGGTTAACACTGAGCCCACTAATGGCGACAGAATCCCAAAGCACAACCCGAAGGTGGCCCCTGCGCTCATCCAGTTCCAGCCATGGAGATGTATTTGCTCCATGAGGAAATTTGGAGTCAGTTTCATCGTTATCGAAGGTGATTGAGTCATACCATAACTGCCTGCGCCAAAATAGAAATGGTACGCCCATGTAAGGACATACTAGAGAAGGCCCATTGGACCGTCTTTCGTCTCGTAGGCAAAAGTTGTTCGATTTTGCTCATTTCTTAGCCAACTTCTTCCTTGTCGTGCAAAGAAGAGAAATGGCGCGAAGCCCACGCTCCGCGCCATTCTTCCAAAGGCGTCTATTCGCGTTCTTCTCAAAGCCTGCGAGGTTAGCTGACGGGCTCGGACTAAGAAGTTTCCGTCGTGATAATCACGATTCGCCCCGTGTCTTGCGATGCAAGACGATTGGTTCCCCCGTGCTACTCCTCAACAATCAATCAAGCGTGAGTAGCTTCGGCAAACAGATTGTCAACAAAAGAAGATTACGCCTGCACTTATAAAGATGGTGTAAAGAGTGCATAAAGAGTTCGTAAAGATGGGTGAGGTGGGGGTAAAACTAAACAGGAGGGTGTATCTGCTTATGCCTACGCGTGTGCACCGCAGAATGGCAGTATCAAATTAAAGCGAAATGAATCTCAATCAAATCCCGGCTCGCGCTCGTTGCACCGCAGGTGTAATGCTCTCCATTGATTCAGCAGCGTCGTGATGTTCAATGCTGACCGATCGAACTGGGGAAGTACTTATTGCTTTGTCGCCAATCCACATTTCCAGGCGGTACCCAACGGCAATCGCTCCCGGCTTGTACGGAAATCCATGAAGACTCGAACCACCCAGCATGGATTCCCGAGGTTCATTCAAATATTGGCCCCCGTCTACCAATGCGCGACCCGTTCTCGGATCCAGAAGCAAAATGCGATAGTCACTGTTGCGCGTTCCAACCAAAATGGTGTCGAACGCTTGCAATGTCTCCAGAACAACGTCGCCCCCTGCCACCAACAAACCTTCGTTAGGATCGACCACCTTGTTGAAGTCTTGAATCGCGTCTTGAGGACGATTCTGATCTTGCTGTTTCTTCCAACACCGTGGGCAAAACGCTATCGCCGGATCGAGATCCAACTCAGTGTGTTTGAGCGCCAAGCCACATTTAACGCAATGACCGTAAGAACCCGACATTAGCCGGTCAAGCGCATCGTCGATCTTTCGCACGCGCGCTTCCATCAACTCTCGGTGCCAGTCTTTAGCTGACTCAGGGGGAGAGTTGTTGAATTCAGCCTCCGCCCCAGACATTGATTGATAATCCCTCAGCATCACTTCACAGATATCTTTTCGCTCGTCATGCAAACAATTCCAAACGAGACCAGCTTTTCCAGCAATAGGAACTTCAATCAGCTTGACTTGGTTATTTGTAATCATTGCGGTTACCTCGAAGCGGTTTGAGTTAGCTATCTATCACCACCGACCCTCATCTGTGCACAATCCATACCACTGAGCTCCTGGTGAGAAGTTGGATCTTTTCGACTGATAAAGCTGAGTTTGAAGATTTCGGGTTGTGAAGTATTCCTCACCGCCCTGAATTTTCTCGCAACCAAGAGTTCCGGAAGAGACTGTTGGGCCCAGAAACAAGGAAATGAGAAGATGCTTATTGGTTGGCTGCCCTGAAGAAACGGCACAAGCGTTGCCGGATTGTGGAGATGGTAGGTCCGAATCGCACCGATGGAGTGCGCCGCCAC
>DATEXA010000446.1:0-12618 GCA_035257465.1 Pyrinomonadaceae bacterium | reverse complement strand
CAAACACGACCCCTGCGCGACCAGCTACGCAACAACCCCCAACTACTACAGCGCCGGTGGCTACAAATCTGCCAGTTAGTAAAATGGCTGTAATCATCTCGGACCAGTTTCTCGATCCAAAGAAGGGTATCCTCAAGTTTGGTATCTTAATCACAAAACTGAACGGCGAGTTCCAGAAAACCAAAGACGACTTAACCCAAATGCAGACACGCGCTCAGCAGCTGCAAGACGAGATAACCAAACTGCAAAATGCGCCCATCGGAACTCCAATTGACACAAAGTCAATGCAGACTAAAGCAGACCAATTGGATTTGTTAAAAAAAGATATCCAGCGCAAGAGTGAGGACGCTCAGACAGCCTATACCAAGCGTCAGGGAGAACTGTTTGCTCCTCTGCAGGAGGATATTGGTAAAGCGCTCGACGCGTTCGCAAAAGCACACAATATCAACCTGGTCATTGATGCCGCGCGCGTTCCAATTATCTACGCTACTGACAGCATGGATATCACGCAGGCTTTCATAAATGAATTCAACAGCAAGAATCCCGTAACTGCAGCCACCACACCTCCGCAGTAGCGAATACTGGTGGCTCCTGATCCTTAACGCGGCGATGCGGCTGCAAATCCCGCTTCACCGCGTTTTTCATTTCAGCTATGGAAACTGTTCTCGACGCCCTGGCTATTCAAAAGCTTCTACCGCACCGTTATCCCTTCCTGCTTGTAGACCGCATTGTTGAGCTCGTACCGCGTGAACGCATTGTGGGCATAAAGCAGGTGAGCATGAACGAACACTTTTTCCAGGGTCATTTCCCTGGCGCTCCTGTGATGCCCGGTGTGCTAGTTGTTGAAGCCTTGGCCCAGGTTGGGGCCGTGCTGGCCCTCCGAGAAATCGAAGATCGTGACCAAAAGCTGGTTCTGTTTACCGGCATAAAGGAAGCCCGGTTCCGTCGTCCCGTAGTGCCGGGTGACACTCTGGTTCTTGAGGTAACGGCTTTGCGCATAGGTTCGCGTGTGCAGCGCATGAAAGGTGAAGCAAAGGTGGACGGTGTGTTGGCTGCTGACGCTGAAATCATGAGCATCGTTGCACCGAGAGAATAGTCTGCGATTTGAGATCCGAGATCTCTATGTCAACTGTGACGCCCTCCAGAAATATCCATCCAACTGCGGTAGTTAGTCCACACGCATCAATTAGCGATGATTGTTTCGTTGGACCGTACTCAATCATTGGCGATGAAGTTCAACTCGGGAATGGCGTGCGACTTGAATCTCATTGCGTGGTTGATGGTAAGACTACAATTGGAGAACAGACTCACGTCTTTCCGTTTGTTTCAATTGGACTGGCTTCACAAGATCTGAAATATCAAGGTGAAGCTTCAGAGACCAGGATTGGAAAGCGAAACAAGATTCGCGAGTTTGTGACGATCCATCGCGGCACCGCCGGCGGTGGAATGCTTACAAAGATCGGAGACGACTGCCTCATCATGGCCCAGGCTCACATCGCGCACGATTGTTTGGTGGGTGATGGCGTAATTATGGCCAATGCAGCAACGCTCGCCGGTCATGTAGTTATTGGAGATCGCGCGAACATTGGAGCATATTCAGGAGTGCACCAGTTCTGCCGAGTAGGGCAGGAAGCCTACGTCGGCGGTTACTCAGTTGTCGTAAAAGATGCACTTCCCTTTGCCTTGACTGTTGGTAACCACGCGCGTTGCTACGGATTGAATATCACGGGTATGAAGCGCCGTGGTTATTCGCGTGCAACGATCGACGCTCTTCATCACGCCTTTCATTTGCTCTTATCCGCAAAACTCAACACCACTCAAGCTCTCGAACGAATCAACGAAGAGATCACCGGCTCTGCCGAGGTTGAGGATCTCGTTCGCTTTATTCAAGACTCCAACCGCGGCGTCACGAAATGAAGTTCGGATTGATCGCCGGCAATGGCAAGTTCCCTTTTATGGTGTTGGAGGGCGCTCGACAGGCCGGTGCTCACATGGCCGTCGCTGCTATTCGGGAAGAAACAGATCCTGCAATCGAAAGCCTGGCTGATAGCGTCAAGTGGGTTGGGATTGGTCAACTGGGACGCATGATTCGCTTTTTCAAAGACGAGGGAGTCGAGAAAGCAATTATGGCGGGCCAGGTTAAGCATGTTCAGATCTTCAGCCGTGCCGTACCGGATGCGCGCATGCTGAAAGTACTCTTGAAGCTTCCGCGACGTAACACTGACTCACTCATTGGTGCTATTGCTGCGGAACTGCATGGGGAAGGAATCGAGTTAGTGGATTCGACTTACTTCCTTCAAGACTCCTTGCCTAAACCCGGGGTTCTCACCCGTCGTCAACCGGACAAACACGAGCAAGAAGACATTCAGTACGGTCTTGAGATAGCGCGTGAGATTCAGGGCTTGGACCTGGGACAAACTATCGTCGTACGCGGCAAAGCATGCGTGGCAATCGAGGCGATGGAAGGTACAGACGAAACGATCCTGCGAGCTGGGCACCTGGTAAAACGCCGATTGACAGTAGTGAAGTTGGCAAAGCCTAACCAGGACATGAGGTTTGATGTGCCTGTTGTTGGTGTTCCCACGCTAACGACGATGGCCAAAGCCGGCGCCACATGCTTATGCATTTCGGCAGGGAAGACTTTGATGTTTGATCGAGATGAAATGATTCGCGTGGCGAATGAGAAGAAGATAGTGATCGTTGCGGTCGATGTTCGATAAGCTTCAGCTTGTCGGCGAGTAGAACATGAAGCCACAGATACGTGTTGCTGATCTGTGGCCTAATTTTTTTGAACTTCAGACATCAAGCATATCGGATCGACAAGCTAAAGCTTATCGGACATTCGCGCTTAATTCCCTGAAGTACGTGCTTCAGCAGTTTGTGATGCCCTGGGATCATAAGGTGTGGCCAGATACTTCTTCGCAATCGCCTGGGCGTTGTCGTAATCAATGCCCGACTGCACGGCCTTCTGATATTCGTAAACGGCCTTGTTTCGATCACCCTTAGCATCGTAAGCATTACCGCGTTTGATGTGGGCCCACACTTCAATCCATGAAGGCTTCAAGGTCCCTAGTAAAGATGCGTCGAAGTTATCGAGTGCCTGTTGCCAGTTTCGCTGTTCGAAGAACAGGAGACCGAGGTTGTAGTAAACCCACGAATTCGAGCGATCGAGTTTTAGTGCAGCTTCAAATTGCTGTTGGGCTTCGGCGTATACCCCTTCTTTCATTTGCTCGATACCCCGCCGAGCAATAATAGAAACGCGAAGGTCGTCTGACATCCGCAGAATCTTGTTGTTCGGATCAACCACCACTTCGATCGGCTGCCCATTCGATTCGAAGTCAAAGTCCTCGCTGCGTCCTTCAATGCGAACGATTGTTTGCTGATTGCCGCCTTCTGCACGCAGCATTAACTCAACCGGCATGCGCAGTGTTTCCAGGTTTTGTTTGACAGTGCCTCGGGCCCGAAACTTACCAGCTCGCGTTCGAATAATTTGATAGTCCACCGTAAACTCCGGAACGCCTGTTCCTTCAATCCACTGAGCAAAGAAGTATCGGAGGCTGTCCTGCGAAATCTTCGAGGCCAATTTTTCAAAGTCGTCTATTGATGCGTTCTTGCCTCGGTAGGTATCGAGAAACGTATAAAGCAGCTTATCGAAATAGTCCTTTCCGATCGTTTCTCGCAACATGCGGAACACCATCGAACCTTTGTAAAAAACGATTGACTGGTAGGCAGCTGACTGATCATCGAGCGAACTGGGAGCGCGAGCGATGGATGCAGTTTGCTCGAAGGTCAATGCTCTCTCCTGCTGCTCACGTTGTGCAGCATCAAGACCGCCGTCACTCAGTGTCGATTCGCGGTAAGCGAACGCACTCCACTCAGCAAGGCCCTGCGACAACCACGCATCATCAAATGATTTCAAACCTACTGTCTGGCCCCACCACTGATAGGCGATCTCGCGCTCCAGCTTTTCCTCTGGTATCGGGCGGCTCGTATCAAACATCTTCGACGATAGATAAATGATGCCGGGACCTGAATACGAATCCAGACTCTCGTCGTCTATCTGCACAATGACCAGTTTGTTTCCGAACAACGGCGCACCGTAGTGCTTCGAATAAAACTCAAGAACACGACCCGTCAACTCGGCAAATGCCTCGATACGTTTCTCACTACCGGGCATAGCGTACAGTTGTAACTGGTATTTCCCGAAAGTGAGATTCTTGTTTATGTACTGCCCGGCCGCGAAGTTTCCGATAAGAACTGGCTGTCGATGGATAAAGTGGTAGCGAACTGCACCTTCTTTTGGTGCTGCCTGTGCCACAACGGGATCGTCGCTGGTACCGGCGACTTGTAACCCGGCCGGGACAATGAACGTGATATCGGAGGTGGCCCGGTCTGCGGCGTAATCGTGAAATGGAAACCAACGCGAGGCGTACATTAAGTAAGAACCTTCTGTGCCTACATAGGCCAATCGTTTGGTTGCAAGCGGTCCTCCCTCTGGGGAAACCAGGGCTCCGCTCCAACGGATACGCAATGTAACAGGAACGTTGGCCGGTACGACTTCACCGAGATCGATCCGAACGTTCGGGCCGATAGCGCCAACGCCGACGGCATCCTGGACATAGCCGCTGAGGGCCTTGCCATTCCTCTCGATGCTTTCGACTTTCAATGAACCGTTAAGCTCAAAAACCACCGAACGAGTTGCATCCAACGGCACGAACGTCACATCTGCTCCTGCTCGAAGCATGTGCTGATCGGGAATAATCTGCGCCTCGATTCTGTAGCTAGTTACGTCGTATCGGCTGGCCGCTTGTTGTGGGGCGGGTTGTTGCGAAGCTGCGGAAACCGCAAAGGCTAAGACGATTGCCAGGGTTGTCACAATCCCTGGGAAGATAAGCTTGATTCTTGTCATGGCGTTCAGTTGCGAACGATTATACAGCCGTTCTTACTGGCAGCAGGAATCCGCTGCGACAACAAACATTGACCGCTGCTGAGAGCGCTCGAAAACAACCGGATATTTGGGCTTGCTCGATGATGCGAGGGCCGAAGGTGCCGGCTAGTCTGACGCGGGCGTTCTGCTCTTGACGACAGTCTTGGATGGTTGGAAGGGGCGGGCGGTTGGCCGAGGATCCGGCAGAGGGGACGGCGGTCGCTCGCCTTGACAGTGCTCCCTGCCAGGCATACATTCCAGCCACGCAGGCGAGTGTTTGATGATTTAGCGAACGCGCTGGCGAATCCCAACGACAAAAAGTTTCCCCTCTAAATTCCATTGCAGACTATGAGGTGTCTGCGTTGCTGCTCTAAGTTCGTTTCGTTGACCATAAATCACTCGGTATGAAGTATCCCAAGCATAGAAGGAGTTTGTGTATGAGACGCGTCTCGAAGTTTTTGTCCGCTCTCCTGGTTTGCACGCTCAGCGTGATTGCTGTACAGGCTCAAACTGCAGGAAACGTGCGAGTTGATTTTAAGGAGACTACTCTGAAAAACGGTTTGCGCGTAATCACTGTCGAAGATCATTCAGCCCCCGTTATTGCCGTCTCAGTCACGTACAACGTCGGTTCGCGCAATGAACGTCAGGGTCGCACCGGCTTCGCTCACCTTTTTGAGCACATGATGTTCAAGGGATCCGAAAATGTTGGATCAGGCGAACACTTCCTACTAGTTTTCAATAACGGCGGAACGATGAATGGTACGACGAACGAAGATCGCACCAATTATTTTGAAGCTCTTCCGGCGAACCAGTTGGACCTCGCGCTATTCCTCGAAGCGGATCGGATGCGGAGCCTCGCCATCACCAAAGACAATCTTGACAACCAGCGTAATGCCGTCCAGGAAGAACGACGGTTGGGGGTCGACAACCAGGCCTATGGAAAAAGCGGCGAGGTTCAGCAGGAGTTGATCTATGACAACTTTGCGTACAAACACACGACCATTGGTTCGATGGATGATTTGAATGCGGCCAGTGTCGAAGACGTCGCTGCGTTCTTCAAGATGTACTACGCACCTAACAACGCGGTGCTAACTGTTGTCGGCGATTTCAAAACAGCGGATGCCCTGGCCAAGGTGCGCTCGAACTTTGAAGCAATTCAACGCCAACCAGATCCGCCAAGTGTCGACATGACGGAACCGCAGCAGACAGCGGAGCGGCGTGCTAACCTTGATGACACGCTTGCACGCGCTCTGCGAATCGACATTGCATACAAAGCTGTTCCCGGAAACTCTCCGGATTTCTACGCTCTACAAGTACTCGCTAACGCTTTACAAAGCGGGCAGAGTTCGCGGCTTTATCAAAAGCTCGTTAAAGAGAAAGAGATGCTGACTAACGTCGGCGGTTTCATGGATGAGAAACGCGGCGTAGGCGCACTTTATACAAATGCGACGCTACGCCCGGGCGTGAAACCGGAAGACGTAGAAGCGGTCGTCTACGCTGAAATCGATCGCCTCAAGAAGGAGCCGATCGCAGATTGGGAACTTCAGAAAGCGAAGAACACGACGCGACGAAACTTCATCAACGGTCTGCAGAGTTCTTTGAGTCGCGCAGTTACGGTGGGCCAGTACACCGTTTATTACAACGAGCCAAACTTAATCAACACGCGCCTGGACAAAGTCAATGCGGTAACCAAGGAAGATGTGCAGCGTGTGGCGAACAAGTACCTGATCGATACCAATCGCACAGTTGTAACTACAATGCCCAAGGCTAAGACCAGGGCAACAACCGGCGCATCCGGCCAGTAAGGAGTGAGCAATGAGAATCGTTAAAAATAGTAAAAAGCTGATAGTTACACTGATGCTTGCTGCGTTGTCGTCGTCCATGGCTTTTGGCCAGGGAGGCTTAGCGCCCCAGTCTCCGAGCACCACGAAGGGGGCTGTTATAAAAGGAAAGGCCCCCGTTAACCAGAACGTTTTAAAAGTGAAGTTACCGAAGGCCGAGGAAGCATCGCTGCCCAATGGCCTTAAGGTAGTTTTACTTCACAGCGATAGAGTGCCAACGTTCAACATGCAAATGGTGGTTTTGAGTGGTGGTCTTGCGGATCGCGCTGACTATCATGGCCTCGCCAACTTCACTGCCGCACTTTTGCGTGAAGGAACAGCCACGCGATCAAGCAAAGACATAGCTGAACAAGTCGACGCCCTGGGGGCGACGCTGATCGCCACTTCCGGACTATCTTCGCTGACCAGCACAGTGACGACCTCAGGTCTCATTGAAAATCTGGACAAGACGATGGATATCTTTTCCGATGTAGTGCGAAATCCATCTTTCCCACAGTCCGAGGTTGATAAGTACAAGTCCCGAACACTCGAACAGCTTCGCCAGCAACGAGCAAATCCGGAGTTCCTGGCGCAGGAGCAATTCAGCAAAGCCATTTACGGCTCACACCCGGCTGCGCTAGTTTCGGCACCTGCGGGGTCGATCAAGAAACTATCGAGTAAAGACCTTGCCGATTTTCACTCGACATATTACCGACCAAACAATGCGATCCTGGCAGTCGTTGGTGACGTGACGTTAAAGGAGCTGATGCCGAGGGTCGAAAAAGCTTTCGGTGATTGGCAGAAGGCGGAAGTGCCGGCCTTCACAATTCCCGCAGCGCCTGAGCCGGCGGCGGCGGCGGCGATTTATTTGATCGATCGGCCCGATTCGGTTCAAACAGTACTCCAACTAGGCACACTAGGAATTGAAAGAACCAGTCCTGACTATTTTGCCGTACTGTTGGCTGATCGTGTTCTGGGAGGTGGCCCAACGGGTCGCTTGTTCCTGAACCTTCGCGAGGCCAAAGGGTACACCTACGGTGCATACAGTGTATTCGGTAGTTTCAAGTATCGCGGAACATGGCAGGCCTCCTCGGATGTGCGTACTGAAGTTACTGACGGCGCGATGAAAGAGTTCAAGTATGAGTTTGAGAGATTGGGCACTGAAAAGGTTCCCGCGACTGAACTCGAGAATGCGAAACGAGCGATCATTGGCAGCTTCGCTCTTTCACTCGAACAACCCCAGGCTCTTCTGCAAAACATCATTACTCAGAAGCTCTACAATCTACCGGCTGACTACTGGGACACTTATCCACAAAAGGTCTCAGCTATTACGGCTGATGATGTACAACGTGTCGCGCAGAAGTATATCGACATGAAGCGGCTACAGGTCGTAGCAGTTGGAGATGCATCGAAGACACGCGAGGTACTGTCAAAGTACGGAACAGTGCAATTGTTAGACGCTGACGGTAAGCCGATCGCCGGCGGTTCGGAAAACAATAAGTAGGTCAGTATTCATCCAAAATAAGAAAGCCCGGGGATCTCGATCCTCGGGCTTTTTTATAAGAACACTTATGAAGACCTACGGCGATTTCGCGATAAAGTCAATTCCCTTTTGATCATCGATGAGTCCGGCAAAAGCTTTGTCCACCGGCGTGAACGTGTAGCCATCTTTTGAGGGAATGACTCGATAAGTCTTCTGTGACGGCGTTACAGTGAACGAGTAGTAGCCGTCTTTGTCTGTGGTAGAAGCCAGCACTGAGCCTGACGGGCTGATCAAAACCACCACTACATTCGAAAGTCCGTTTGCGTTCGAATCAAGAACACGACCTGTAATCCTGATGTTGGAACGCAGACGTGCTCCGGCAGCTCGCAGTGCCTCCTCGCTGATAGGTTCCGACTGGCGCGGTGTGGGTGCCTGCGAAACCGTTGGCGTTGGCATGGGTGTAGGTGACGGTTCAGGGGTTGCCGCTACAGTTGCTTCGGGTTTGGTTGTTTCAGTTGGCGCGGCTGAAGTGACCTTTTCAGGCTCGCGCGGTTTCGTTGTGTCCGGCACGCTTGGTGGAACGGAATCCGAGCTCGTGGGAGTGGCGACCGTTTTTGTGGCAACGCCTGCTGTGCCAGTTGACACAGGCGGACCTACTTTGTCCTCCAGTCCGTCCACCGAACCGTTGACCTTTCGATAGAGCTTTTCGATTACTGAACGTCGAATCGGATCACGCGGCCCGGCGTTGTAGCTTTGGATGTAATTCTCCAGGGCAACATCGTTTCGACCCGTTTGCTCATAGGCGACACCCAGGTGCCAAGCGGCGTTGCGCCACGCAGGAGTGCCGTTCGGAAGAGTTGTCGTTGCCCGCTTCAGATGTTCAATGGCTTCCGGGTATTTGTCCTGGTTGAAAAGTATCCACCCTGTCAGATCATCGATACGACCGCGCATGATGCTTGATAGCGCACTGCGCGGCGCGTCAGCGATATCTGGAATGTTTCCCGATGCAATTGCCTCGGCCCGAAGGCTCCGAAACTCGTCTGCCTGAACAGCTGTCGTCACGACTGAAACATCGAGCGCTGCATCCATTCCTTTCTTTGCTTCGTCGACAAGTTCAAGAGCGGTTTGCAGTGCGATGGTTTTTCTGAGTAAGCGACTGGCAGCGTAGAGTTGTCTAAACGTACGCATGCTGTCATCACCCGCACTGAAATCCCGTGCTGCTTTTGCCGCCGCGGTTTCATCGAGTTTCTCGCCTCCGCTCGTTTCAGTTAATGCGCTATCCAACGCGAGCAGTTTAGTTAATGTCTTGCTATTCGCCGCCGTGTCAGCGGCGGTGGGTTGGTAGATACTCGCCTTGCGCTCGGCTGCAAGCAGATCCAGAAAATTTGAGTCGCGTGTCGCAATCCGTCCCGCCAGGAGCGTTTCGATCTGGCCGTTCTTGAAAGTGAACGACTCGCGAAGGATCTCAGCAGCTTCGTCGTAGAAACCCATGGTGGCGACGACGTTCGCAAGCTCGTAGTTCAGGGTTGGAAACTTTCCAAACTGTCGCGCATAACGCATTGCTCGTTCGGCGCTCACCGGTTGTTTCAGTCCGATTAAAGACCTAACCAAGGCAATTTGTGCCCACGTATATCTTGGTTCAATCGTGACTGCCTTTTTCGCAAAGTCAAAGGCCTTCTCGTAATCCCCATGGGCTGCAAACCAGTAAGCAGCTCCGGTCATTAACGCAAGATTGCGTGGATCCTTCTCAACTGCAGAATTAAGTGCGCTCATCGCTTCGTCTTTACGACCGAGTTCGAAGAGACTTATCACCAGTCCTGCAGTTGCTGCGTTGTCTGTCGGATCTGTCTTAAGAAGTTCGTTATAAAGCGCCAACGCTTCTTCAGGTTTACCGCTCGCGCGAGTGAGATCTGCGAGGCTGCTTTTTGAAATCCGTGATGTCGGATCGAGCTCGATGGCGCGCTTGTATTCGGCGGTAGCTTCGTCAAGCTGAAGATTGATATGACGACTCAACGCGAGCACGCGATGCGCTTCCGCCATGTCTGGAGCAAGTTTGATAGCTTGTTCGGCGATACGCGCGCCTTCATCACCGCGCTCCAGGCCAACATAGAATCGAGCAATCTCCAGCAGTCGGTTTGGATCCGAACCAAACTTGGTTTCGATAGTGGAGGCTGCTTTGAATGCCGCTTCGCTCTGCCTGCGGAGATAAAGGTTCGACGGAATCTGCGCGATTACTCCCTTAAAGAGTTTGTCGGAGACACCGACGTCGGCTTCATCAATCGCCAGCATGAGCTGTTTGATTCCATTATCGACGTCACCATCTTTCAAAAACTGATCTCCAAGTCCTGCATGTGTGCTGATGAGCAACTCGGTTGCTCTCGGGCGCGCTTTGGATTCAGGATGGCTTGCCAGAAATGCCTTCAACTTTTCCGCGCGCTTTGATAGAGGTAGTGTCAGTGTTATTTCAACCTCTTCCAATTCTGCATCGTCATCAACAGACGCAGCTGTTACTTTTTGGTTAGCGGTTGTGGTCTTTGGAGCTTTGACTTCGGTTCGAGGACGTTCAGTTACAGGTTCTTTTTCAACAGGCTTGGCTGCAACAGAATCTTGTGTGGCCGGAGTTTCGTTCGGAGTGGGTAAGACGTTGACGGGAGTTGCTTCTGTCGTCTCTTTCTCGGTGGGCTTCGCAGTTGCTTTTACCACACGCGGCCTAGTGATCTCTGGCTCAGACGCAGAAGGAGCGACCGGTTGCTGAACGGGTTCGCTCGTTGTAGCTACGACTCCACCTTCATTCGGCGAAGATGCAGTACCCTCCAGCTCCTGGGCCGAAAAACTTAACTTCTGGGCCACAGCGTTGACGAACACTTGCACGCCCGTATCAAGTGCCTCCGAGAAACGTCCTGCCGTCAAGGGTGAGCGCATTCGTTGGGCCATCTCGCCCAGAACGCCATCAGGAAGACTCGACTGCATCATGCGGCTGAATTGCGTGAACGACGTCTTTGAAGCAACGGAGATCACCAGCAATAGACTCTTGTTGCTGCTGTTACGTGCGCCGATATTCCATTCGGTTGATAGTTGGTGCGAGTAGTCGAAGATATCGCGGTCGCCAGTGGTATCGACAGCGGCCACATAGAAGTCGATCTTGGTCTTTTCTTTCAGGTTTTGAAGCAGCGACTCCAACCGGCTTTTTGTCTGCGCGTCCACCACTCCGGCGAAATCGTTCACATGTCCATTCGCTGAGGGAAGCTGAACATTCGACTGGGCTTGTAGACGTGTGCCGGCGAGCAGAAAAAGAGAGCAGGCGAACAGGGAGAGAAAGACTCTATAGATCGTTTTCATCAACATCGCGTGTGCTGAATCCGTCATGAATACTCGAGAGATACGTTCATGTATTTGAGGGGGACGATTCGGCGGTCATGATACCATCAATGTCCGATATGCTTCAGCTTGTCGGCCAATCTAAAATGGTGCCGGTTACCTTGAGCCGGCGCCGTCAAGCTAAAGCAAATCGGACAACCAGCCAGCAATCGGAGAACTTTCAGTGAGTGAACTGGACGAAGCCTGGGCTGCGGCCCTCTCGGAAGCTGAGCAGCGTGCGCGCCTTGCGGGCCGTGCCGACGTTGCTGCATATCTGTCACTCCGAAACTCAAATGACCTCTTACGTAAGGCCGGAATTGAATGGCTGATTTCGAGCTTTACTCAGCTTGCAGGTGAAGCAAACCGGGCCGGGGCCAGTTTGCAGATTGCCAGCGATGCTACACACCGATTCAAGATCGGTAATTCGACAATGGTCGGAAACTTGTTAACGCTGTCGAGCGGAGTGCGAAGATTGTTTGTGGAAGCAGGCTGGCCTCGAACTCCAAGCGATGGCGTCGTTCGAGGCGGTGGGCTGGCTTGCGCAAACATACGTCACCTGGGAATCCGAACAGCTAGCGAAGAGTTGTTGCTCGCGAAGACGAACAGCGGAGCACCCGGGTGGATGCGCTCAAACAGATTGACGGTTCGGGCAATACTTCAGGAGTCTGACCTCCGTCGACATCTCGCAATCCTGCTTGACACTCACCGCCCCCAGCGGCACTAGCACGGCACCTTCAATGTCTGCAAGTTTTGACGCGACTCGAAACCATTTCGGTAAGCCCTAAGCATTCCTTCCTTGTTTTCCTATTAAATCTTAAGGCTCGGGTGCTTTGTAATTCCGGGCACGGTACTTGCCAATTCTGATGGCGTTAGCGCCGTGGGGTTTAGCCCCGCATTGAATCGTGAGGAGATTGAAGATGACGAACCGACACACACTGAAGTTTTCAATTTTTGCCGCCGGCATTTTGGCGCTTTGTCTGCCAGTCGTAGCGGCTGCTCAATGGGGAGGCTATCCAGACAATCGGTACCCC
>DATEXA010000445.1:0-2419 GCA_035257465.1 Pyrinomonadaceae bacterium | reverse complement strand
TCAGCTTGTTTAGCGTCGGCCCGCTCCTTCTTTAACTCAGAGAGCTCCGTTTGCAGCGTCTTTATCGTCTTTGCGATATCCTGCATGATGGTCTTCATCTTTTCGAACTCGGTGTCGCGAGAATCGGCCAGTGCAGGCCTCGCAATAAAAACAACGACAATGATAGCGGCCACACATAGAAGCCGGAACGGTGAGACCTTCATTACCGCCGTAATTCATAAACATTTCACCGAAGTGATAAGCGTGTAACTGTGGTGGCTTGAACCACCTTAATGTTTTAACAGCCAGTCTTTAACTGCTATAGAGAAATCGGCAACGTCTATGGGGTGTCTGCTAGTAATCAAGTTCCCGTCTGTTACTACAGGCTGATCCAGAACTGTGCCGCCGGCGTTCTTTAGATCGGTCTGAATGTTCCAGTAACTGGTGAGCTTTTTGCCTTTGAGGATATCAGCAGTGGCGAGCACCACGGGCGCATGACAAATAGCAGCGATCAACTTGCCCGACTTATCGAAGTCTTGAATAAATTTAATTACGTCCTTGTCGTAGCGAAGATTGTCAGGGTTCCAAGCTCCACCAGGAACAAAAATGGCGTCATATTCATCCACTTTGATCTGATCGGCAGTGCGGTCTACCTTAACCCAACCAACCGGATTGAGGTATTGGATCGCCATAATATGGTCTTTTGACATTTCCGGTGTGCTGAGGCCATACCTTGCTGGAGCGGGATTGTATTTTGGCGCTACGACGTCGATCTTTGCGCCGAGGGATCTGAAATACCAAACCGGCCCCAACATTTCTATTTCCTCAAATCCATCGGCGGCGATGACGGCTATCCTTTTGCCTTTTAAAGCGGTGGTGTCTTTTACGGAGGTAAAGAAAAAGGCTTTTAGGGCTTCGTTTCCCGGAGCATTCAGGAGTTGGGAAACCGGCATGTTTGAAACCGCCGCCTTGGAACTTAATTGGTTAATTACATCCAGTTGATGGCTGTTGGAATCCTGTGCTTCTCCAGTGGTCGTTGCAAATATTGCAAACGCAGTTGCGATGATAATCGGTTTGATTGTTTTCATTAGTTTGTGTGGTTCTGAGTTTTTGCATTGGCTGAGTTTTGATACTGTTTTGCCAGCTAGTCCCGTGTTAGCGGCGCAAATTCGACGAGTGTATGAAGTCCTTTTTCAAAGGGTTGTTCTTTAATGCTGGTATGTAAGTAATCGATCACCGGCTTGATCGGCGGAAACTTGAGATGGTACTGAAACGCCTCTTCACTTCTGAATTTTTCATAGGTGACAAACTTCGTATCCTCGCCCAGTACTTGTGAGAGCTGATAGGTAACTACGCCGGGTTCGCTCCGGAATTGTGGCATGGCAACGTGGTAGGTTCCTTTGAATGCGTCCTGCGTCCCCTCTTTCGAATCGATAAACAACATCTGGGTGAGCGGATGGTCTTTTGCTCTTGCCGGTCGGCGCCATTGCCGCTTTGAGATAGGTTCCAGGTCTGCTACGTAATAAGTTTCTGCGTTCGCACTCAGTGCCTTATCTTTTAAGGAGTCGATGGCTCTGGATTGCGAGCTCTTGCCAAAGCTCTCGAGTTCATTCCTGTTCCTCCATCGTTCGACCAACCACAGTACCAATTGATTATCCTGTTCATAATAGGCTTCCGCCTGGATGTTGCTTTCCTGAGCGAGGGCTTGTGACACATAGTCCGATAGCGATCTTCGAAATTGTTCCTGGTAGTCCGGCTTCACCGCATAACGAGTGAGCCTTCCCAACGCCTCTGTTTTTTGCGCCTGAACGTGATTGCTGGTCGCCATTGTCATCAAAAAGCCGACTACGATCAGTATTTCATTCTTAAAGTGCGGCATGCGTGTTCTCGTTTTCATATCGATTGCGTTTGATGATTTCCTTGTCTTAAAACACCTTCTTCATTTGTTATCTCCCGTTTAGCGTAGATTGATAAACTTGGGACCATCTCAGTTCTCTTACGGTCGAATCGCGTTATCGAACAACCTTACGATTCTCTCCGCAGTACTGCGGCCGCTCTGAGGATTTGTCCCCGTCACAAGGCGACCCGAGGTGACAGAATAGTCATCGAAAGCGTTCATCGAAGTGCTGTAATAGCCGCCAGCTGCGGTAACGGCCTCCACGATCGGAACCACCTTATCTTGTCTCAGCTTGTCGAGGATGTTGAAGATGAGTTCGCCTTCGATCGTGAACCCTGTCACCGTTTTGCCTTCAACGATCGACTTGCCGGTCTTGGAGTCGATGATTCCCGGCAAGATTGCTGGCCCATGGCACACACTACCGACGATGCCTCCGCGATCCCAGACGTCCGCAGCGATTGCTTGCAAGCCCTTTGCGGTCGGATAGTCATAGAGCGCCGCGTGACCTGCGGACGCGAAGAAAACTCCGTACTCTCCTTTCTT
>DATEXA010000444.1:0-11476 GCA_035257465.1 Pyrinomonadaceae bacterium | reverse complement strand
TACCATGCCGCGCGTAATTGGTGGGCGCTACGGTCTGTCATCAAAAGAGTTCACTCCCGCGATGTGTAAGGCTGTGTTTGACGAACTGAAGACAGTGAAGCCCAAAAACCATTTCACGATTGGGATTAACGACGATGTAACAAACACCAGCATCCCGTTTGATCCGACATTTAATACAGAAGCGGACGACCAGGTTCGCGCGTTGTTCTGGGGATTGGGAGCTGACGGCACCGTCAGCGCAAACAAGAACTCCATCAAGATCATTGGAGAACAGACGCCTAATTACGCTCAAGGTTACTTTGTTTACGACTCGAAGAAGTCGGGCGCGATGACTGTATCGCACTTGCGCTTTGGCAGCCGGCCGATTCACAGCACGTATTTGGTCCAGCGTGCCAACTTCATTGCTGTTCATCAGTTCAAGTTTCTCGAGTCCTACGATGTCCTAAGCGCAGCAGAAAACGGAGCGACTTTACTGGTCAACAGCCCTTATGGAGCTGACGCAGTTTGGGATCATTTACCGCGTTCGGTGCAGGAACAGATCATTAACAAGCAGATCAAAGTTTATACGATTGACGCTTATGCAGTGGCGAAGGAGAAACAACTCGGCAATCGAATAAACACGATCATGCAAACCTGCTTCTTTGCAATTAGCGGAGTGCTCCCACGTGAGGCAGCGATTGAGAAAATCAAAGAGTCGATTCGCAAGACTTACGGGAAACGCGGTGAACCAGTCGTGCGCCAGAACTTTGCCGCTGTCGATGCTGCACTTGCTCATCTGCATGAGATTCCAGTTCCAACTCAAGTTACAAATACTTTCGACCTGCCTGCAGTAGTTCCCGAAGGCGCACCGGAATTCGTCCAAAACGTGACTGCAGAAATTATCGCTGGACGTGGTGACCAACTGGCTGTCAGCGCCTTCCCTGCTGACGGCACTTACCCGGTGGGCACAGCGCAGTGGGAGAAACGCAACATCGCGCAGGACGTTCCTGTCTGGGAACCGGACCTGTGTATCGAATGTGGTAAATGCGTTCTCGTTTGTCCGCACGCGACGATTCGCGCAAAAGTGTTCGACGAGAGCGAACTTGCTTCGGCACCTGAAGGCTTCAGGCATATGCCGGCGAAGTGGCGGGAATTACCAGACAAGCGATACACAATTCAAGTCGCAGTAGAAGACTGCACCGGTTGCCAGCTATGTGTGGAGGTTTGTCCAGCAAAGGATAAGAGTAAGGTCTCACGCAAAGCGCTGAACATGAGTCCACAGCTGCCTTTGCGAGAGCGTGAGCGAATTAACTGGAACTACTTTCTGACGTTGCCGGAGGTCGACAGGAACGGTGCGTTAGCGTTTGGTTCCGTTAAGAACGTACAACTGCTGCAGCCACTGTTCGAGTTTTCCGGGGCGTGCTCAGGTTGTGGAGAAACTCCTTACATCAAACTACTAACGCAATTGTTTGGCGATCGCGCCGTTATCGCCAACGCAACGGGCTGCTCCAGTATTTATGGCGGGAACCTACCTACTACGCCTTATACGATCAATCGCGAGGGTCGCGGCCCCGCATGGAGCAATTCTCTCTTCGAAGACAACGCAGAGTTTGGCCTCGGAATGAGACTGGCTTTAGATCATCAAAATGCCTACGCCAGAGATTTAGTTGGCCGGCTGCGTCAAGATGTTGGCGAGGCACTGGCCAGTAATCTTCTTAGCGCTGATCAGTCCACTGATGCGGGCATAAATGTTCAACGGGAAATGGTGTCGACTCTAAAGGCAAAGCTCGCAAGTGCTCAGGCAAATGAGGCCCGCGATCTATTGAGTGTCGCTGACGCGTTGGTGACAAAGAGTGTCTGGATCGTTGGTGGTGACGGTTGGGCCTACGATATAGGCTACGGCGGTCTGGACCATGTATTAGCAAGCGGACTGAACGTCAACGTTCTCGTCCTCGACACGGAGGTTTACTCCAACACAGGTGGTCAGGCTTCCAAGTCAACGCCCATGGGAGCCGTCGCTAAATTTGCTGCTGGAGGCAAACCAAGTGGAAAGAAGGACCTCGGAATAGGGGCTATTCGTTACGGAAATGTTTACGTTGCGCAGGTAGCGATGGGTGCCAATGACACTCACACCGTCAAAGCGTTCATGGAAGCGGAGGCTCACAACGGTCCTTCGCTAATTATTGCCTACAGCCAGTGCATCGCACACGGGATTGACATGGCGAAGGGTATGCACCAGCAGAAGCTCGCTGTTGACTCAGGGCACTGGGCGCTCTATCGCTACAACCCTAAGCTTGTTGAAGAAAACAAGAACCCTTTTCAGCTTGATTCGAGTGATCCCAAAATCCCGCTAAAGGATTACATCTACACCGAAGGACGTTATCGAATGTTACAGCAGAGCGATCCGGTTGTAGCGAAGACTCTCCTGGAGCAATCGGAGAAGTTAGTCCAACGCCGTTGGCAGCAATACAAACAACTTGCGGCACAAACATTTTAGGGTTGTCATCCGTGGCCACCCACCGCAATTAACCACACCAAAGCGTGGAGCGAGGAGTCGCAGCACTCATGAACCTAACCACCAACTATCTGGGTTTGCCGTTGAAGAATCCGATCGTAGCCTCTTCGTCACCTCTCTCTCACAATGTCGACAGCATTCGTCGACTAGAAGATGCAGGAGCTGCCGCTGTAGTGATGTATTCACTTTTTGAGGAGCAGATTACTTTCGACAGTTTTTACGTCGATTACTATCTGTCGAGTGGTACCGAGAGTTACGCCGAATCCCTCAACTACTTTCCTGAGATGCAAAGCTATAACGTCTGGCCTGATGAATACATGAACCTCATTAGGCGCGCAAAGGCAGCCGTTGACATACCGGTTATCGGCAGTCTGAACGGAGTCTCGGCCGGTGGGTGGACCGATTACGCAGCCCTCATAGAAGAAGCGGGAGCTGATGCTGTGGAGTTGAATGTCTACTACATCCCCACTAACCAGAACATCGCCGGAAGCGAAATCGAAAATGTTTATCTGGATATCCTGAGAGAAGTGAAGCGTACAGTTTCGATTCCCGTGGCAATCAAATTGAGCCCTTACTTCAGCTCGACCGCCAACATGGCGAAGCGCCTCGTGGAAGAAGGGGCTAACGCACTGGTCCTTTTTAATCGCTTCTATCAACCTGACATCGATCTCGAAGCCCTCGAAGTTGTACCACGCCTGGTTCTAAGCAATTCGAACGAGCTACGCCTACCGTTGCGCTGGGTGGCGATACTGTATGGCCGTCTCATGGCCGACCTCGCAATAACTACCGGCATCCACACCTCGCAGGATGTCTTAAAGGCCTTAATGGCCGGGGCCAAAGTGACGATGATGGCTTCCGAGCTATTACAAAACGGGATTCGACGTATAAATGTCGTTCTCGATGAGATGCGGAGTTGGATGGCCGAGCATGAGTATGAATCAGTTGCACAAATGATCGGCAGTATCAGTCAGCAGCACTGTGCTGAGCCTGCGGCCTTCGAGCGCGCAAATTACATGAAGACCCTGGCTTCGTATCGTCCTATCAACTAGCATCAATGAACTTCTTCGTCTTCGATAACGAAGAAACCAGTCTCACCGCCACCGGACGTAACATTGACTACTGGCGAATCTGACAAGCGCACCATGAGACCCTCGACGCGGCCTTCAAAGAGAAATGGATTTGAGTCAACGTACATCGGCTGCAAGACCCAACGGCTTTCGTTAAAGATAGGAAAGACCTCCGTTCGGAGTTCAACTTTTTCCTGAACCACATAGTCACCCTCCAGGGCCTCTGATAGGGTCGCTTCCCACTTGGATGCAGATGAGCGATCACCAAACACGACGCCTCGACCACCGTAGTCGTCATTGGGCTTCAGAATGAATTGCGGTCGGTACTTCCTGACGTACTCAATAAGATCCACTTCGCGTCCACCATGTCGCGTTCTCCGTTGGGAGACACGTCTCGTCCATGGCACGGTCCTCTGAATAACTTCCCTTTCATGTGATGTGAACAAGCGATCGTTTGCTTCGTCAGTCAACAATTCAAAACATGCCTTTTTGTGGGCCAGCTTGCAACGAAAGGAATTCACGAGACAGACATTTCCGGCAAGATAGGCACGTATCAGCGGATGCGAATCATCGCAGCGCGACAGTAGTTCGTTGATGATGACACGCTTGTAAACCAGATCAATTGGGAAGTCGCCATAGCGTAGCCTTCCATTCTCATATTCCAGTTGTTCAGGTGAACAAATTAGGGTCGGGACGCCGTTCCTGACAAAACAATCTCGTAACAGTAGGAACTCGTCGGCTGTTGGAAGGTCAGTCCAATCGACTATTGCGATGTTTGGCAGACCAGTCCCGCCCCAATCGGCAAACGTCCCGAGCAGAGACTTGAGTAAACGTTCTGCGGGGCGAAACTGCGTTAGTTGGTAACGCATTGCCACGTCTCGCATAGCACTGACTTCGAAAAGAATTTCGTTGAGACCAGCCTGATCCGTCAGACTGGACGGGTTTTCCGCGTTGTACTCAACGACCTTTACCTCGTGATCGTGAACAAACGCATCGAGGCGCGATGTCACTGCCAATGTCGAATACTTCGGCTCGACTAAGGTGAGTTTTATTTCACGTTCTGTAAGTCCGATAGTTTGCATTCGCGATGGTTCACTTAACAGTGCCAAGGCAACTTTTTCGAAGGCTCTGGCGAGAACTTCAGATGAGTGGGCCAGAATTTCGTATTGCGTTCGGTTGAGCAGGTGCGGTCTTAGCGCAACGCTTATCTCGCGATCACCGTAAAGCAGCCGGCGCTCCCGCATCATATGTTTGAGATGCGCGAAGAACTCTGACGTCAGGCCCTGATCTCGGGCGAGAGTCTGGTGATATTCGGCGATAAGCGTTTCGCGCATGAATTGTAGATCTCTTAGCGGAACACAATCTTAGCCGTGCGCTTCACTCGATGGACTTTATCTGGCACTCTGGAAGAATCGACCTTACGACCTTACTTGCGAGATACCTGGAGCGTGACTGTAACCACCGGTACGGTGCCGGCGCTCTTGTTATAGGATACCCAGAAGCCTTCCGCTTGATACTCAACCATCTTGTACATCGATCCATCGGGTCTCGTAAGAATGTCGGCACCAACTACAGTTCGGTAGTCAGGCGCGCCAACGCCATTCGTGTAATCGACCGAGATGGTCACAACCTTGTGTGCCGGGTTATAGGCAATCTGCGCCGTTTCGTTCTCTGAAAAGACATAGAAATCCAAATCGTCGCTGCTCATCGCCGCGGTACCAAGTTTGGTCCTGGCCTCCGCCATCGTCATTCCGAGACGCACGCCGCGATACTCCCTGAAGATCGGCTGCTGAACTTCCTCCGCGTGAAACTTAGTCACTTTCAACTTTGATGTTTGGTTTTGCGCATTTGCGGTTGCGAACCCAACCAAAACCAAAGCACTACTGACAATGAGGTAAAACAATTTCACTACCACTCGTGATTTATCTTTGCTGTCTCGCATTGCTTAATCTACCTCCTCAAAGATCGTAAGTGAGCGATCTTTCATGTATGACTTGACAACAGGTTACCGACTAAGAGCAGGACTTCCATCGAGCTGCGAACTCAAGCCACAAGTTAGCTGGGAAAACACTCCCTCTTCAGTTTTAAGGCCGTCGCATAATCCGCTGCATTTCTTCCTATGCTCTTGCCTACGGCCCAAACCTGACCACCCGAGCGCATCTGCAGCACAATTTGATCTAGAGGCCTCTGTGGTGGTCCATAGACTACGTAGCCCATGCGCGCATCGTACACTCCTAGATGGCAGGGACATTTAAGACATCGACGCGCGCAATCGAATTCCACAGAACATCCTGCGTGAGAGCACTTTCTGCTGAACGCGGAGTACTCGCCTTCGCGTGTACGGACCAACACAGCCGGATCATTTCGTGTCGGGTACTCGAAATAGAGACTCGAACCAGCCAGCAATCTTTCCGCGCCTTCGATCTTCATGGGCGGATAGGCAAGCATGGAATCCGGTTGACTTAAGGTTTCACCTGCAACTGAGTGTGCCACTAGTAGCACCCCGGTAGAAATCAACAAGATCTCGTTGCAGAAGACGCGGCGAGTGATTTGTGATCCATTTCCAGAAATATCCAAGACGGATTGGTCACTGCTATAACTTGAGGGTGATTCCTGGATTAGCGTTCGCTTGTTGAGCCCTGATGAATTCATCTGGCAGCCTCCGCTCGTGGGGCGCCATCGGCATATTCAAACAGCACCCCAAATTAGGAACACGACACAACTCCATATAGGCGCAATGTATGTGCCGGACGTCCTGAAGCATTTCGTTCGGAAAACGCAGTCGCGATCGAAGTGAAGTGTGGAAACTTCACCAACCTACATGCGAAAGCCCGCAGTCAACTCTCAACTTGAGGTACAGACTTCACTGAACCCTAAGAAAAATAGACCAGGCTATCGGCACATGCGTTGCTCACCATTAGTTGGTAATTCTGAGGGCCAGGACCCAAAGAACGCATACATTTGAGAGGAGATCATTATGAAGAGACTTCTATTCCTTAGCGCCGTGCTTTTTGCCGCACTGCTCATCAGCATGCCGGCACCTACCACAACGAGCGCTGCCGAGGGAGCAACGAAGCAACGATCGGTAGTCAAATTCGACCAGCCCGTCACACTGATGGGCTTCACCTTGAAAGGTGATTACCTTTTCGTCCATGACGACGCGGCCATGGCGCGCGGAGATGCGTGCACTTACGTTTATAAGGGCCATGCCGAAAACCATGACAACCTTGTCGTGGCTTTTCACTGCACGCCCAAAGAACGAGTCAAAACTGGGTACTTCACATTGAGAAGCAGGCGAACTCCGTCTGGACAACAAGAGCTCACAGAATTTCAGTTTGCCGGCAGCACCGAAGGACATTTAGTTCCGGTGGCTGTGGAATGAACTCGTCCCCTGGCCGCAGCCAAACGCTGCATAGTTTCGGCTCTGCCGCCGGATGTGAGGCGGCAAAGCCGATTCGAAGTTGAACAGGGTTATCAAACATCAACGTGTGTCGTAGTTAACTCGCACGCTGCTTAAGAATCCTGTTACTCCAGTTCGCGTTACTTTTGGGCATCCACCGATCGAGATCTCACGAAGACGCGGCAGTGTGTTCAGAAGAGGAAGGCCAGCGTCAGTAATAAACTTGCATCCTTCGAACGAGAGCGCCTCGAGCGAATTCATGCGACCTAACAGCTCCAGGCTGCGATCGGTAATCAGGGTGTAGCCGGCGTGATATTTCTTGAGACTCGACAAACCGACGAGATGACTCGTTGCCACATCAGTGGTGTCGCGGCAATACATTAACGTCAGCGACTCGAGTTGACGGCAGCGGCCGATGTGTCGAAAACCATCATCGCCCACATCCATCGGAAGCAACTCCTTCAGCGCCGGAAAATCAATCAAAGAGGCAAGTGCTTCGTCGTCAACAAACTTGCAACTAACCGCGAGTCCCTTCAACGCTGGCATACCAGTCAGAGCCACGAAACCACGCCCTTTCAAGTTTGGACACTCACGTCCCCAAATGTATTCGATCGTTTGTGACCGACTCAGAGATCTAAAGCCCTCATCAGTCGCGACCGTGCCCTGGCACATCAACATCCGCAGGGTCGGAATCGCGGAAATGTGTCGCATCGCCTGGTCATTGCATAACTGATCCTGACAACCGAGGTAACCAAGATTGGATAGCCCGTCGAGACTTTGAAGATCCTCGCCTCGCAAACGCGATGTGTGCCAGAAAAAGCTCAAACCAAACAACCCGTCGAGTCCACGAAGATTAGCGAGACCGGTCTGAGTGAATGGGCCATCGATTAAGAGATTAGTAGGCTCGGCACCGAAGGACATCAGATCATATTTAACTTCTCCTCCCTGCCATGTTTTGAACGCTGGAAACTGGTGAAGCAATCGCAGCCCATCGTCAGTTACATTCCTCCCTGTCTTGAAGCGACGCAGCTTTGGTTTACCCGCAAGTGAAGCAATCGCTCCGTCGCCTGTATACGTGCCTAACAGATCGACGTTCTCAAGTTGGTCACAGAACTGCAGATACGAAATACCTTCGTCGGTAACTCCACTTTGCCAACACATCTCGAAAACACGGAGCTTGCGTAGGTGTTGCAGGACTTCAAGACCGCGATCGGTGATACGACCGCCCGGGTATTCGCTTAAGTTCAGTTCGAGCAGTTGCGGCATCTTCGCGAGATGCTGCAGGCCTGCGTCGGTGATTCGTTTCGAGCCGCCAAGGTTCAGCGACGTTATCTGATCGAGTTGCGAAATTATCCGGAGATCATCGTCGCTGATCATATTGCCTGAGTTTACTGTTGTAATACCCAGCTCTTTGATGATGACGCACAGGTCCTCCCAATCCTTCGTTGACATCGGCTGGCGCGGCTCGATGCTGTTGTTGGCCCATTCAATTCGATAAAGGGGCGGTCTTGAGCTCAACACCACAGGAGCTGAACGCGCATCACTCGGAGGCGCATTACTAGACTCCACGAACTCCTGCCAGCCTCGAAAACCGTAGAGTCGCGCGAGGACCAGTTGCGCGTCAGTCACTGTGAAGTTGTTAATGCGTTCCGCAGTGTCAGGAAGATTGAAGAGCTTGTCTCGGATGAAGTCGCGTATCTGTTGAATGTCCAGCGAGCTATGAAATAGATCGTTGAGCCGAGCGGCCGCGTCAATATCTTCCGAGTTGTAAACGGCGACAAGATCTTCTGCGATTTGATGGTGCTGTTGAAGGTCTGGAGGTTGTGAAGCTTGAATGTGGTGAACGAGTTTGGGCCAGCTTTCAAAGCCGTGTTCGCGAGCCAGGATGTATTGTGCGTCAGCGAGGATAGGTTCAAAGCGCTCGGGCTTGAGGGTGCGCAATCGCTGCTTAGCGGACGGATCACCGGCACGGATCGCTAGCAGTAATTCCTTGGCTTGTTTGCGAAGTTGCTCGAGCGAGGGATGCGCGGGAAGACGAGGTGTTGAATCAGACATGTTGATCTCCTTTCGTTAGTGCCCGTGTCCGCACGGCGGGCCAAAAGAAGATCGAGATTGTGGAAATAAAAGTCAGGTGGGCTCAGCCCTTTCCGCGGACGGGATGCGGCCTGTTACGCAAGAGGTATTGTAACTTTGAGGTCGGTGGTGAGCAAAGATTGGAGAGTCTTAGACAGCATTGAGATCAGCTCAGACATCTGTCCTTTTGCACGCCCATCATGGAAGAGAAAAGCTTAGTGTGGAAACTTCACCAACCCCACATGCGAAAGCTCGCAATCCCCCACCCCCAGAAAGCGGTCAAGAACAAACTCATTCGATTCGCTCTAACTCCCGTTAGGAATAGGTTTTGCTCATTCAATACGCTAGGTTGATCTCGGATTAATGATTGATGAGGAGTAATTACTATGGATGACGGACTCTTACTACAGAGCGTGGAAGGATTACGAGACGCGCCTTTCATGGGAACGGCTTTCATGGCAACCGAAGGCGGGATATGGAATTCGCTGCAGAGTCTAAAAGAAGAAGTCTCTCAAGATCTGCTTTATGAAGGATCACTGTGCCAAAGTAATCAGGGTGGTTTGGAAGAGATTGAAGTGGGTGCCGTTAACGCCCGCGAACTCGAGTGGCTTCATCGGTCTCAATTGGAGGCGAGGCTCCGTGCTATTACAGAAGCACAAGATCGACTGTTGGAAGGCAGTTACGGCAAGTGCGTGGACTGCGCTAACGAAATCTATTTCGGCCGTCTCGTTGCCGACCCGGTCGTATCGTTATGCCTGGACTGTCAAAGAATCGCCGACGGTGTAGAACCATTTCAATAAGCGTACTCTTGATTTTCAATCTGGACTTATTCGTGGTGTTCCTTAAGTCGGAGAAACCATCACAGCAGTACATCCAGTTCTCAGTGAAGGGTGAATACCACACGGAATCCTAATTTGATCATGAGAGCACAAGTACACTTGGAACATGAACATTCTGTGCAAGCTATCCAACAGCGTTTGGCGTTGGGGCCTCAACATAATTATTTGCGCGACTGGATCTACGGAGGCATTGACGGCTCAGTAACAACTTTTGCTGTTGTTAGCGGAGTAGCTGGGGCACGACTCTCATCATGGATAATTCTTGTAATGGGGTTTGCCAATCTCTTCGCTGACGGATTTTCGATGGCGGCAAGTAATTTCGTGGGGACAAAAGCCGAACATGAAGACTTACAACGTCTCGAAGCAGTCGAGAATCGTCATATCGATTTAGATCCCGAAGGTGAACGAGAAGAAGTAAGGCAGATTTTTGAGCAAAAGGGATTCTTGAGAGAAGATCTCCATCGGATCGTCGAGTTAGTTACGAGTGAACGTAAACGTTGGGTCCGGACCATGCTTACCGAGGAGTACGGCCTTCCATACGCTGTCCGTTCGCCGTGGATAGCTGCCTTGAGCACATTCAGTTCGTTTCTCGTTTGCGGGATAGTTCCACTGCTTCCCTTCTTGTTTCACGTCAACCATCCGTTGACTCTTTCGCTGATAATGACGGGAGCAGTATTTTTTACCATCGGTTCAGTTAAGAGCTGGTGGTCCACAGCGACATGGTTACGGTCGGGACTTGTTACCCTTCTTGTTGGTGCGATGGCAGCCGGCCTTGCGTATGCTACTGGCGTGATACTCAGAATTATCGCAGGGTGATTGATCTCGGCGGTGTCTACAATTTTTACACTCGATTTCTGCCAGACCCTGGGCTGCATATGTTTCGCATCTGAGCGGGTGGTCTGCCTCGAGTTTGCTGCATGACGCCGACGAGTATTCGCAGGGTTAAATACCGAGATACGCTATCTGATCTAATACTTGCCTCATCAGCAGAGTAGTCTTCGGATGAGAGGCTTCTAATTCAGTGACGACATCTCTCACTCGTTCAACCAGACTTTGATAATGTCGTTCATCAGTTCCCCGGTAGTCGAGTATTCTTCGAATGTCCTGCGCCAGCAGGGAAAGCTTTTCACTATCACTATCATCCAGCGAGTCGAGCTGCTCAAGCTCAGCGTGGAGACGTTCCAATTCCTGATGAAGGTTTTCTTTATTCATGTTTGTTTCCGCGTCATTAAGTTTCGCCATTCTAGCTGTGGTTCCTTGGTGATGCACTTCAACTCGACAGTTCTTCCCCGACCAGATGTGTTGTCTTTGGCGGGTCAGGGCCGAGATGAAATGCCTCAACTCGTTCCTCGACTGCACGATCCGCAGCGGTAACTCTCTCGTGTTGCCGTAAATGGTCGGCCCATGATTCAGCCACAAAGGTTTCAACATATCTTTGCGGGTCGGCGGTATCACGCGATAAGTTCCAACGTATGGCGCCGTCTCGGAGACGTATCCGCTTCAGCTCTTTCATTGCTTCAAGGAATTCTACAGCGGTTCGTGAATCGATTCGATATTCAACGACCGTAATGGCAGGTCCATCAGAGGCCTCGCTATCGATCAT
>DATEXA010000443.1:0-9077 GCA_035257465.1 Pyrinomonadaceae bacterium | reverse complement strand
CCAGACGTTTTCCGACGGGATTCGTCTCGTGCAACATTTTCGCAAGCGTCTGATTGATAATGGCGACATTCGGAGCACTCAGCGTGTCGCCCGAACCAAAGTAGCGACCCGCTACAAGAGGAATCTGCAACGTCTTTAAATAATCGACACCGATACGGTTGAACGAGCACCCCACTCGATCGTTTGGGTTACGTCCTTCCAACCAGACGTTGTTACCTCTGCCACCACCGGTAAGCGGCAATGTATCCATTTCGGCGGCATCGTCGACACCTGGCACATTCTTGACCCTTTCCAACAGCTCACCCCTGAACTCGAGGCGACGAAGCGGCTCAATCTTTAATCGACTGAAACCAACAGTGGAGGTCAGAAGGTTATCCTGATTGAAGCCCGCATCGACGGTGAGTAGCTTGTTGAGACTTCGACTAAAAAGAAGCGCACCAGCAACGAGGACCAGGGAGAGAGCTACCTGAACAACAACCAGACTACGTCTCAGGCTGAATCGCTCGCGTCCCGCAGTAAGTCCTCGCCCGGCAACTTTCATTGCCGCGCCGGGACTAATTCTCGTAGCGCGAAGCGCCGGAGTGAGGCCGAAGAAAATGCAGGTAAGAACGGCAACACCGGCAGCAAAACCCAGCACTCTAAAATCCGGAGTAACGTCCAAGAACACGACGTTGTTGGTTGTCCCAATTGACGCAACCAGGAAGCGAGTTAGAGCCTGCGCCATAACCGCGCCAATAAACGTTCCGATAGCTGCCAGCAAGAGAGTCTCAACCAGTAGCTGTCGCACAATCCGTAAACGCGATGCGCCAACAGCCAGCCGCACAGCGATCTCTCGCTCACGAGTGCTGGCACGCGCGAGCAACAAATTCGCCAGGTTGGCGCAGGTAATTAAGAGCACCAACCCGGCGATGGCCAGCAACAACAAAAGTGGACGTTCATAGTTCTGGCGTAGAAGCGAATACCCTGACGAACGGTCAACTACCACCAGCTTAGAGTTCAAATAATCGTTAATGCTCGGTTGCGGATAATCCGACGGCAGAGTCTGACGAAACAATTCGGTCGAAAGCGAAGTGAGTTGAGCGCTCGCCTGTTCGACGGTCCAGCCAGGCTTGAGCCGGCCCGTAATCATCAGCCACCAACTTGTTCCAGAGTTGAGTCGCGCGTTTGCACCGGAGAAGATCGGATCGGCGCAGATTGGAACAGCTACATCAAACGACTTTCCTACTTCGAGACCAAAGAAGCTGGGAGGAGTAACACCGACGACTTCCAGTTGATGATCGGAAAGCGTGATTTTGCGACCGACCACGTCAGCCGCGCCGCCGAACTCACTCTGCCAGAAACCATGACTAATCACGACTCCGGGCGCGGTGCAACCTCGCTGATCGTCTGACTGATTAAAAACCCTACCGAGTTCGGGTCTAATACCGAGCACATTAAAGAAGTCACCACTTACCCAGAGACCTCGAGCAGGTCTTACGTCGCCACCTTGTGCGAGGTTGAATCCGGCGAGTCCCCACGCTCCAATACCTGAAAACCCCTGCTGCCTATCGCGAATTTGCTCCCAAAGCGGATTAGTTACGGGAGCGTAACGCATCAATCCCTTGTTACCACGCGTTAGTTCGACATCGCTCTCACGCAGTCGGACTTGAGCCAGTTCCTGCGCATTGACAATGGGCAGGGTCTTGAGTCGGACCGCATTGAGAAGCTGAAAGATGGCGGTGTTCGCACCAATACCCAGCGCCAGCGAGATGACAGCGACCGCTGTGAACGCAGGATTTTTTAATAACATTCGAAAGCCGAAGCGGAAATCGTTAAGCATGGTGTTTAGTTCTCCCCCCTTGGATTTGAGCTTTGTCCTTAGTTCTTGGTTCTTCGTTCGGTCATCTGAGATCCTGAGATCTGAAATCTGAGATTATTCATGCCTGAGCGCTTTCAACGGATCGATCCTAGTTGCTCGTCGCGCTGGGATGTAACAAGCAATCAGTGCAATCAAGATCAAAGCGAATGACACTGCGGCGTAGGTAGTCGCGTCCGTTGGTTTCACTTCGAAAAGAAGCGTCGCCATCAATCGTGTCAAAGCGTATGACCCAACCAGGCCGAGCAGGATTCCAACGACGGTCAATAACATCCCGTGCCTTAGCACAAGGCTAAGCACATCTCGACGTTGGGCACCCAGCGCCATTCGCAAGCCGATGTCGCGCATGCCCTGGCTAACCGAGTAAGAGATGACACCGTAAATACCGATCGCCGATAACAAGGCTGAAAGACCTGCAAAACTCGCCAGTAGTAGCGTAGTGAATCGTTGCGGCGCCACAAGTTCTGAAACTGTCGCCTCAAGAGTCTTAAAGGTATGGATAGGTTGATTCCTATCAATAGCTGCGAGTTCACCACGCACGGCATTGGCTAGCCGCATCGGGTCCGCATAATGAGTGCGCATCACTAGTTTCATCGATCCCCAGTTGTCCTGGTGATAGGAGAAATACATATGCTGCACAGGAAGACCGTTTAGTACCCAGTAACGAGCACCGCCAGCGACGCCAACAATCTCCCATGATTCATTCCAAAATTTGAGGTGCTTCCCGATCGGGTTCTCGGAAGGAAACTCTTTGCGAGCGAGACTCTCGTCAATGATGATCACCTTCGGAGCACCTTTGACGTCGTGATCATCGAAAACTCGGCCGGCAAGCAATGGAATTCGCATCGCCTTAAAGTAGTTGGCGCTAACCTGGTTCATCTGCGCTGATTCCTGACGCTCTGTCGGAACCGGAGGATGTTCAGCGACTGAATAGTTGGTGGAGGCGTTTAGTGTGTTGATGATTCCAACGTCGGTAATCCCCGGAATTGTTCCGACGCGCTCCAGCAGTCCTTTATAGAAACCATCGAGTGCGGCATCTTTGTAGCGATCAGCTGAAGGATCAATCTGCGCAGTCAGAACGCCGTTGGGTTCATAGCCCGGATTCACGCGGACCAGTTTCCACAGACTCTTAATCATTAGGCCGGCGCCAACCAAACTGATCATCGCCAGAGTTACTTCAGTAACGACGAGTGCTGAACGGAAACGATTTCTCGTTACCGAAGAAGATCTGTTGCTCTCTTTCAACTCCCGATTTAGATCAAAACGTGACAACTGAATGGCAGGTGCAAGCGCAAAGAGAATTGTGGTTAATAAAGAAAGCGCGATGGTGAAGACCAGGGCCGTTGTGTCGATTTTTAGGAGGCCAACGTGGGAATTTGCATCAGCGATATACTCAGGCAACCCAGCAATCAGAAACCGGATGACCCAATTTGCCAGCAGCAGACCAACCACACCACCGGCGAGCGCAAGCAAAGCGCTTTCGATCAACAATTGCCGAACGACTCGAAATCTACTCGCTCCCAAGGCCGTTCGCACCGCCAGTTCTCTGCGCCTGAGGATGCCGCGCGCCAATGTAAGATTCGCCATGTTCACGCACGCGATCAGCAACACGAAGCAAACTGCAGAGAGCAGCAGAAACAGCATCGGTTTCACTTCTTGAGCAATCAAACTCTGCGGAGGACGCAACAATGTGTGAAGTTCGGACTTCGGGTCACTGTAGAAATTTCTGGTGATCTGATCGGCCTCACTAGCCGCTTGTTCGATTGAAACTCCGGGCTTAAGACGTCCGATTAGTTCAAGGTAATTTGACTTGCGTTCATTCTGCTCTTTCGGATCAAACGCCAGGGGAGTCCAAACATCAGTCTTGGTATAGAAACGAAAATCGGCAGGCATGATGCCGATGACACTGTATCGCTCACCATTGAGTGTGAGCTGTTTGCCGATCACATTTCGATTACCATCAAGGCGCCGTCGCCAAAAGTCGTTGCTCAACACAACCACATGATTCACTCCGGGTTGATCCTCCTCAGAGGAAAAAGTCCGGCCTAGGTCCGCATTGACGCCGAGCACCGAGAACAGATTTCCAGACACTTGGAAGCCCTGGAGGCGCTCCGGTTCACCTTCTTCAGTTAGATTTGCAGGCCAACCTTTGTTACTGAGCGCAGCAATGTCGTTGAACGAATTATTGTGCGTCCTAAGATTCAGGTAGGGCGCTGGAGCGTACGGGAAGTGCGACTCAGGTTCGTCGCCGCGAGGGCTCATGAAAATAGTTACGAGTTCGTTTGCCTTAGCATAAGGCAGCGAACGCAACAGCACGGCATTCACGACACTGAAGATCGCCGTGTTCGCGCCAATTCCAAGAGCAAGCGTCAACACAGCTAGTACGGTAAAGGCTGGGTTCTTAGCCAACATGCGGATGCCGTAGCGCACGTCTTGCCAGATGGTTTTCATAGTCTTGGACCTTTGAGCTTGGTGCTTAGTTCTTGGTTCTTCGTTCGGTCATCTGAGATCCTGAGATCTGAAATCTGAGATTATTCATGCCTGAGCGCCACCAACGGATCTATCCGCGTCGCGCGGCGCGCCGGGATGTAACAAGCCACCAGCGCAACGACCGCGAGGACTGCTGCCAGTGCGGTATAGGTCACAAGGTCCGTCGCGGCAACGCCGAATAACAGACTCCTTAGAAGTCGCATCAAACCGAACGCAGCGAGCAGACCTGTCGTCACTCCGACTACGATCAGGACCAAACCTTGTCGCAGCACCCAACCCATGATGGCTCCTCTTGATGCGCCCAGCGCGACTCGGATACCAATCTCTCGAGTTCGTTGATTGACCGAGTAAGCCATCACACCGTAGATACCAATGCTCGCCAACAACAGCGCGAGCACGCCAAACAACGCCACCACCTGCATAGCGAAACGCCTTTGGCCGAGCGAATCCGAGACAACTGACTCCATCGAGCGTTCGCCAAACACGGGCAGATTTGGATCGACAGCCTGAACTTGCTCGCGAAGTGTTTTCGCGAAAGTCAGCGGATCCAGATCAGTCTGGAGGTACACAGCCATCGCATAGCCTGGTCTTTGAAAAATAGGAACGTAGACGTGCGGCTGATCTGGTTGATCGAAACCATCCGACTTGATGTTTCCAACAACACCAACCACCGTAAACCATGGCGCGTTTGAGGCCCGCCCTCCCGGCTTGAGACGATGTCCAACGGGATCCTGAGTTGCGAAGTACCTTTTGGCGAATGCTTCGTCGACTACCAGTACGTTCGCAGCGCTTTGATCGTCGCCGGCGGTGAACACTCTGCCGCGAATAAGTGGAATCCGAAGCGCGTTGAAGAAGTCTGGACTGACAGCGTTGCCTTGTGCAGTCGGCACAGTGTTGTCAGCACTTGCCTGATCTTCAATGGTGAAGCCGTTCGAGTTGTGTGGACCAAGAAGCGGTACTCCATTCCCGGCGCTGATCGCCGCATGACGAACTCCAGGCAAAGCAGCTGCGCGTTGGAGAACCTCTTTTATGAAACCGGCGCGCTTCACTGGATCGTGATAGGGATCCTTCTCTGGATTGTTGGGAACCGGTAACCAGATTCGCGCCAGCAACACGTTCTTTGCATCAAATCCTGGATTCACTTCCAGCAATCGACCAAACGATCGCAACAGCAATCCAGCCGCAATCATCAAAACCAGTGACAATGCAAATTCGACAACAACCAAACCGCTCCGGAAGTGTTGATGACTTACGCCCGTTCCCGACCCAAGAGTTCCTTCTTTGAGGTTGCCGACGATTTCCGGGCGAGAGGTTTGCAGCGCCGGCACCAGACCAAAGAGCAATCCAGTAATGGTTGAGATCAGAAAGACAAAGCCAAGCACTGGCGCACTGATCCCAACTTCATTTAGACGTGGGATCTCGGGCGGAACGAATCCTATAAGGAGCTTCATAACCGATGCGACAACGATTAGTGCGACTGCTCCACCGAGGAACGACAACAACAAACTTTCGGTCAACAGTTGAACTATCAAACGTCTTCGACCGGCACCAAGCGCCAAACGAATCGCCATCTCACGTCGTCTACCAGACGCTCGAGCGAGTAAGAGGTTCGCGATATTCACGCAGCCGATCAGCAGAACAAGTCCAACAGCACCGAGTAGCACCATCAGAGTTTTTTGCACATTTCCAACAAGAGCCTCACGAGCCGGCAACAGACGTACTGTCCAGCCGAGCTCTGACGGGTAGTCTTTGGGAAACTGATTTTTAAGTTCAGCAGCGAAGGCATCGAGTTTGGCTTGTGCTTGCTCAACCGTAAGACCGTCCTTCAGTCGGCCAATCGCTCCCGGCAGTATGCGTTGCCCACGAACGGGCGGATTTGGGAAAGGGTTCGCAGCAAAGCCGGCTGTGCCCCACATATCGACTTCGTTGCGCAATGTCTTGCCGGGGTGACGAAATCCTTTAGGCATTACACCAATGACTGTGTAAGCGTCTGTATCGGCGTAAACTTTGCGGCCCAGCACATTCGGATCTGCGCCAAACAAGCGATGCCAGAGTCCATCGCTGATCACGATGCCTTCGGCGAATCCCTGGGCCTGGTCCTGTGGCCCAAACACGCGACCAAGCTGTGCATTGGCACCAAGCAAGGAGAAGTAGTTGGGACTAACGGCCAGTAGTTCCACGCGTTCCGGACGATCAGATCCGGTGAGGTTTGCATCGACTGACCATACTGCAGAAATCTGATCAAAGACTCCGGAACGTTCCTGGAAGTCTTTCAGTTCATCAACCGACAAGCCGATATCCTCAAGTTGACGGCCGGTAAGGTCGTCGCGTACGAGAACGATCTGTTCGGGGTGCGGAAACGGAAGTGGGTTTAAGACAACCGCATTCACGACACTAAAGATCGCTGTGTTGGCGCCGATGCCTAGACTAAGAGTGACAATAGCAACAATCGCGAATCCCGGACGATTGCGTAACATCCGTGCCGCGTAGCGAAGATCATGGAAAAGTGTGTGCATGATGTTAGTCCGTGCTTTGAGCTTTGTACTTTGAGCTTCGTACTTTGTCTTCGTACTTATGTTCTTCGTTCCCTCTGAGATCTGAGATCTGAAATCTGAGATCCTACTCGTACCTGAGCGCCACCAACGGATCGACCTTTGTCGCGCGTCGCGCTGGGAGGTAGCACGCTATTAAGCTCACCACGATGAGCAAGATTGATAACGCACTGAATGTAAAGAGATCCGTCGTGCGCACGCCGAACAGCAAGCTGGACAAAAATCGCGTGACTGCAAACGAAAGAACGACCCCAACCGCGATCCCAATCAGGGCCAATCTAAAACCAGCTGAGAGAACGAGACGCAGCACGTCAACCTGGCTGGCTCCGAGCGCCAGACGAATACCCAGCTCATTGGTGCGTTGTGCAACGGAATAGGAGATCACGCTGTAAATACCAATGATCGCGAGCAATAAGGCGAAACCCGCAAACAGGCCGAGTGCCAGCATTGCAAAGCGTCGACGCCCCAATGATTCGGACAATCGCTGGTCCATCGTCTTGACATCAAAGATGGGAACATTCGGATCCATCGATCGCACTTCAGAGGTGATAGTCGCGGCCACACTCGAGGGGACAGTAGTACGCGCAACGAGATACATGGTGCCGCCCATTGCTTGTGCCGTCGGCATGTACATCGTTACTCGTGATTCACTCTCCAGATCGTATTGCTTGACGGCTCCGACTACGCCGACGATCGTCATCCAGGGATTCTCTGATTCGGACCCAAACTTGATTCGGCCGCCAATGGGATTGCTGTTGGGCCAATAGTTGCGCGCCATCTTCTCGTCAATAATGATCACCTGTGAGGATTTCTCGGTGTCGTGTTCGTCGAACAAACGGCCATTAATGAGGGGAATCATCATAGTTTCGAAGTAACCGACGCCCGCCACGCGCGCATCAGACTGAATCATTTCCTGCCCTGCCGAAGGTTGATATCCCTCAATCGTAATGCCACCCCACCCAATCCCTCCGCTTAGCGGCAGGTTGTCGGCAATGCTTGCGGATGTAACACCAGGTAACCGGCGTACGCGCTCCAACAACTCGCGGTAAAAGATCTCCCGACGATCACCCTTGTAACTTGTGCCTGCTACGGATAACCGCATTCCCAAAACGTTCTGTGCGTTGAATCCAGGATTCACTCGCTCGACACTGATGAAACTGCGAATCAAAAGACCAGCGCTGATTAGCAAAACCAGGGACAGCGCCAACTCGGAGACGACGAGCAACTTTCGCAATCTCTCGTGACGACCGCCAGTAACATTCCGAGCGCCTTCCTTTAGAGCTTCACTCAAATTCATCCTGGAGGTTTGTAGCGCTGGGACCATGCCGAAGAGAATTCCCGTCAACACGGCAATCGCAAAAGTAAAAGCCAGGACGCGGCTGTCCATATGTATGGACGGAACGCGAGGGATGTTGCTCGGACTAAGCCAACGCAACGCACCCAACATCCAGTACGCGAGCACCAGTCCAACGACACCACCAACGACGGAGAGCAGCACACTCTCAGTCAACAATTGACGAATCAGGCGGACACGGGCAGCACCCAGTGCGCTCCGAATGGCTATCTCGCGCTCGCGTACGGTGGCCCGCGTCAGCAGAAGATTGGCTACATTCGCGCAAGCAATTAGCAGGACGCAGCCGACCGCTGCCAACAACACAATGAGCGGTCGACGAACATCACCAACAACTTGTTCCAGGAGCGGCTTAATGCTGAAACTGAAGCGACGACTAGCTGGATATCGATCAGGAAACTGTTCCGCCAGCCGTCTAGTTGCTATGTCTAACTCGCTTTGTGCCTGAGCGATTGAGGCACCAGGTTTCAGTCGCGCCACCAGGTTGTAATTCTCATCTCCCTGCTCCTGCTTCTGCTTGGCATCCATCGGGAGAGGTAAAAACAGGTCTGGCTCGGGGATCGAAGCAACCGTTGGTATAACTTCAAAGCCCAGCGAGAATTCAGCAGGCATGACACCAACGATTTCATACTTCTCACCGTTGAGCAGTAGGGTGTTCTGGAGTACGTCTTCCCTGCCTCCAAACTCACGTCGCCAAAATGCATTGCTTAGAATCACTGTGTGGGGTCGGTCAGGTGAGTTTTCTTCGGGCAGAAAGAGGCGACCCATGAGAGGTTTCGCACCGAGCAGTGGGAGCAGATTTGATGAAGCGGCGATTGCGCCAGCACGT
>DATEXA010000442.1:0-26252 GCA_035257465.1 Pyrinomonadaceae bacterium | reverse complement strand
CTGGCCCAACGTACCAATATTCATACTGCTGCTCGGTAAACGCCAAACCACCGCCGCCAGTGCCAAGCTCAACACCGATCGCACGTCGTTGGTCCAGGTCAAGATCGTTGGGAAAAATTTTCGCATCTTCGAGAGCCTCTCGCGCAGCTGCAAGTGCGAGTGGAACGGTGCGAGGAACGTGTTTACGATCTTTAGGATTGATCTGAGCTTCCCAGTCGAAGTCGGGAACCTCAGCGGCAATTCTCACAGGTGAGTCTGAAACGTCGAATGCCTTTATTCTACGTACGCCACTTTCCCCTGCGATCAGAGCATTCCAGAAATTTTCCCGTCCAATACCCAAAGGTGTGACACAGCCCATGCCGGTAATGACGACACGGCGTGGACGCCTAAGCGCTCTTAACATTCGGTCCGACCCTCTCGAATGAGGTTTTACTTCTGGGGAAGAAAAAGGATAGCACGCGGTCGGGTGCCGCTGAAAAAGGAAATAGCTTTGCAACCCGAACAGAAGGTTAGGTCTGAAATACTATTTAGAGAGAAAACGTCTGCGGTCCAGAACCTATACCTGTTGACCACATTCCTTACAGAACTTCGCGCCGGCTGAGAGTTCAGCCTTACAGTTTGCGCAAGTCAGTTTCTCTTGTTTCGCTCCGCACTCGTTGCAAAACTTTGCGCCTGCCTGCAATGGAGATCCACACTTCACGCACGGAACAGTTTGCGCCGCGACTTCCAACGTTGCGCCACACTCGTTACAAAACTTCGCGCCTGCAGCGTTTGACACTCCGCACTTAGGGCAAGCTACGCCCGGCGCGCCAGTTCCTTTCGACTGCTTCATTGCGTCAGTCATCGCGCCCGCCATCGCATTACCGATTGCGAAGCCCGCTCCGAGCCCAGCTCCGGTTCCAGCGCCACCACCCGTGTTCTGCGCCGCGTCGCGCATTGCATCGGCAGCTTGAAACTGGGCGTATTTGCCTACGTCGCCGATCACGCCCATTGAAGTTCTCTTGTCCATCGCCGCTTCGACTTCCTGAGGCAGAGATATGTTCTCAATGACAAACTTCGTAAGTTCCAGTCCGAGTGTCTTGAACTCTTCGTTTAGTTTTTCGCGCGTGAACTTCGCAAGCTCATCGTAGTTTGAAGCAAGATCAAGGGCCGCGATCTTTGACTCACCCAGCCCATCACTGAACCCTCCAACCAAAGTTCGCTTCAGTTGGCCCTCAATATCTTCCGTAACGAACCGCGCGTTCGTACCGGCAATCTCTTTGATGAAGGCCTTTGGATCGGCAACGCGAATGGAATAGATACCAAACGCTCTAAGCCGCACCATCCCAAAGTCAGCGTCGCGCATCATGATCGGGTTGGGAGTGCCCCACTTCAGATCAGTGAACTGTTTGGTGTTGACGAAATAGACTTCCGCCTTGAACGGTGAATTGAACCCGTATTTCCATGCACCAAGTTTTGAAAGGATTGGTGTGTTGCCACCGTCAACGGAATAGCGACCGGGAGGAAACAAATCCGCTATCTGACCTTCAGAGACAAAAACGGCCGCCTGCGATTCGCGCACGATTAGTTGTGCACCGTTCTTGATCTCCTGGTCCTTCACGGGAAACCGATACACGAGCGTGTTGTTGGTTTCATCCAACCATTCAATTACTTCAATGAACTGTGAACTGGGGCTGAGTCTGTCGAGTATTCCCATTTTGAAATCTCATTCGTCCGAAGGATTAGTAACTCGAAAACAATTATACGCTGAGACGATTCAATTTGATGAGCGATTCCGGCCATGCCGCCAATTGATGATCCCCAGCGCCACCAGGCCTCCCGTCATGTCAATGAAACTATCGAAGATTGATGCGGTTCGGCTCGGAACGAAGCTTTGGTGATACTCGTCCACCAGTGCATAAGCGACGACAACCGCAAGTGATATCCAAAACCATCTCCGACGAATAGTCGGACCAGGGGAAGAGCTGAAGGCCCGCGCGGCTAAGATGCCCAACACAGCGTATTCAGTGAAATGAGCGAGCTTTCGCACTACAAAGTGAATCGTGTCAAGTTGGTGGGCCGTTGTGTGCGGAAATAACCAGAGTACAAGAGGACCAATGATGCGAGAGGTGTTAGCTGCTGAGAAATTGTCGGAGGATGCCAGCGAAATGACGACGAGCCAAACTACCAAGGGTGCATAGCGGCTGACAACTTTCAGGGCCGACTGACGTTCCATGCTAGCTGACTGACCTTCAAAAATAATGGGAAGCGAACGTCCGCTTCCCATTATGTTGGCTGCAATTTCAAATGGAGCGTTATAAAGCCGCGGCACCTGATACTACTTCAATGATTTCGTTTGTGATCGCGGCCTGCCTGATACGGTTCATATTCAAAGTCAGGCTATCAATCAGCTCACTCGCGTTCTTCGACGCGGAATCCATCGCCGTCATTCGCGCACCTTGTTCCGAAGCGACCGATTCCAACAATGCCCGAAAGATTTGCGTTTCGATTAGACGCGGCAGGAGTTGGGCAAAAATCTCAGCGGGTGGTTGCTCATAGATATAATCGATCAACGAAACGGATGCCTTGGCGTCTGGCTCCTCTTGTTCGGTCCGAGCGACCGGCAGTAGTTGTTCAAGGACAACGCGCTGCTGGAGAACGGATTTGAACTCGTTGTAAATCAAAAAGACCTTATCAATCCCTTCATCTTCCGCGTACAACTTGATGATCGATCCTGCTACTTCCAGAGCTTCAGAAAATTCAACGCGGCCTTTTCCTGTTAGTCCAATGTACTCGCCGGCGATGACGGCGTGACGGCTGCGAAAGAAGTCACGACCCTTTCGGCCAATTGCGAGCAATTCAACCGTCTGCGAGGAGTTTTCCTTTATAAAGGCCTGCGCTGCTTTTTCGAGGTTCGTGTTGAAGGCGCCGCAGAGACCCTTATCAGCAGTAATCAAAACGAGCAGGTATCGTTCATTGCCGCGCAGGTCGAGAAGGGGATGATGAAAGTCCTCGTCCGTGCGTTTTGCTAACTCACCAATCACCTCGATCATCTTGTTAGCAAATGGACGAGCAGTGACGACTCGATCTTGTGCACGCTTGAGCTTCGCCGCCGAGACCATTTTCATGGCCTTAGTGATCTGCTGCGTATTCTTTACCGACTTTATTCGCCGGCGTATGTCCAGAAGATTCGGCATTGTTAAAAACTATGCTCCGACGACCTTTGCACTTTCTTGTTTCCAACTCGCTTTAAAGTCCTCGAGCACTTGCTTGAGATCCTTCTTGATCTCGTCCGTAAGATTCTTCTGCTTGTTGATGGCGGCTAGCACACCCGGGTGCGAGTTCTCGACAAACTTTTGAAGATCCGCTTCAAACCGTCGCACGTCCTCGATCGCAACGTCATCGATGTAACCATTGGTTGCAGTCCAAATAATCAGCACTTGCTTTTCGACGTCCATCGGCTGGTATTGCGGTTGTTTCAAAACTTCCGTCAAACGCTGACCACGTGCGAGCTGAGCCTGGGTCGCCTTGTCCAGATCGGAACCGAACTGCGCGAAGGCCTGGAGTTCCCGGAACTGCGCAAGGTCCAGGCGCAGCGTTCCTGCAACTTGCTTCATGGCTTTGATTTGCGCTGAGCCACCCACGCGGGAAACGCTGTTACCGACGTTGATCGCTGGACGAAATCCACTGTTGAAAAGGTCCGCTTCCAAGAAGATCTGCCCATCAGTGATTGAGATCACGTTGGTGGGAATGTACGCGGAGATATCACCGGCTTGGGTTTCGATAATTGGAAGACTCGTCAACGAGCCGCCTCCCTTGAGATCTGAGAGTTTGGCCGCTCGCTCTAACAAACGGGAGTGAAGGTAAAAGACATCGCCGGGATAAGCCTCGCGACCTGGTGGCCTTCGAAGCAACAGTGAAATCTCGCGATAAGCTGCCGCTTGCTTTGAAAGGTCGTCGTAGATAGTCAAAGCGTGTTTTCCGTTGTCGCGGAAGTATTCACCCATTGCTGCTCCAGAATACGGAGCGAGAAACTGCATCGCGGCAGGATCGGATGCGGTTGCTTTGATAACTATCGTGTAGTCCATTGCACCAAAGTCGTGCAGTGTCTTCACGACGTGAGCAACGGTCGATGCCTTCTGACCAATTGCCACGTAAATGCAGATAACGTCTTTTCCTTTTTGATTGATGATGGTGTCGACGGCAACCGCTGTCTTACCTGTTTGACGATCACCAATGATAAGTTCGCGCTGCCCGCGACCTATCGGCACCATCGCATCTATTGCCTTGAGTCCAGTCTGCAAAGGTTCTTTCACGGGTTGACGATCCACAACGCCGGGAGCGATTCGCTCAACCGGGAAGTAGTGATCAGTGACGATTGGACCACCGTCGTCGATCGGATTACCAAGCACGTCGACTACGCGACCAATCAATGCCTCGCCTACTGGAACCTGCATAATCCTTCCCGTGCGCTTTACGATGTCACCTTCACTGATGGTTTGGAAGTCGCCGAACAAAACAGCACCAACCTTGTCCTCTTCGAGGTTGAGTGCCAGCCCGCGAACGTTATTGGGAAATTCGAGTAGCTCACCCGCCATGACCTTTTCGAGACCATGAAGCTCAGCAATTCCGTCGCCAATCTTAATTACTGTTCCAACTTCCGTAACAGTGACACCTGTATCGAAATTTTCAATTTGTTTGCGAATGATCTCGTTGATCTCGCTCGCTCTTAAAGGTTCCATGATTTCCTCTGATTACAGCTCAACGATTAACAAAATCAGATCTCAGACGCTCGAGTTGACCTTCAATTGATCCGTCAAATATTGTTGAGCCGATTTGAGTGACAACGCCGCCAACGATTGTTTCGTCCGTTGTAAAAAATAGCTTGACTGTTCGACCGGAAACGGCCGACATCGTTTGTTCGAGAGTCGCTTGTAAATCCTCGGCAATCGGGCGTGCCGTAGTCACTTTTGCAGTAACGATACCACGCCGCTCGTCGAGTACCTGTGCGAATCGTTCGGCAACAGCCTTCAACTCCGCGATTCGTTGATTCCTCAGCAGAACCCGTAAAAAGGAGGCAGTTGTCTCTCGAACTTTTGTACGAGCGATCAACTCTTCGAGGACTCTTCGTTTTTGATCGTAAGGAACTGTCGGATTCGAGAAGACCTCACGCAATTGCGTCTCATCGATCAGCTTGGCCCAGGCATTGATCTCTTGCTCTACCTCATCTGCTTCATGTCGCTCAATTGCGACTTCTGCGAGAGCAGAGGCGTAGCGCCTGGCTATAGTTTGCAAACTCAACCCCTGACCCTCCTGAGTTCGTCTAGTCGTTCCCGAATGAAGCGATCATCATCCTCAGGTCGAAGTTGACTGATAACAGATTGCTTAGCGAGTTGCAGGCTTCGAGTCGCAAGAAACTGTTCAAGACTCCGGCGGGAAGCTTTGCGTGCGAGTTCGATCTCACGTTCTGCTTGAGTCTTGAGCCTGGCTATTTCTGTTTCGGCCGCCTCCGCTTGTCGCTGACGCTCTTGAGTGACCTCTGCCAGAGCCTGCTTGCGAGCCGCTTCTACATCAGCATCAGCATGAGCTAATAGCGCTTGTGCTTCCGCAAGTTGCTCAGCGGCTTGAGCCCGCTCTTTCTCCGCTTTGGCGATTTCGCTCCTAATGGCGTCGCGCCGCGTAGACAATGCATTCGCTAGCGGCTTGCGCAGCACTACGATTCCTACCGTTATAAAGATGGCCAGATCGGCGAACTTCCAAAGCTCAAGCCCTGGATAGTTGACCCATTCTGGCAGTGAGATAATTAGCATTCCGATTTCGGTTAATCTGGTTGATTACTAACGGCGTAAGATTTGTGCAGTGATCATGGCGCTTAGTTGCTCCGCCTGACCTTCTAACTCGCCTCGAAGCTTCTGCTCCTGGTCAAAAGTTGTCCTCAATTCATCTTTGACCCTGCGAGCACTCTCTTCCTTGAAAGCGCTAACCCTCTCTTCTTTTTCTTTGACAGCTTGAGCTCGTTCTCTTTCTAACAATTGGTAGCCTTCTGATCGCGCCTGCCTGAGAGCCGAAGTGTACTCAGCCAGCTGCTCCTCTCGCGTTTTCAGCATTTTCTTTGCATCGGCAACGCGTCCGAGAATGTGCTTGTCGCGGTCTTCGAGGATCTTATTAATCGGCCGCAACAAGGTGCGATTGACCACGGCCACCATCACTACAACCATCAACAGGTGTAGCAGCAGCGTGCCGTCTGGCACTAACTGAATTGAGCTCTCCGCTAAAAACATTCAGAATACCTCACGGACAACTATTTAATCCCGCTGAAAAGCGCGCGAGTCTAACATGGGCCATTTGGTCGGTCAACCGAGCTTAACTCGCGGTCATGATTGTTTATACGAGCGCTGTAACGTTGGAACTTGCCCCCAGTTGCGTAAGCCCAAACGCAGGTCACGTCGTAGCATTCTGCCAAATACAAACCTCTGACTTCTACAATATACAATTTGGCGTGTAGTGGCGGGATATGGGCCTCTACAATTTACATTTCGTCGCCGACTCTGACCAGGGTCCGATATACTCTGTCTAAATCCTGGTTATTAAAGAATGCGATTTCGATTCTTCCGGGGCCATCCGTAGTTCCTTGGATTATTCGAACTTGGGTACCAAGTGCTCTGCGTAGCTTGGTTTCCGCTGCGCGAACGTTGGGATCTACAGAGGTCGTCGCCTTTCGAGTCGAATTCTCCGATCCTGTTCCTAGCGACTTTCTTACCAATGCCTCAGTTGCCCTTACCGACAGACCCTTCTCAATTACATGTCTAGCTGCCCTGCGCTGCTGATCGCGGTGGGGTAATCCCAAAACAGTCCGCGCGTGACCAGTTGACAATCGTCCCTCCTCAACCAAGTGCTGAACATCTTCAGGTAGACGAAGGAGGCGGAGGTAGTTCGTGATGTAGGAACGATCTCTCCCGAACCTTGCGGCAAGGGCCTCTTGAGTCAACCCCACTCGCTCGATCAGTTTCTGGTATGCCTGGGCTTCTTCTATCGGATTTAGATCTTCCCGCTGCACGTTCTCGGTGAGTGCAATTTCGAGCAGATCACCGTCAGCCACGTCTCTGACAACCACCGGTATCTTTGAGATTCCGGCCCTTTGCGCCGCTCGCCACCTTCGTTCGCCCGCAATCAACTCAAACCGATTTCCGCGGCGACGAACGAGTATCGGCTGAACAACTCCGTGCTCCTTGATCGAAACCGTTAGACGCTCCAGCGCCTCTTCGTCGAAACGGGTTCGCGGCTGTTCCGATCCTGGATCGATTAGATCGACGTCCACCTCAAGTGTTTCTTGTCCTCCGCTAACCGTTTGATCCGAGCCCAGGAGCGCTCCCAGGCCCCGACCCAAGGCTTTTCGACTCATAGATTATCTCCCTGGAAATGATTTCCCGCGCGAGTTGAGAGTAGGCGTCTGCGCCCTTCGAGTGCGGGTCATAAGTGATGATGGGCTTTCCATAACTGGGCGCCTCGGCAAGTCGTACGTTTCGAGGGATAACCGATTGGAAAACCTGTTGACCGTAGAAATCCCTTAAATCGGCCGCTACCGCGGCGGATAGATTGGTCCGCTCGTCGTACATCGTGAGCAACAGACCCTCAATTATCAGACTAGGGTTGTGGAGGCGCCGAATACGAGCCAGCGTATCAAACAACTCCGTAACACCCTCAAGCGCGTAATACTCGCACTGGATGGGAACCAGAAGTGATTTTGCCGCGGTCAGCGCATTGAGAGTCAATAGGCCAAGAGCAGGAGGGCAATCAATAATGAAGTAATCAAACTCCGACTCGAACGTCGAAAGCGCCCTCTTGAGGCGCGCCTCCCGATGTTCGACGTCAACCAACTCAATTTCGGCACCGGCAAGATCCCTATTCGCGGGAACCACAAATAGGGACGGAATCTCTGTTTTTAAAATAATATCCGCTAGCGGTTCCTCGAGAACTATCGCGTGGTACAGACTTCGCCGAAAACCACCCCGCTGAACACCAATACCCGAAGTAGCATTTCCTTGTGGATCGGCGTCAACCAGGAGAACCCGAAAACCGGAGCTCGCGATGATAGCCGCTAGATTGACGGCTGTAGTGGTCTTACCAACGCCGCCCTTCTGATTCGCTACAGCTATTGTCTTCGCCATGTTTTAGGTGAGCAAGTCTCGCTGGGTCAAACCCGACCAAACTAACACAAGGCGGTCACTCGAGCCACTCATCGCTACGCTTCTGGAAGTTTTATCAGGAGGAGTGTTTCACGTGTCCCATTATTTGATCGTAGGGACACGTGAAACCAATCAGGCCGGTTTCTGTTGGGCGGTTGACAGGTGAATTAACAGTGCGGATAGCGCTGCCGGCGTCAGCCCCGAGATTCGCCGTGCTTCGCCAAAGGTTCTCGGCTTAGCTCTCTCGAGGCGTTCGACGACCTCGTTAGACAAACCGCTCAGCTCGCGGTAGGTCAGCCGGTCCGGAATCCTAAGCCCGTCATGCTGGTACAACCTATCGATCGTCGCTTTTTGAGACTGGAGATAGCCGTCATAAAGAGAATCGGCGAGCACGGAGTCCAAGTCGGAGTCGCTCACGTTCTTCATGGAGATCGGCAAAAACCCGCGCACCAAGTCCGGCGACACACCCGGACGCTTGGCTAGCTGGGTCAAAGAAATCGCGTCACCCAGATCTGCGTTTAGATGGGACCGCAGAGCTGCATAAGTGGGATCGGAACGTCTGAACCGTGTTGACTCCAGCGCTGAACGGAGCTCTGCTAGTCTGTTTTGTTTGGCGTTGAACCGCTGCCAATCAGAATCGCCCACCAATCCCAGTCCACGACCGTACGCTTCAAGTCGAGCGTCCGCATTGTCGTAACGTAGAGCCAGGCGATACTCAGCGCGTGAGGTAAAGATTCGGTAGGGTTCATCCACTCCTTGACTGACGAGGTCTTCAATCAGAACTCCGGTGTAGGCTTCATTCCGTCGCAAACGAAAGGGTGCCCGTTGCTGAATAAACAATGCAGCGTTGATCCCGGCAATTAATCCCTGACATGCCGCTTCTTCGTAGCCCGTCGTTCCGTTGATCTGTCCCGCATGGAATAGTCCGGAGACCCGACGTGTCTGCAGATCCGGACCAAGCTCTCTGGGATCGACGAAATCGTACTCGATAGCGTAACCAGGTCTGATTATCTTGGCCTGGTCCAGACCCGGAATCATTCGAATCAGATCTTGCTGCAACTCTGCCGGCAGTGACGTAGAGAATCCGTTGAGATAAACCTCATTTGTGTCATGACCTTCCGGTTCCAGGAAAAGTTGGTGTCGTGACTTGTCGGAAAACTTAACAACTTTGTCCTCAATCGACGGACAGTAACGAGGTCCGACCCCTTGAATCTTTCCGGAATAGAGAGGCGACTCAGCCAGGTTCTCGCGGATGGCATCATGAACTTGATTCGTTGTGTAACCGATGTAGCAATCAATTTGCTTCTGCTCGATTCGATCTGTGGCAAATGAAAACGGAATGGGAACTTTGTCGCCGGGTTGAGGTTCAAAAGCCGTCCAATCGATCGTCCTACCGTCAAGTCGGGGAGGAGTACCTGTTTTGAGTCTGCCGACCGGGAAACCGATACGCTTCAAGGACTCGGCCAACTCAATCGAGGCTGGCTCCCCTGTGCGGCCACCAGAATACGTGCGCCGCCCAGTATGGATAAGGCCATTCAAAAATGTTCCCGTAGCAATGACGACTGCCTTCGCCCGGAATTGTCTGCCGTCCTCTAACTCCACTCCGACCACTTCGCACTGGTGCCGAATTAGATCGACCACTTTCCCCTGGCGCAACGAAAGATTTGGTGTCCCCTCGAGAACCCTGCGCATTTCTGTCCTGTATAGCGAGCGATCTGCTTGTGCTCTTGGTGATTGAACAGCAGGCCCGCGAGATCGATTTAGTAGTCGAAACTGTATGCCCGTTCTGTCAATTACCCTTCCCATGATGCCGCCAAGCGCATCAATCTCACGAACCAAATGACCTTTCGCAATACCGCCCACAGCTGGATTGCACGACATTTGACCAATCAGATCGAGGTTTAGCGTGACTAAGCCTGTTGCTGCGCCCAAACGCGCCGCAGAGGACGCGGCTTCACACCCCGCGTGGCCGGCGCCAATAACAATGACATCAAACGATTCGTCAAATGACATGACTACTTCCCAATGCAGAATGTTGCAAAGACTTCGGACAGAATATCTTCCGTTGTCGTTTCGCCGGTAATCTGGTCCAAGTATCTCAACGCGTTATGGAGAGGCACCAAAATTAGCTCCTCTGTAACTCGATCTTTCATCAGCATTAACGCAGAGTCGATCTCTTGAGTAGCTCCTCTCAGAAGGTCGTGATGGCGAGCGTTAGTTATCAACAATCCTTCTGGCTGACTATGATGTTGGTTGACGCGCATGAGTATAGCAGCACGGAGATCATCAAGGCCTTTTCCCGTCATTGCAGACACTTGGATTGCCTCAGAGTTCTCCGCGTATTCGCAACTGAGTGGCAAGTCACATTTATTCAAAACTAGAATTGAACGATTGGTATCTTCCGTATGCGCGTGCGACTCTGGGGGCAGCGACCCATCTACGACATTCAGCACTAAATCAGAATCGCTGATGGCCTTCAAGGTCCGGGTGATTCCGAGACTCTCAATACTGTCGTCTGTCTCACGCAACCCTGCTGTATCTATCAGAAGAACTGGTATTCCGCCGACATCAATCAAATGAGTTAGCGTGTCTCGCGTGGTTCCCGGAATGTCGGTTACGATCGCGCGATCCTGTTCGCTGAGGCTGTTAAAGAGACTTGACTTCCCAACATTAGGACTACCGATGATAGCTACCTTGATTCCATCTTGTAGAAATCGGCCGGCACCATAGCTCTCAGCTAATTTCGAAACTCCTTGTCGAACAGATCCCAGGATGTTCTGCAACTCCGTCAACTCGGTTGCTGGTAGATCATCCTCTACGAACTCAAGCGCAGACTCGAGAACAACGATCACTTTGATGAGTCCCTTCTTAAACTTCGCCAACGCTGTTGAGAGTTCGCCTCCAATTTGCCGAGAAGCTTGTTTAGCTGCTGCGGTCGTTTGTGCGGCAATCAGATCACGAATCGCTTCTGCCTGGGAAAGATTTATTTTCCCGTTCGTCAAAGCACGTAGCGTAAACTCGCCGGGACCTGCCATCCGAGCTCCCAAAAGAAGTGCCTGGTCCAGAAGCTGTCGCACTACCGCAGAGGATCCATGACAGCTTATTTCAACAACGTCCTCTCCTGTCACCGAGTGAGGTCCCGGGAAATAAGTCACCAGGACTTCATCGAGAGTTTCGTCAGTCTGCGAGTAATGGAGTGTAGCAAGGGTTGCGTGCCTTGCTTTTACATTGTCTAAGTCAGGGGCGAGGTTTTTGATGATCGGCAACGACAGATCGCCACTCAACCTAACGACCGCAATGGCAGCGCGGCCGATCGGAGTAGAGAGTGCAACGATCGTGCTCATTGTCGGTAGAGTCCATGCGGAAGCGATGAGAGAGAATGCTCGAAGGCCTATTTACTGGTTCGTTTAAGCGCGATTCGAAGCTTTCGATCAGAACCTTCACCTAGCGACTCCGTAAACAGATCGTCGCTCTCTGACAAAGTGAGGTGAATGATTCGCCTTTCGTTGGCGGTCATTGGTTCAAATGTAAAAGCGATGCCTGTCTCACGCACTCGCTTGGCTGCGAGGCTGGCCATTGCCTGTAGTTCTGCCTCTCGAGTCGCTCGGAACCCGCGTACATCGCAGACCAAGCGTTCACTGCTTTCCATGCTGCGACCATACACCTGGTTCACGAGATGCTGTAGAGCCTCAAGCAGTTCCCCGGTTTGTATCTGAAGCAACTCTGCGTCACTGCCATCGATATCCAAAACTGGCCCAGTTAATCCGGGTCGAACTGAAACTGTCAGATCCAAGCCTGTGCTCTCAAATATTGATTTGAGGAATTCACCTGCCTGTTGAGGAACATCACTCATATTGAAACCTCAAGCCCGTGCCACTAAGGGAGTCGACGGTTTCTTATTTCCGCCGGCAGTCGTTTTCCCGCTATCTGGAGGAGCCTCGTCTTCGTCTGTATTGGTCCAGCGATTAATTAGAAACTGCTGTGTAAAGCCAACGATATTGCCAACAAGCCAGTACAACACCAAACCAGATGGCGCACTCCACAAAACATAGAGCATAAAGAGCGGCATTCCTATCGCCATCATTTTTCTCTGCAGGGGGTCAGCTGATGGTGCTGGGGTAACTAGTTGGAGCACCACCATCGTGCCAGTCATCAAGATCGGTAAGAGATGAATCAGATAAGGTTCAGCTGAAGAGAGATCAGGTATCCAGAGAAATGTCGCCAGACGAAAGTCGAGAGAGATCGTGATCGCGCGATACAAAGCAAACAGAAAGGGCATTTGGATGAGTAGAGGCAAGCATCCACCGAGGGGATTGCCTTCTTTCATCAATCGCAGTTGCTCCATCTGAAGTTCTTTCAGGCGCGGATCATTCTGCTTTACGCCCTTGATTTTCTCTTGCAGCTCCTTCATCCGCGGCGCAAGCTTTTGCGCCTTCTTCATCGATTTCGAAGAACGCCACTTCAGCGGAAAGAACAGAGAGTAAATCACGATCGTGAAGAGAATGATCGCCACTCCATAACTGCCCGTTAGTTTGTAGAGATACGTAATCGACTTTAAGATCGGAACCGCAAGGGGACGAGAAATCCAACCCAAAAAGCCGTAATCAATCAGGCCTTCCAGATCGATTGGCCTCTGCGCGATCTTTGAAATCTCCTCGCTAGCCGACGTCAACAGGTAGTGGTCTTTCGGTCCCGCGTAAATAAGGGTGTGTGTTCCATCTGAAGGAATCGGAACCGTACCGGTAAGCAGAAAACGCTTCTCTGGCTTGCCACCATTCGGTTGAAATTCATACGCAACGGTTTGGTATTCAAGTCCCTCCGATTGTTTCAAGGGAACCGCCACCATCGCGAAATAGGTATCACCCACGCCTGCCCAGTCAACTGGTCCGTTTTGCACGAGGTGATCAGGCGAACTCTTATTCGTATTGATACCTGCTGCTGGATGTCGCTCAAGCTTGCCGTTTACATGCGCGACCGCCTCAGGTGCAACTGAATAGAAAGTGTGGTGCGTGATGCCTTGATCGCCAATGCTTGGTCCAATTGTGATCTTTACTTGCGGAATAGCCTGTTCGTTTCTTTTGACGATCACGCTGAGATCTGTTGCGTAACGATCGGCGTCGAAAACCAAAGACTTCCTTACCTGTAAACCACTAGGATCCTCCAGAACAAAGGTCAGTTCTTTTTTCTCTCCTGGCGATAAGCTTACCGTTGAATCGCCAGTGCTGTGGTCAGCACCTTCCACTCGGTATGTGGCTGAGGCTAAGGCTGCATCTAATGCCGCGTCGCCGGTACGAATCTGTAGAGGCACCTGACGCGGTTGTCTGCTCAGACCCTCGGGAGAGATAAGTTCTAGTTCCTTCCGATCAGACTTTTTACCCGCCACCGAAAAGATCTCAGCGCCACTATTCTTATTCTTGGAGATGATCCAACTAACTGGTTCGGCGCCGCGTGAATCAAACCGCACTCTGTAAAGCGGTGTCTCGATAGTTATTGTTCGCTGAGGTGCACTGCTCTGAGCGCTCACTAGCGGAGATGTTGATTGATTGACAGTAGGACTAGCAGCTGATCCCGCCGGAGCTGGAGTAGGTTGACTCGTGGTTGTTTGCGGAGTTGAAGGCTGCGGGCTCTGAGGCTGCTTGACTGGATAAAAGTAACTCCAAAAAAACAGAATGGCGGATGAAATAACTAGCGCCAATATGAATCGTTTTTGTTGCATAACGTGTCGAGTTCTTTAAGAAACGCAAGACTCTTTACTTAACGGGATCGTAGCCACCAGGGTGAAAAGGATGACACTTTAGTAATCTGGACATAGCCAACCGCGATCCTCGCCAGGCGCCGTATCGCGAGATCGCGTCAATAGCATATTCCGAGCATGTTGGAATAAATCTGCAAGAGGGAGGTAGAAGCGGTGAAATCGCCAGTTTATAGATCCTAAGAAATGAAATAAGGACTTTCTTCACACAACTTTCACTGACTGCTCTGTGACGTCGGTTCGCGATTCCCTGTGGCTTATGCGATCAATAATTCCCGCAAATTCTTCAGCCGGCGCCGACAACTTAACCTCTAACAGTGCCGACTTCGCGTTTAAAACCCAATCATATTTATTCGACAGCGCGTTTAAAGGGAGTTCGTTTGATCGGAATGCCTCTCTTAATAAGCGCTTGGCGCGATTTCGATGAACTGCTTTACCAATCGCTTTCTTCGAAGCGGTTACGCCGAGTCGATGATGCAAACCTTCGTTATTAATAACAAATACAGTTAAAAACGTGCCGTCGTATCGATTGCCTCGTCTATATACGTATTGGAACTCTTTTGGGTCTCGCAAATAATTCCGCATACGCTTAACTAATCAATTCCGAAGCGGAGCTGTTTAGTAATGCGAAGGAGTCAGTCGCTTGCGACCTTTGGCACGACGCCTCTTCAGCACCAGACGGCCATTCTTAGTTGCCATTCGGGCCCTAAAACCATGGGTCTTTGCGCGCCGACGATTGTTTGGTTGAAATGTTCGTTTCGACATAGTCTCGAGTATCTCCTGTAGACGAAAATCCTAAGACTAATCGGCGTCTTTGGTTATGTCAAGAAACCAAGACGTGAGACGTACACCTTGTTTTGGGCTTTGTTATCGGAACCATTTACAGCCGAAAGTGAGCCCTTGGCTTCGAATGGACGGGTTTCGTCGATCTCAATCGCAGTGACACCACCACACAAATTCGTATGATTATGATACCTGATTCACCTCAGCAGAAGCCGGGTGGGAAGTGCCTTGTTTTATTACCGGGAGTCGCTTGATCAAGCGAAAAGTTCTATGTTAGTCTCCGCAGGCTTTCCGGGTATGGCACCTGTAAACAGTTGATAGTAAAAGACTTTAATGCATCACTTTAACCGGGGGGATCTTTTTCCACTAGTTGTGGAAAACGCTGTGGAAAAGCTAAATCATAAGTATCGGAGTGTCACTGGCAAGGTAATACTGGAATAGGGCAGGTTAGAGTTCTCCAAAAACCGGTGTACGGTTCTGTTTCGCGGGCTTTAGTCAATTTGAACCCCCTCCAGCTTTAAGTTCTCAAATGAATCCATCTGTAGATAACAATGTGTGGGGTGAGATACTCCATTCATTAAGCGGCCGCTTGAACCATCAAACACTTGAACGATGGTTCGGTCCAATCCAATTTGAAAGTCTCGATAGTGCCGGCCAGGTAATTCACCTACGAGCGCCAAACCAAGTAATCAAAGATTGGGTAGTCAGCAATTACTCTAAGATTCTGGATGAATCACTCAACGATCTCAGCCTCAACGGGTACTCCCTGGGCTGGCAGATCGATCGCGCTTCAGAATCAGATTCAACTTCAACGTTTGCCAACACGGAAACCGAGACGACGACCACAACATCGAATCGCGATATCGTCCCCGCGAGTAACCAGCAAAGCGTCAAAACTACCTTCCAGTCGGAGCCTTCGCTCAGCTCTAGATACACCTACGACAGTTTTGTCGTCGGCTCCTGTAATCAATTTGCTCACGCTGCGTCAATGGCCGTTGCCGAAGCGCCTGGACGAACTTACAACCCGCTATACCTCTACGGTGGCGTGGGTCTCGGGAAGACACACTTGATGCACGCCTGTGGTCATGCAATCAAAGCTCGCAATCACCATTTGAAGCTCTGTTACCTCTCATCCGAGAAGTTCATGAACGATTTGATTAATGCGATTCGTTACGATAAGACTCAAAGTTTTAGAGAGAAATACCGATCAGTAGACGTGCTTTTAATCGACGACGTTCAGTTCATGGCGGGTAAAGAGCGCACTCAAGAAGAGTTCTTTCATACGTTCAATGCACTCTACGATCAACAAAAGCAGATCGTAATAAGTTCCGATTGCCCTCCGCGCGAAATACCGACACTGGAAGAGCGACTCCATTCTCGATTTGAATGGGGATTGATCGCTGATATTGAACCGCCGGATCTCGAAACAAAAATCGCCATCCTTAAGCGCAAAGCGGATCTCATGAATGTGAGCATTCCCGACGACGTTGCTATGTTCATCGCAGGACGCGTGAAGAGCAACGTGAGAGAACTGGAAGGATCCCTGGTGCGTTTGATCGCTATTTCATCACTCCGCGGGGAGCCAATCTCAAAAACACTTGCGCAGGATGCAATTCGAAATATCGCAAAGGAAGAAGAATCAGGAGCGGTTACGATACAGCAAATTCAGAAGCTGGTCGCATCAACCTACAAACTAAGCGTCGATGAATTACTCTCCAAGAACAACGCGCGGCACATCTCGCACCCACGTCAGGTGGCGATGTATCTTTGTAAGCAACTCACTAAACATAGTTATCCTGAAATAGGTCGCGCTTTTGGCGGGAAACATCACACCACCGTTATTCATTCAGTTGAAAAGATCGAATCGTTGGTTACAAGCGACGGTACACTGCAACGTCTGATTAGCGAAATCTCCGAGTCGTTACAAAAATAGTTTTGGCGGAAGTTTTTTGCACAGGCCACAGAGAACGTTTTGTGGAAATATGGTAAGGTTTGCGCTCCACAGACTTTTTCCTAAGGTTGGTACGACAGCTGCGAGTATTTCCACAGCGAGTCGAAATAACTAACCCACTCTGATTTAGATGGTTAACGCCTTATTCACAGATTCACAGCCTCCTACTAGTACTACTAGATCAATAAATGATTTAGTTTTGAGTTAGAAGAAGAAGAAACGTTGTGGGAATCACAACGTGAAGGGGTGATCGCAATGCAATTCGTAGTTAGTAAACAAAACCTTCAAAAAGAACTCGCCTTCGTTCAGGGGGTAGTTGAGAAGAAAAATACGATACCGGTCCTATCGAACATTCTGATTGAATCGATAGGAGAGAGTACGATCCGAATTACCGGTACTGACCTCGACGTAACCATTCGTTGCGATATGGATGCGGAGGAGATAACAACTCCTGGAGCTATTTGTGTTCAGGCTCGTAAGTTGTTTGAGATAGCCCGACTACTGCCAGACGCCCCAGTTAGTTTTAAGAAGGAAGAAAACGAATGGGTAACAGTCAAATGTGACCGAGCGCGGTTCAAGTTGGTTGGCGTTGCACGGGATGCTTTTCCAGAGGTTCCGTCGTTCAAATCGGCTCCCACAAAGATTCCGGCAAACGTTTTGAAGACCTTCATCGATCGAACGATCTTTGCTATTACCCAGGAAGAATCACGATACACGCTCTCCGGTGCGAAGTTTGTTCTCGACGCAGACTCAGCCAAGATGGTTACGACTGATGGACACCGACTCGCGTACGTTGAGCGCAAGAATGTTACGAAGAATGGTGATAATCAGAGTATCGATACTCTGATACCGCGAAAAACCCTCGCTGAATTGACTAAGCTGACCGCAGGTTTTGATGGTGATATAAGTTTGGGTATGGATGAAAACCATATCTATTTCGACATTGGCCCACGCTTGTTGATTTCACGGATGTTGTATGGTCAGTTTCCGAATTACGAAATGGTCATGCCTAAAAATAACGACAAGTCCGTCCAGTTTGAGAGTGGACTACTGAATCTAGCGATTCGCAGGGTTGCATTGATGGCAGACGAAAGGTCGCACGCGATTCGTTTCCATCTGGAACCCAATCAACTGGTAATTAGTTCCCAAAACGCAGAGGAGGGCGAAGCAAACGAAACTCTGCAAACTGAGTATGCGGGTGAGGAAACCGATATAGGTTTCAACGCTCAGTATCTTCAGGAATTCCTGAACGTCATCGGTGACGCCAAGATCGCTTTTGAATTTCGAGATGGGAACTCGCAAGCGCAACTGCAGCCGGCAGAAAAAGCTGAATACGATTACAAGTACATCGTGATGCCAATGAGAATCTGAATCTAATCCGCTTCTTTGACACGAAGCGTCCTTGGCCAATCTGGCCCAAGGACGCTTTTTCGTTTCCATTCGTTTATCCGGTCGCTATGGTAAAATTTCACAATGCAGCTCGCTGAAATTGAAGCGACTAACTTCCGGAATTTGACTGGCAAGATAGTCTGGGGTTCTCAACTAAACATCATTTATGGGAACAACGGCCATGGCAAGACCAGTTGGTTGGAAGCAATACACGTTCTCGCTCGCACAAAATCTTTTCGAACTCAACGTTTACAAGAAGCGATAAGATTTGGAGAGAGAACAGCCACGATATGTGGACGAGTATTAGTGGCGGCTGACCTCGAACGAAATCTGCAGGTAACTCTCCAGGACAACTCAAAAGCAATTTTTGTTAATACCAAGCGAGAACCGCTTGCCCGCTATCTTTCTCAATTGCAAGTGTTCTCCTTCACTGCCGCAGACCTTGAAGTAGTGCGTGGAATGCCGGAAGCCCGTCGACGTTTTCTTGATCGAGGAATCTCTTCAATCCAACCTACATATCTCCAAACGATTGCTGACTATTCAAGAGTAGTAAAGCAAAAGAACAAGCTGTTGCAGCAGGCTAGTGAAAACGAATTCAACCTGGAGAAAGTATCGGACCTTGTCGCGCCATGGAATGATCAGTTGATTGAGTTGGGCGCGGTCATTCACAACCAGCGACTGAAGTATGTTCGGGAATTGAACGACACCTTAGAACTGCAGTTTTTCGACCGCCGAACCCTCGCAGTGCGTTATGTTTCGTCGCTGGAAGGCAAAGGAAATCCTGATGAGTACGAAGCCGCATTGCGCTCGAGAATTGCCCTTCGACTGCCGGCTGAGTTGGCCGTTGGACATTCTCTTGTCGGGCCGCATAGGGATGACCTGGAGATCGTTCTTGACGGCCATGAAATACGGGTTTACGGAAGTTCCGGACAGCAGCGTAGCGCATTGTTATTATTAGACTTAGCGGCGATTTCGTTGTATAATTTAGCGTCTGAAGATCAGCCGGTTTTCGTTATAGACGATGTCGACGCGGAACTGGATGAACCAAGAATTAGACGCCTGCTTGAGTACCTTGAGAATCGAACTCAAACTTTCATCACGACGTCAAAACGAACGCACGTTGAATCGTTCTTTTCGCGGGCAAATGTTTACGAAATTGAGGACGGTAAAGTGTGCAGCCGAGGTGAGGGATCTTCCCTCGCGTCGGCCAGTTCAATTATTTGATAGGAGAGTAGATTGGTAATAGCTGAAACTAAAGTACAAAAGAAGAGCATGGCCTACGATTCATCATCGATCACAATCCTGGAAGGAAGAGACGCTGTTCGGAAGCGCCCTGCGATGTACATTGGATCGACTGGTGAAATAGGTCTTCACCACATTGTTTACGAAGTAGTTGATAACTCTATCGACGAAGCATTAGCCGGATACTGCGACACTATCGAAGTAGCAATTCATCTCGATAACTCGATCACGGTTATAGATAACGGACGAGGGATTCCTGTCGATGAGATAAAGAAGGAAAAGCGTTCTGCTGCCGAAGTGGTTATGACTAAACTTCACGCAGGCGGTAAGTTTGATTCAAACGCATACAAAGTCTCAGGCGGTCTACACGGAGTCGGCGTTTCGTGTGTGAACTTTCTGTCAGAACTTTTGCATCTCGAGATCTGGCGTGACGGAAAAACCTACGAACAAGAGTACGTTCGCGGAATTCCAGTTGCTCCGCTAAAGCAAACTGGCAAAACCCGAAAGCGCGGCACAAAGATTACCTTCAAACCAGACGGGCAGATATTTACGGAAACGTCCTTTAGCTTCGACAAGCTATCCGAGCGCCTCCGCGAGAAGGCCTTTCTCAACAAAGGCATCCGCATAACAATCAAAGACGAACGGGAAGAGCCTGAACGTTCACACGAGTTCTACTACAAAGGCGGAATCGCGGAGTTCGTAAAACATCTCAACAAGAACAAGTCGACGCTACACGACAAGCCGATCTACTTTGAGAAGGAAGCCGACGCGCTTTCAATCGAAGTGGCCATTCAGTACAACGACGGCTACGACGAGAAGGTGTATTCGTTTGCCAACAACATCAACACTGTCGATGGCGGCACCCATCTTTCCGGTTTTCGTTCGGCCTTCACCAGGACAATCAACGCCTACGCGCAGTCCTCAGGTTTAGCGAAGAACTTCAAGACGAATTTGACCGGAGATGACGTTCGTGAAGGTCTGGTGGCGGTAATCTCGGTCAAGCTGCCGCAGCCTCAGTTTGAGGGTCAAACGAAAGGAAAACTGAATTCCGACGTTAAGGGTTCCGTGGAGTCGTTCTTGAATGACAGGCTGACAGAATTCTTTGAACAAAATCCTCCAGTTGCCAAAAAGATAGTTGGTAAGGCTCTGGATGCTGCCCGTGCACGCGAAGCAGCTCGCAAGGCTCGCGAGATCGTCCGCAAAGGCGTGATGGGCTCCAGTATGTTGCCCGGCAAACTGGCTGATTGTCAGGAGCGCGACCCTGCGTTATCGGAAATCTATATCGTGGAGGGCGATTCGGCAGGTGGTTCCGCTAAACAAGGTCGCGATCGCAAGAACCAGGCGATCCTTCCACTTAAGGGAAAGATACTTAACGTCGAAAAAGCTCGATTCGACAAGATGCTGGGCCACAGCGAAATCAAATCATTGATCACTGCGCTCGGTACCGGCATTGGAAAAGACGATTTCGATATTACGAAGCTCCGTTATCACAAGATCATTCTGATGACGGACGCTGATGTCGACGGCTCGCATATTCGTACCTTGTTGTTGACGTTCTTCTACCGCCAGATGCCTGCGCTCGTAGAACGTGGACACGTGTTCATCGCTCAACCGCCTCTGTTCAAGGTGAAGAGAGGCAAGAAAGAGGAGTACATCAAAGACGAAGGTTCCATGGTGCGTTATCTCATGCGAATGGCAACCAATGATATGAGCGTCAAATCGGTCGGCGCCACGGAAGCAATTGAAGGTCGCGCTCTGGCGCAGTCGCTTGAGAAGATGGTTGATTTCAAGTCTTACGTGGAACGCGCGAGGAGACGGCTCGCCGGCGATGCAAATCTTCTCGATGTACTGCTGGAGACGTTGGCTGGTCGAAAAGGGCTGTTGCGAAAAGAAGGTCTGACGCTGCGCAAGGTTTTCCAGGACGGGGAGCTGATGCAGAAGATCGACAACGCACTCAGCAAAGCCGGATATGAAACAGAGTTGACCCCCGACGAAGAGCACGGTTTGTGGGAAATTGAAACCATGACTCGATCGGGCATTAACATGGCGATCGATTGGAATTTCGCCAGCTACGTGGAATTCCAGAAAGCCGTCGAACTGTTTAAGAGTCTCGAAGATGATCTGTCGGGTCCATTTGTTTCCGGCGAGAACGGAACCAGTGAAGAGGTTCCCACACGCGAAGCACTTTTAGACAAGGTGCTTGCCGCGGCTAAGAAGGACCTCACAATTCAGCGATACAAAGGTCTAGGCGAGATGAACCCGGAACAGCTTTGGGAAACAACAATGAATCCCGACAAACGTACGCTGTTGGAAGTTCGGATCGACGACGCAGTTGAGACTGATGAAATCTTCACTGTGCTGATGGGTGATGCTGTCGAACCGCGCCGCAAGTTTATCGAAGACAACGCGCTCGACGTTCGCAACCTCGACGTTTAGTTTTCTTCTGAGAGATCAAAACCGCAGTTTACGCAGCTACTATATTTATCTGCGAAAATCTGCGGTTGATTTTTCTACTCGCGAAATCTTTCCACTTTAAACCGCGACAGCTTTATCTTTGTGCCTTGAGGTATTCCCGCCTTCCGAGTCGCAATCTCAACTTGCTGTTTTGCGGTGTCCACACCTGGAATGTCTGGTAGTAACAGACCACGGTGTCGACCTGATTCGTCCTCAACAATGACTCCATATACTCGCGGATCCAGTTCTTCAAAGGAACTTGACTCAGCCGGAAGTAGCACATCGACCGAATAACGCAAGTTAGAAAGTTCATAGGCCGTGACAGGTGGAAACCGCGGATCAATTGTGGCCGCGCTGACTGCGTTGGCTATCAACTCCTCCGCCAGTGTGTCTTTTACAGGTTCGATTGTTCCAATGCATCCACGCAAATCACCGTCGAGTGTTTTCAGAGACACAAAGCACGGCGACCTTTCGGCAAGGATGCCACGCGGATCTGCTGGAGGATCGGGAGCAATTCCAGAGGTCACGAAAGTCTCCACGGTCTCTCTGGCGAGTCTTGTGATTTCGGTAGTCGCACACCCGGCTTCGTCCAGCGTTAACTGTGCGACCACGTACCCCACACCGAAGGGCGCTTCGTAATTGATCACTTCGCAACTTCTTTCCAGGTCACCACCTGCGCCGATGGCAACAAGCATCGATCGAAAGCCGCACTCCCCGGCCTTCTTTCGTAGTTTCTGATCGATCTCAGGAATTCGTTCGAGGTCGCATGAGCGAATTGCAGCCACTACCTCTTCGTCAAAGAGGTGAGCGTCCGAGTTGTAACCGGCCGGAGCTTGTGGTTTGAGTCGATGACTCAAATCCCCACTTGCGACGAAGGCCGCGCGTCGTTGGACGTCATCTACTGCTCTCCTGATGCATGATCCAAAACGCAAATGTTCACCATTCGATAGGAAGCTGTAACCAAGTGCAACGACCTTGCCGTGCCATCCGTTCGCGATCAGAAAGTAAAGCGGAACAGCAGTTCCGTGGTCCAACACGCGCTCCGCAATTCTGGTGATTTTAAAATGCTCCTTTGCGGCACTCTCGGTAATTGCGGTCAACAGTTCATCGTCAACCTGGATGCTGAACTGAGTGTCAGGTGCTTGAAAACGACTGAAGTCACCATGCAGGGTCGGTCCGTGATAGGCCACGAATGAGTCTGCTTCCAGCGGCGCGTGTGGGGAGATTAGAACAACAGTTTCGGCGCCGGTCGTTTTAAGCCGTCGGGTAAACTCCGCCATCGCATCGATGGAGTCCTGGACCTCCAGAATCGCCCCGCCACCGATTTCAGGCACCATTATCGGTGGATGCGGTGCGATGCCGGTGAATACCAGAAAGCAATCAGTGCTCATTGATAAATCGATCTTTCGACTCGGGCCAAGCACCGGGGGATGGAGAACGCCCGCGCTCGATCGCCATTTATTGAACAAGCGCGTCCGGACGTGAAGTCGTGCTTCTCGACGGTGCCAGGGATTTTTACTGGGAACAAACACATTTTAGCGCCGCTCTTTCGAAACGAACAATCAACTTTGGAGTGCAGTGCCTCTCTGCCTTGGCCACCCTGCACACTCCAGGGGGTCGTATTATGACTAAGCGATCCCGATCACTTAAACTCACTTATTCAAATGAGTAAATTTGACCTCTTGATTGTAGGCGCCGGGCCGGCGGGATCTTTCGCTGCTGAATTGCTCGCGAAAGGCAGTGCGAAGGTTGCGCTGTTTGATGGCCGGCCTGAAGGTGAACCAAAGGCCTGTGGGGGTGGAGTAACGTCAAAAGCGTTGAAAGCATGGCCGCAGTTACTAAACGCGGTAGGCCGCACGATCAACGAACTCGATTTGTATTCTCCATCTGGAAAGAAGCTACATCTCGAACTCGATGAGCCATTCGCGATTTACTCGCGCATCGCCTTTGACTCTTTTCTGAGGGATAGAGCACGCGACGCGGGCGCCACTGTTATTAGCGAGAAAGTATCTGCTAGGAAGATGACGAGAACTCACGGTGGCTGGACAATCGTTACAGAAAGCAACAGTGAGTATTTTGGTCGGGTATTGATCGGCGCCGACGGCGCAAACAGCGGCATTGGTAAGAAGTTGGCTGGCGCCTTGCCGCCATCGGACATGGAAGTAGCTTTTGGTTACCGCGCTCCTCTTCCGGCAAACGGCGAAGCTCTTACAGTGGTGGCGTTTCTTCCGAAATGGATTGGTTATGCGTGGGCTTTTCCGCGTCCTGATCACATTTCATTTGGTATCGCTACAACTCAAGATGCGTTTGAGCATGAACCTCTGGACGAGCTCTTGTGGCAATTCATGATTGGTTATTACTCAACCCCAAGTAATGACAAACGAAAGTTCTGGTCGCAAAGAAATGACCCGCAAGCTGAAAACCTTCGTCGATACCTTCAGCAATCCGCCGAACGTTATGCAGCCCGGATTCCCGGACTCGCAGACAAGACCTGGGAGACGAGGAAAATTTGTGGCCCAGACTGGGCACTGCTCGGCGATGCCGCGGGTTTTGCAGATCCTGTCACCGGAGAAGGAATCTACTATGCACTGCGATCAGCACAGGTCTTCGCTGAGTGTTACCGCGCGGGCAAACTGACAGACTATGAGGCTCGTTGGCGCGAAGACTTTGGTGGCGAACTAAGACGAGCGGCACAGATGCGTCGACGTTTTTACGGCAACTTCTGGGGCGCACCATTTACAGAACGCATGATTGAGTTTGCGCGAGGTCACCGCGGCGTGAAACGTGTTCTTGGCGAATTAGTCGCGGGCGATCAGGGATATGTTGATCTGAAAAAGAAACTCGTGCGGAGTGCTCTCAGGCCGGTCTAACGGGGCATCGGCTGGGAGCGCAGGCGTCCTCGCCTGCTAATTGAGATTCGCTAAACTTAATTCAATCAGGAATGACGTTGGAGAACCGCACGCAGCAGGCGGGGACGCCAGCGCTCCCAGCCTACGGTGCGAGTCGCTTGATCGACCATGAGCCGTCCGACTGTCCCTCATAAACGATTCGATCATGCAGGCGTCCAACTCGACCTTTCCAGAATTCAATTCGATCCGGTCTCAAACGATAACCGCCCCAATGTTCTGGCCAGGGAATCGGTTGGTCTCGGTACGTTTCTTCCAACTCCGCCCGCCGTTTTTCTAATTCATCGCGCCCCGAAATAACTTCACTTTGCGCCGACGCCCATGCGCCGATCTGACTCTCGCGGGGCCGTCCTTCAAAATACCTTCGCGACTCATCAGCAGAAGTCTTCGTTACTGCACCTTCGATTCGGACTTGCTTCTCGAGTTGTGGCCAAAAGAAAGTCAGCGCGACATTCGGATTTGTTTCCAAGTCTTTTGCCTTGGCGCTGAGATAGTTTGTGTAGAACACAAACCCGTCGTTGTCGAAGCTCTTAAGCAACACCATGCGTGACGTTGGTTTGCCGTCTCGAGTTACTGTAGCCAGCGACATTGCCTCAGGCAGCGGCAACTTTGCGGCAACTGCCGAATCGAACCAAACCTTGAATTGTTTGATCGGATCGCGCTCGACTGAACGCTCATCCAGTGTTTCGTCTGTCATTTATTTTTGTTCGTTAGCTGAGTAAGGGGCAAGTTTTTCTCGCCATTCGGAGGGAAAAGGAACGGTCTCAAATGAATCTCTTCTGACCGTCGCCAGGACGAAATGCGCCGTGGCAACCAGCATCTCCTCGCCCTTACGACGTACTTCGAAGTTAAGTCTCATCGAAGATCTTCCGATGCTTGCGACATAGACGCTGACTTCCAACAGATCATCCAGTCGCGCTGCGTTGTGAAAGTCGCACTCGAGGTGCACACGTGGAAGCCAAACGTTGGCCTCGTCAAACATCAAGCCATAGGGTAAACCAGCAGCACGAAATAGCTCTGTTTCAGCAATCTCGAAAAATCGAATATAGGCACCGTAGAAGATTATTCGCGCCGCGTCGACATCTCCCCAGCGCACTCGCTCCTCAATTGTGAACGTTTTGTAGTTAGACATGAACTCCTTTACCTACGAAGCACGATGGAGAAACGATGATAGTTCAGCATTAAAAATAGCCGACTGCTCGATGTTCGACACATGTGAAGCGTTCTCGATAACCACTAATCGCGAGCCGGCGATCTTCTTGTGCATGTTCTCGCTGTCTTGCAATGGCGTAATCGGGTCCTCACGCCCAACCAGTATCAAAGTTGGCACAGATACTTGAGGCAGCAACGCAGTTTGATCTTCGCGCGCGGCCATCGCCCTCAACGCAGCAGCAGCTCCAGCCGGCTTCGTTTTGAGCATCATGTCACGAATCCGCTTCACAACTTCCGGGCGCTTGCTAACGGTCTCAGGCGTTAACAGCTTGGGCAACATCGCATCGGTAACGCCAGCCATGCCCGACGCCATGATTTGTTCCGCCTGTTGTGTGCGCACTTGTTTCGCTTCTTCCGTGTCCGCCTGTGCTCGAGTGTTAGCGAGCACGAGCCCACGA
>DATEXA010000441.1:0-8202 GCA_035257465.1 Pyrinomonadaceae bacterium | reverse complement strand
CGCCTCCACAAGCCCTGCAGGCTTACGTCGGCGCCTGTCACTCTCCACTCACCTGCAGCCTCGATGATCTGCACATCGTTGACGCGAACAACGCGTTTGCCATCGACATCGATAAGTTGTTTGTCGAGTACGTCGCGTGCCAGTAGTACTTCACCTTCGCGCCGTACAAATGGACGAAGGTCAAGGATGTCCGAATTCAAACGCACACCTTGCTGGTTTAGATCATTCATACGCCAGCGCGACATGAAAAAATCACGACGACGATAGCGAGCCACGATTCCCGTGACTGGTGGGTGATCATCTGCACCGAGACGCACGATTACATCCTTGACGGTGGCCACACGTTCACCTTCAAGGTCGCGTATAGGTCGACCTAAAACCTGCGACAGATACAGCATTGAACTAGATCACCTGTGGGCGTTGGAATCGTGCTTTGGCATGATAGCACGACGATTTGGACATAAAGAGATCAGCGATAAATCAATTTTCCATCGATCGTTTTAGATACGACTTGGCTATCTCAAGAGTGCGATCTCGACCAGCGTAGAGATCCTGTCGTTTAAGTGAGGTGCGTGTATCGGGAATGATGCCGCGTCCTTCCAGACGGACTCCTGCGGTAGTGCGGTAGTCAAATTCGCTAACGTCCAGGACACCACCATCAGGTAACTCGTGTCGACTGCGGATAGCGAGAACACATCCACAGCTGCCAGTTCCTATCACCTGTGCATTTCGATTTGTTTGTAACGCCGCAGTCATGATTTCTGCGGCGCTCGAAGTGCTTTCGCTAGTGAGAACCACGATCGGAAGGTTAACGGCCGCGGCCGACGGCCAAAGTCGCTTCAGATAACTGTGTAGTTCAAACGACGCACCTGATCGATCGACAAATTTTCCGAGTCCCGTGCCATCTGCGAGGAATGGTGAAACGACATCGGCCATTGCTTCAGCATCGCCGCCGCCGTTTCCTCGCAAGTCCAGGATGATTCCATCTGCGCCGGCCACCATCTTCGGAAGTGCTTTTGTGAATTCAAGCGCCAGAGATTGGGTAAAGGCATCGATCTTTATGATTGCGATATTGTCCGAGCGTTGACTGCCAAATCCTAATTGCTTTTGATTCCAGAACCTTGTGAACGAAGCTGATTTTGTCTTTCCGCCCTTCGTTTGCCAATCGATCTGAACCGTACTGCCAGCTGGTCCTTCCAGCACGTTCGCGATAGCCCGGTACCGAGCCGAGGTGTCAGACGCTAGTCCAGGTGCTTCGAGTTTTTGAGTAATGAATTGCTTTGCGGGAACGTTGTCGATCTTCAGCAACACATCGCCGGGTCGAATACCATTTCGAGCAGCTTCAGAAGTACGGTTTACCTGGATCACCGTTGGCAGACCTTCAACCTCACGGATGGTGAAGCCAAGGGTTATGAACCGAGGGTTCCACCAGTCAAATTTTTCATCTGGCCCATAGGCGCGCGTATGCGCATCTTTGAGCGCAGACAACATCTTTCGGATGACATCGTAGAATTCGTGAGTGCTTTTCGCCTGGCCTGCCAAAGCACGAAACTTGATTCGACTAGCCTGCCAATCGATGCCGTTAAACTTAATGTCGTAGTAACGTTCCTGAATTGTTTCCCAAACATCATCGAAGACTGCGAGTCGACCCTCGGCTGTGGACGTCGAGATGAACGGGGAATCGTCCTTCGCAGCGTAGGCTGTCGTAGATGAAAAAGATTGCAGGCCGAACGTCAGCGCGAGAACAACGCTGGCCACACTAAGAACAGTTAGGTGTCTGATTAAAATCTTCATTGCGAGGTTTTTCGAAAGTTATAACGAAGAAGAACACGCATCGGAATTGGAGTACCGTTACGTAACGCGGGGAAGAAATGCAGCTGACGAACCGTGGCAACAGTTGTTTCATCAAGTCCGAATCCAGCCCACCTGGCGACCTGAACCTGACTGACCTCGCCATCCGCGCCCACGTCAACTAAGACATCAACCGTAGCTTCAGCTTCTGCGCGAGCGGCGCTGTCAGGATACGCCGGACGAAGCCTGCGATAGGGTCTCGGCAGACGCAGCCCTGCTGCCCCGGCACTCTTATCATCTTCAGGTGCTTCCTCGATCAGCGGCGCTGAGGAAGTCGGGATCGCGCGTTCATTACTTTCTTCCACTTGCGTCTTTTTTATCGCACCAAGGAGTTGCTCGACAAGTTCATCAGACAGGGATTTGATGAGTTTGTCCTCGGCAGTGTTTGCCTCGTCCGCATCTGCGGAAAGTCGTTGCCATGAGATTAGACGCCCCGAACGAGAACTGATCAAAAAAACCGAGGAGTAGGATTCGTAATAGATAGGTTTCGTTGATGAAGAGCGCCTGAGTGTCTGCGCATCACCCACGACGTAGAACTCGGCATCCATAGCGGCGCCGAGATCGCGTGCCTCTGCTGTGGACATATTCAGCGAACCCGTATAGCCAGCGCCGCGAGCTGCCGATGCACTGAGATCAGCATCGATCAATTGAATGCTGGGATTTGAGTGAAACCTGCTTCGAAGATGTTGCGCAACTAGCTTGCCTAGGTCGGCGGAACCGAAATCGAGGATGCCAATTTTGGTGGGCCGCTCACTCGCATGCGCTGGGGTTGAGAAAACCACACCCAAAAGAAGAACCAGAGTGGCACACAAGCGACGCATAATGCCTATTTTAATAAAGACTCCTGAGCTTGTTCGTTTCCTGGTGTTACCTTTTTTGAGCTTCCGTTCCGGCTCCGGCGTATCCCGTTTTGCGCCTGTCGCGGTGATAGAGTTCGTAGACGTCATTCTTTACTTCTGCCGGAAAACAAACACGGTGCAGTTCGTAGCCGTGTTGGAGCCCTTTCACTACGTTGCTCACCTCACTGATTTCCATTATTTGAGGATGAGTATAACCAGCCTCAACGTAAATGTGAGTCTTGGGTTCCGCTCGCTCGGCTTCGTAGTAGTTGTAGTACGGAACATCGCTGGCGCGATCTTCAATGAAATAGTAATCGGGATCGAAACCGGACCTTCGAATTGCCTCGCGCGCTGTCTCGAGAAACTCATTCTTTTCTGATGCCGGCATATCAAGATCGATTGCTTTGAAGAGCCGTCGCTGGATAAAACGTTTGCTAAGATCGCTGAGAATCGGATCTGATGAGCGCTGCCACTGCTTAACGTGAAACATAAAATCTGAATCATCAACTTGTAGATGTTCAGTGATGCTCAGTGATTCCCGACGCAGAATCTTGTCAAATGCGGTTTCTGTGGCATGCCATACATCGAAGCCTTCTTCAAACAGTTTCAAGGCACGTCTGATGATCGAACGCAAGACTGCCTCAGCGGATCGCAACGTCCTGTGAAAGTAGACTTGTCGAAACATGTAGTAGCGAGCCTGGAGATATTCCTCAACCGCATAGAGACCACGTGCTTCGACATAGATTCGATCTGCTTCTTCATCGATAGCCAGCGCGTTGATGATCCACTCAAGATCGAAAATGCCATACTTGGCACCAGTCATCAATGAATCGCGTAACAGATAATCCATTCGATCGACGTCTAACTGTGAGGAGACTAGTTGGGCGAGTGCGGACGGTTGAAACTTACCTTCGATGATCGACGCCACTTTGTTTGGCAGTTCTGCCGAATGAGAACGCAGTAGTTGTCCGATCTCGGTTTCTTCACTTAAGAGAACTTGAACTGTCCATTGTTCGTGATGGAAGTTGAGGACCTTTTCCATGACGTGTGAAAAGGATCCATGTCCAACATCGTGGAGTAATGCTGCCGCCCGCGCTGCGATCCGATCTTCTGCATCGATCGAATAACGCTCACTCATTCGATCCAACACGCGACTCATCAAGTGAAATGCACCCAGTGAATGTGTGAAGCGTGAATGTTCGGCCCCTTGATATGTGTAGAGACCTAGCCCAAGTTGTTTAATTCGACGCAGCCTTTGGAACTCTGCAGCGTCGATGAGGTTCATCATCAGTTCGCCTTCAGTCGTGTCAGTGCGTAAGCGAATGATGTTGTGTACAGGGTCGCGATAGATGCGTTCGGACATGTGCGGCTCTTAAATAACCGCAAATGAATTCGAAGGCAATGTGTGTCCTCATGAAAAACCGCTTCAGTCCTTTCCAAGCGCTGTAATTATTGCAACTCGATTGCGTTTCTTAGCTTTGTGTTTGGACCTCAAGTCCTTAACCTGGTTGCCCTGCTCTCCCTGGTCCTGCGATGCCTGTCGTGGTCCTAATAAAGATCCCACTTCACCCACGGTTGAGATTTCTGGATATTCCCATTTTTTTGGATGCGGGGCCTCTCGTTTAAGCCGTTTGAGCGGCGAATACGTGGAGAATTCTCCATTAGGCTGTGCGGGCATGGCAATTGCCAAAACCGACCCCGCGAGGTCTGTATTAAAGCCACTCGTATTAGATTCTTTTTGGTGCCGTCAGTGAAAGAGGGTAGGTCACACAGGAGGCGACGGCACCTGCCTAATTAAGAAAGGAAAGCAGAATATGAAGAATGTCGTAAAGTTTTTTGGCCTTTCTGCGCTTTTAATGTGCTTTGCGCTGTTTACCGGCAGCGTGTTTGCGCAATCAGCGACGACAGGTTCAGTAGAAGGTGTGGTCACCGATGCTAACGGTGCAGCCGTGCCTGGTATCACCGTCAAGGCGAAGAGCCCGAATTCAATTTCGGCTCAAACCGCCACTACCGATGATGGTGGTCGTTTTAAGATTCTAAATCTCCCCCCAGGAAAATACTCGGTGGAGATAGAAGCGGAGAAGGGCTTTTCAAAATTTGAAAAGACTGATGTTGAGGTTAATCTTTCGAGAACCGCCTCCGTAGAAATTTCACTTCAACCACAAGGCGCATCTGCGAACGTTACTGTTACTGATACGTCCGGTGCCGCTGTTGACGTAAGTTCCAACACAGGCGGTACCAGCGTTTCGACCGAACAGTTTTCCAATCTGCCGACTCAGAGAACGGTGCAGTCGCTTTACACCATTGCTCCGACAGTCGCACGTTCGGGCTTGCGCGATGCATCAGGTCGCGATCGTGACCCCTCAGTAGGTGGTTCATCCGGTCCTGAGAACAACTACATCCTCGATGGCGTTAACACAACCGACCCCGCGTTCGGTGGTTCTGGTGCAAACCTGCCTTTCGAGTTTGTGCAGGAAGTCGAAATCAAAACCGGTGCGTATGGTGCCGAGTATGGCAAGTCGACCGGTGGTATTTTCAACGTCATCACCAAGAGCGGTGGTAACGAATTCCACGGCGATGGCTTTGGCTATTTCACAGCCAAGGGCTTCGTCCGCGATACGAAGCAATTCCCTTTCACCGGTTCAGCTCCGAATGGGTTCTCCGAAATCGATGCTGGTGTTGACGTCGGTGGACCAATCAAGAAAGACAAGATCTGGTTCTTCGCAGCATTCAACCCACAGCAGCGCAAGAACCATTTCATCACGCAAACCTTCCACCAAAATACAGAGAATAAGATCACGACCCCGTTCTACTCGGGTAAGGTCACGTGGGCCATCAATCCCAAGCACACGTTCACGTTCTCAACATTCGGTGACTTTACCAAGCAGCAAGGATTCTTGTTTGGCGGTTCCGGATTTGGTGCTGACCCTGCGACTTTCCAGGGTGAAATCCAAACAGGTGGTCATAACTACGCCGCTCGTTTGAACTCAACCTTCTCGCAGACTTGGATTGGTGAGTTTGCATTTGGCCTGCACTTGCAGCGTTCGAATGTGTTGCCGCTTGCTAGTGTTCTGGGTACTCCGTTAATCACTGACAGCTTCGCGATCCTTACGCCAGGCGGTACGATTGCTCCTGTCACGTCAACTTCGGCTATCGCTCAAACGAGTGCAACAAACTTAAATCCAGGATTTGTTGATTTTGTTCAGTCGAACGGCACCCTTCAGCGCAACTTCCTGCGACAGGGTTTTGGCTTGTTCCAAAATCAGGATCGCAATCGTCATGAGCTCCAGGCCCGTTTTCAGAACATCTGGGGTACACACACCCTCAAGTACGGGTTTGAATACAACGACAACATTTATAACATCGAACAGCAGGGAACCGGTCCGAGCCAGACGTTCTCTGATCCGCTCGGCTTGATCCCGGCTGGTTCCAATATTAACCATGTAAACGGCTACCGCACGACAAACTCTTTTGCAGTTTGTACGCAGCGTTCAGCCCAGATCGTTTGCCCTTCTGGTACATCAACTACCATCCTGACCCCGGCGGTCGCAGCCAGCGCAATTCCGGGCGTGACCTCTGTTGTTACCGGCACGATCACAACGGATGAGGCTCTTAACCATCCTTTCCTGGTACGTACTGCTACAACAGTCCGTGACTTCCAACTTCATGCTAAAACAAACAGTAGAGTTGAGAGTTTCTATCTCCAGGATGATTACCGAGTTACCCACAACTTGCAGATTAATTATGGTATTCGCTGGGACTATCAGCAGTCACTGGGCAACAACAGCGTTTACTACTTGAAGTTGGATAACTTCATGGACAATGCGCAGCCGCGCTTGGGTCTGATTTGGGATTTCACGGGACAAGGAAAGGGCAAAGTGTTTGTCAACTATGCTCGGTTCCTCGAAACTCCGCTTCCGCTCGACCTTAACGTCCGTGCCGGTAGTGAGAACACCCAAACCGACAAGCAGTTCCGCTTGAATCGTGTAAATGCTCCGACAACCTCCACGATCACACAGTCCATTGGCAACCTCGGCGCCGAAAAAACGCCAGTTGACTTTGACCTCAAACCTCAGACCGTCGATGAATACACCGCCGGTGGTGAGTATGAGATCAGAAAAGACTTGGTTCTCGGAGCCAGAGGTATCTACCGTGCTCAGGATCACGTAATCGAAGATGGATCCTTTGACGATGGTGACCACTACTTCCTTTTCAACCCTGGCGAAAGTGAAACAAACAGACTGTCATGTCTGCCACCGCCCGAGGGCGTTGGCCAGTGTTTCGGGCACGCTCGTCGTTATTACCGCGCGCTTGAATTCACCGCTACCAAGCGATTTACGAACAACTATCAGTTGATCGCTTCGTACGTGTACTCGAGCCTGATTGGTAACTACGAAGGCCTCTTCCGAAATGACAACGGTCAGTCAGATCCGAATATCACTTCGCTGTTTGACCTCGTAAGCTTGCTGAAGAATACTTATGGCCGCTTGCCAAATGATCGTCCACACCAGTTCAAATTCGACGGGAGCTATCGCACGCCATGGAAATTTATGGTTGGCGCTTCATTCCGTGCACAGTCTGGTATTCCGTACAACCAGCTGATTCCACACCCGGTTTATGGAAACAATGAGGGCTTTGCCCTACCGCGTGGTACAGCCATCGTTCCGACTGTTGCTGCGACCGTTCCGGGATTCCCGAACAAGGTGGACAGCATCGGTTCGAACCGAACACCCACAACCTTCAACCTCGACTTGAATACGTACTACCCGATCAAGATCGACGAACATAAGGAACTCCGTCTCCAGTTGGATTGGTTCAATGTCTTCAACAACCAGCGCGCAATTCGTCTGGATGAGACATTCACAATCAACAGCGGTGTCACTGGCGTTCCTCCTGTCTCCAATCCGTTCTATGGTTCGGGAACGATCTTCCAATTCCCGTCCTCAGTTCGGTTGGGTGTCAAGTTCCAGTTCTAACTGGTTCGCTTCTAAGAGTCAGAACTCCTGGAAGCCTTGTTACGAGGGAGAGGTGGCACCCACCTCTCCCTTTTTCTTTTTTGTGATAATCTACGTTCCCCATCATCAAGACAGCCCTTACCTTTAGAGCGGTTAGCAAAGGAAGTTGGCGATGCAATACCTGGAAAGATTCTCCGTCCGTTTTCACCCCCTAGTCTCAAGAGTTTTGTTTTTGGTAATCGTCTTCAGCAGCGTTGTTTCGACCGCACTCTCCCAAAGCGGTGGTGGCGTTGATTCACTCGGCACAGGCGGGCGTCACACAATTACTGGACGCGTATATTTTCCCTCAGGTCGCCGTTCCGATGTTCGGGTAAAGGTCAAACTTCAGAGTCTTAACTATGGTGAGCTAACAGTGTTCTCAGACGTTAATGGCTCATTTAGCTTCAAAGGACTCAATTCCGGAACTTATACTGTAGTCGTGGACGCTGGGGATGATTACGAGCAGGCTCGTGAAAGTGTCTACATCGAGAGCGAAGCTTCAAAGCCTCGGCTCGGCG
>DATEXA010000440.1:0-15632 GCA_035257465.1 Pyrinomonadaceae bacterium | reverse complement strand
GACCGCGTCGGGTGAAAGCGAAACCTCCGCGGCCTAACCACGACCAGAACGATCTAATGCGTATAGACGAGATCTTTGAAGGCTCCCATCCAAATTCCAAACCGTAGGATTTGCGTTTCGTCTTGTGTGACGCTGCCGCTGATGACGTTCATTCGAGATAAGTCCCTTAATGTCGCGAAACTGTAATAATCAACATATTGACGTAGCTTTGCACGGATGGCATCATCTCGCTCATAGCGATCAGTCTAAAGAGACTTGTTAGTTCGCTTGCCTCGTTGTCTCTCACGTAAAACTAAACGCCCGACTTAACAACGATTCAGTATTTCGCGCGATGCGGCGCGAGAGAAATGGTGAATCCTTTATGACCAGACAAGTGTATCGGGAACGGGAGTGTGTTCACCGAGACGAGGGTGCAGAGGGCGAGTTTTATAATGGCTCGTTCTATGTTCAGGCTCTTCAGCGTCTGCGCGTCGACGACGCTGTACAAATTGCGAACAGGGTCAGTTCATTCTTTTGGGCTGACGCCCCACACATCTTGGTTTGGCTTTGTAACGACTGCGCCGGTCGGCTGCGCCTGACCGATACTCCCCGCGCGCTAACGCACGCTTCCAGGCGGGCCTGAAAACTTTTCGGCCTTCCAGTTACGACCCAAACCTCCAACCACAGGCTTAATGGTGTAATGTTTCTCGCACTGTGAAGCGCGAGCGCATAGATAAACTGCTTGTTGGTCGTGGTCTGGCAGAAACCCGCACCAAGGCTCAGGCAATGGTGATGGCCGGGGTCGTGCTGGTGAATGAACAGCGGGTAGACAAAGCTTCCGAACAATTTTCAACCGACTCACAAATTCGAATCAAGCATGCCGACGATCCAACTTCACGTTTCGTTGGTCGCGGAGCGCTAAAGCTCGAAGCTGCGATTCAGGAGTTTCAAATTGACGTGCAAGGCTTGACCTGTCTCGATGTTGGAGCTTCAACAGGTGGCTTTACCGACTGTCTCTTACAGTCTGGTGCGTCGAAAGTTTTCGCCATTGACGTAGGTCACAATCAGATCGACTGGCGATTACGAAACGACCCACGGGTAGAGGTCAGAGAGGGAGTTAACGCACGCTATCTCAACTCTGATGATTTTGCAGCCAGCTTTGATTTGATTGTGATGGACGTATCATTCATCTCAGTCACTAAGATACTTCCCACACTCGTTCCCCTTATGGCCAGCGACGGTCGCTTGATTGTATTGATCAAGCCGCAGTTCGAGGTCGGTCGAGGCGAAGTAGGAGGCGGAGGTATTGTCCGCGACTCGGCGAAGCGAGCGCGGGTGGTTGAAGAAGTTAATCAGGCGGCGGTTTCGTTTGGTCTGGAAAACCTGGGCGTAATCGAATCGCCGATTCGAGGAGGAGAAGGCAACGTCGAGTTTTTAGGGCTCTACAAACGCAGCTTGTCCGATATGCTTTAGCTTGTCGGAAGGTATTTAGTTGTGCAGACTCCGGACCGACAAGCTAATAAAGCATATCGGACGCTCTTCAAAAGGCACTTCGTTGACACTAAAAACGTGGCCCGCGTATCATCGCGGCCTCCTTCTTAGTCGACGTTCATAAGTCTCGATTCACTCTTTCACGATTCAAATGTCAGCGATTAAGCGGATCGGAATAGTCCTAAAACCGCACCAGCCCGACGCCCTGAAAACTATTTGCGACTTGACACTATGGTTGTCGCAAAAGGGTATCGAACTAGCCGGCGGTCCTGAGATTGAACGTGAACGAGTCGAACACGAGACGGGTTGTTCAGTCCCGACAGTGGACGACGACAAGCTTGCCGAATTTGTAGATTTGATTCTGGTGCTCGGTGGAGACGGCACCATGATCTCAACCGCGCGGACGATTGGCGATCATGACGTTCCTGTGTTGGGGATCAACTACGGCGGTCTCGGATACCTGGCCGAGTTTCGCATTGAAGAACTCTACACTGCGCTGGAATCGATACTGTCTGGTAACTTTCGGCTCGACAGACGAGTGATGCTTCGCGTCGATCTTCAGCGTGGGGATGAAGCGGTTACGTCTCACCGGGTTCTGAACGATGTGGTGATCAATAAATCGGCGTTGGCACGCATCATTGAGATCGAGGCCTACCTGAATCAGCAGTTCGTCAATTCATTTCGCGCCGATGGCCTGATCGTATCCACGCCCACAGGTTCCACTGCCTACAATTTGTCAGCAGGTGGGCCAGTAGTCTTTCCATCGATGAACGCCATCGTAATAACGCCAATTTGTCCGTTCACACTTTCGAATCGTCCTATCGTTGTTCCCGACGACGCTGCTATCGAGCTTCGATTAAAGACTGAGCAAGAGGATGTATCTCTTACTCTCGATGGCCAGGTTGGGTTTCCACTGAAAGTTGACGATCGGGTGATGATTCGCAAGAGCCTCACTACCTTCAATCTAGTTCAGCCCAGCAATAGAAATTACTTCGACGTTCTCCGCGACAAGCTTCGTTGGGGAAGGTGATCCACTTACTGAGCCCAACCTCGACTATCTATGACGACTCAAACTACCCCTCCAATTAAGCGTCCCTGGTACAAACCGTCACTCACAACGCAGATCCTGATCGGACTCGTCCTGGGGGGCGTGCTCGGCTGGCTAAGTCCTGCATGGGGAGACAGGGTCTATTTCCTTCGCGACATCTTCCTCAACATGATCAAATCGATCATTGCGCCGTTGGTTTTCTCGACGCTCGTGGTGGGCATCGCCGGCGGAGGCGACCTCAAGAAAGTGGGTCGCATGGGTGCGAAGGCGCTGATCTATTTTGAAGTCGTTACCACGCTCGCATTGTTCATTGGTCTCGGAGTCGTAAATCTAATAAGGCCGGGCGCCGGGATCTCGCTGGTCGCGAATGCGAGTGAAGTAGGGCAGCTCGCGCAGAACCATCCTAAGACGCTGGTAGAAACGATAGTGCACATCTTTCCGGCAAGCGTGGTCGATTCGATGGTCAAGGGCGACGTGTTACAGATTGTGGCGTTCTCAGTGTTGTTTGCGATGGGTGTGTCGGCTATTGGGAAGAAGGGTGAACCCGTACTCCGTTTTTGTGACAGTCTGTCGCAGGTGATGTTCAAGTTCACAGGTTACGTGATGATGTTTGCGCCTATAGGCGTCGGCGCGGCGATGGCCCACACGATCGGCACCAAAGGACTCGGTGTCTTGAAAAACCTCGCGCTGCTGATCGGATCGCTCTATCTCGCATTGTTCATTTTTGTCGTTGTCGTGCTCGGCGCCGTTGCGATTATCGCGCGTGTCCCGATCAAACAGTTCCTAAAGGCCGTACGCGAACCCTTTGTGATCGCGTTCGCGACTACCAGCAGTGAGTCGGCGCTACCAAAAGCAATGGAAGTAATGGAACGACTTGGTGTGCCTCCACGAATTGTTGGCTTTGTGATGCCTACAGGCTACAGCTTCAACCTCGATGGGACGACACTGTATCTGGCAATGGCTTCTGTGTTTGTTGCTCAGGCAGTTGAATCTACCACGGGACAGCACATGGGATTTGGCAAGCAGTTGGTCATGATGTTGACACTGATGGTGACTTCGAAAGGTGTTGCTGCCGTGCCTCGTGCCTCGCTGGTGATCTTGCTGGCGACACTAGCCTCGTTCAATCTTCCGATCGAAGGTGTGGCCGTAATTTTTGGCATCGATGAACTGATGGACATGGGCCGCACCTCGGTTAACGTGCTGGGAAACTGCATGGCCACGGTTGTAGTCGCGCGGTGGGAAGGTGAGTTTGATGACGAACGAGCAAAAGTTTTCGGCACTCCTGAAGAAGCGCGAATGGATATCCAGCACGGTGAGCCGGCGTTTGCGGCTGCGGCTGCTGAAGGTGATTGAGTCGGAGCACTCAAATTTCATCGTGTTGTTATATGATCGGCACCGACACCGCTTAAGTTAAGCCAATGGTTTTTCCGCTTTACGACGACAACTCCGATCGAACCATCACGCCAGTCGTAAACTATGCGCTCATCGCAGCAAACATCCTGGTGTTTGTATTTCTGCAACAACTCGGCAGCAATGAACATTTCACTTATGCATTTTCTACCGTGCCGTTGGAGATTATTACCGGTCGAGATGTAGTGACGCAGAGCCATGTCCTGGTTGATCCAGTTACCGGCCAGCGACTTTTCATTCCAGGTTTGGAAGCAACTCCGTTTTCCGTTTATTTCACTTTATTCAGCTCAATGTTCATGCACGGCGGCATCGCTCACATCGCCGGCAATATGTTGTTTCTCTGGATCTTCGGCGACAACATTGAGGATCGACTCGGTCACATTCGTTACCTGATTTTCTATCTTCTTTCTGGTGTAATTGCGTCTCTCGCGCACGTCTTCGCCACTGCAATGCTGGCAAGTGATCAAAGTAGCCTGCTTGTTCCGAGTCTGGGTGCTTCGGGGGCCATCTCCGGAGTGTTGGGAGCGTATATCCTGCTGTTTCCAACTCGACGCGTTACGGTGATCCTGTTTCGTTTCCTTACCGACGTTCCAGCTTACGTAGCGATCGGGATCTGGTTCGCCTTTCAATTGATCAGCGGACTGGGACTGCTGGGTGGTGGTTCACAGCAGGGTGGCGTCGCTTACGCAGCACACGTCGGCGGATTCATTGCAGGATTGGTTTTGATCAAGCTCTTCGAGATCGGCAGACCACGCACGGTAACCGGATACTGACCCAACGAACAATCGCGTTGGTATTCGTACCAGCGCAGGAACTAGAAAAACCTTAACCACGAAGACAACCAAGACACAAAGACCTGGCCATCAGAAGACCCAGGTTCGGTTTGGAGTCTTAGAGTCTTAGTGCCTTCGTGGTCAATTTTCTTCACCAGTCGATCTAGCGAATCTCTCGTTTCCTGTATTCCTCCGATTCCAAAAACGCACGACTGATACTGCGATAGTCGCGCGAACTGTCGAGTATGCGACGCCAATACTTAAATCCCTCGAGGTTCGTATCCGGCGGGTCTGTGGGATTGCGATTCAAGTAACCAAAGTAATGCACCAGAACGAAGGCGCTGTTGTACTCACGTCTGATTAGTCGTTTATCGTCGACAATCTTTCGGAGCACAGTCGAACGCGTTTCAGTTTGCTGATCGAGGCCGATCGATAACTGCTGAGCCAGATTACGATCTTCGCGAAGCCCCACATTCGTTAGAACTGTATTCACGTAGTCACTGTTTGAAGAACCGCTGATCCTCGTTCCGAGTTCCCGGGCGTCCATCAACTCGTTAATCAACCGCTGACGATTTTCTTCCAACCGTTCACGCCTGGAAGAAGGATTTTGGCTAACACCACTTGTTAACAGTCGCATCGCTCGTTTGAACTCATTGAGCGTCGGCATACGCGCGTTTGCAGCAATCCAACTTCGATAGACAAAGAAACTTGTTTCCGGGAAGTCTTCGAGGAGCGCGTATGGATCGTAGGTAACTAGTCGATCGTTCGAACGTAGCATCGACTCCCTGGCCTTGAGGGTCGTCAAGGGAAAGCGGGCATCGTAAATTTTGATATTTTCAGTTTGGTACGTGACAGGAAAGTTAGCGTCAAAGAACTCAATCCTCGCGCGAAGTTGGCTCTTCTCTACATCGCCGACAAAAACATAATCGACGCCGTAATAGGCCAGCAGATCCAGAGCATCATCCGTTCCAGCGTAGATTCGACGTATATCAGCTTCACGATCGCGAAATTCGTAACCATGACTCCATAACCACGACGTGGGCCCGCGCAGTACAAACCGACCCGCCAGAGAAAGGATTGGTTGATTCGTAGTCGGCGCAGTCAGAAACAACGCTCGAGTCGACGTGTGATCAATCGCGAACTTCGACGCTGCGATGTCTTCGTTACTGAACACCAACCGACGCTGAAGTTTTTCGCTTTGTAGCGCGGTGATCCCGGTAGCAATGCAGAACAAGGCCAGGATGGTTGAGAGGACTGCCTGGCGGTGGGTGAATGCAAGCTGCACCAACCAATTGGCGATGATGACACTGTTGACGACGTGCCAGTAGTAAATCAATTTGCCGTTGTCGAAGAGATTTGGAGAGACGACTACTGTCAGACTGACGACAAGTAAGAGAACAAAGGCGACGTAGAATTTCCGCCAGGCACGATCCAATATTAACCACGCCGGAATTGCCAGCAGGAGGGGCACCCCAAGATTGCGGACGAGATACAGCGGAAAGAAGCGTTCGTCATGACCCATCCATCCCGGCTGCAAGCGAACGAAGCTGCCGCTGCTTGCATGACTCACTAAACTTGCTAAGTGAGGACTCGCTATCAGAATCGCGGGAAGCCAAAAGTAGATCCACAAACGATGAGGTTTTAAGAGGAATAGAAAGACGCTAACTAAACCTAACGAGATGTAAGTATGTACGTGAAATAACGGAAGCAAACCAGTCAGAGCTCCCGCAAACAAATACATGCCCGCTCGCCGGGAGGTCTTTTCTTCTCCGAATGTCCTGTCGAATTCAGAAGCAAAAGTAGTCAGAACAATAAGTCCGATTGGCAATCCAAACAGCACCGTTCGCTGAGGAACAAAAGCGTCGGTAATGATGTTGGGCCAGTGAAGTCCGTGCTCGGCGTAGTTCGCGTAGTTGACCTCCAGGGAGTTCCAAAACTGCAAGAGACTTTTTCCGCTGCCGAACCAGTCGCGAATCAGATCAATGAATCCCAGCCCACCGTTGAGAAGAAATAAGATTGTGGCGATTACACCGGTGATCGGTTTTTTAGTAATCCGCAGAGTGAAGTAGAAGAAGAGTCCCGTTGTGACCAGCGCAAGCGTAAGGCTCGTGGTGAGCAACGCGCCTGGCATGCTCAATCCGGCACACATCAGGACTGAGGTCTGAAAGTCAGGCAAGAACGGATAGAGCAGAGGCTTTCCCACGCTTGGCGTATAGCTCGGAGGAAAGTTGTCGCCGTACAAGAAAGAAGATGAGATGGCAGCGTGGAAATTCAGATCAGCAGAGGCACTCCCCCCGGAGTAGATTCCGCCAGGTCCTTGTGCGAACAGGTGACTCGAAAAGAGTTGCCAGTAGATCGGTGTGAATAACGCCAGTACTAACAATAAGCCGGTGAGTTGCGGTTTCCACTGGAGTTGTGGTCGTTCGCGAGTTAGTCGACGAATGTATGGAGCAAGAAGAAGAATCGCCGATAGACAAATCAAAGTTGTGGCCCAGATGACTGAGCCACGGTTGAGCTTAGCCTGCCATCGTGCGACGAGATAGACTGCGGTCGTTGAGACAGACCAGCCGACTACAATGCCCCACAACAACTTCTCCTCAAGACTCAGGAAACGTCGTAAGCAGAGATTGACGATTGCAAAACCCAGCAGTGCACTTCCGCAGAGAAAGAGTGACGCCAGCAGCATGTAGAAGTTATCTATGGGTGCAGAGTGTGAAACACTGACATTCAACTAGAACAGTCCGGGATCTACAAGTGGTCAGGAAGGGGGCAGAGCGAAAGGTTCTCTAAACTCTGCTTATTCAAACCTAGCGCGCCCCCGCAGAGCATCATGACAGTAGAATCAAAGTGTGAGGTCGGAATCCAAATCAGAGATTATTGACCCTGCGGGGGCGCGCTAGCTTTAAGTAGGTAGAGTTCAGCGAACCTGCCGCTCTGCCCCCTTCCCGACTGCTTGTGTTTGAATGTGCCCTTTTGTGGTTGCAGTTTCCTCAGTTAACATCAATCGTAAGGAGAAGTATGACTACCAAAGAAGCATCTTTGCCTCCAGTCAACCAACAGGGCCTCGACATTTGCTCGACGCCGCGCGAGGAAATGAATCTGTATCCGCTCGATACCTTCCCCTACGAGTTTCCGGGGAAGGAAATCCGAATCAACTTCGAGATAACTGAATTCACCGCAGTGTGCCCCTTCTCAGATTTTCCCGACTTCGCCACGATTCGTCTCGAATATGTTCCTAATGAACGCTGCGTCGAACTGAAGAGTCTGAAGCTCTACATCAACTCGTTTAGAAACGTGAAAGTTTTCCACGAGCACGTCACCAACATAATTCTCGAAGACTTTGTCGCAGCTTGTGATCCGTTGCGGGTTGAGATCGAAGGCGACTTTCATGTTCGCGGAAACATCAAGACGATTGTAAGAGCCAGTTACGTGAAGAAGTGAATTGATCTCCACGAACCTCAGAATGGATAACACCCTAATCTATTCCGTAGTGGCCGGAGTTACCCTGGTGATGTTGTTTGTTGCCGCAAGGTTTGCTTTGCGTTGGGTCCTCCGGTTCGCAATTATCGGGATAGTTATTCTTGCCCTTTGTGGCGCAGCCTGGGCCTGGCTCCATTACTCTTCCAGCGCTTCCAAGGCGCGCTCCCCTTCGACTCGTCGTGTTACGCGTAACCAATAATGGCGGAAACCGCCAGGAGAGACCTCATGGAACGAGACGTCTTAGTTCCGCACCCCGGATTGACAACCAACATTGGTTATTTAGTCAGCGGCATGGACGAAGTGCGCGAGCAGCTACGTGAAGCAGTCAAGGACTTAGATGTCGAGTCTACAGGGCGGCTGGCCTTTCCCGGTGCCCATTCAATTGGTGCGTTAGTGCTTCACATTGGCGAGGCCGAATGGTGGTGGATGCAATGCAACGTCGGGGGTCATCAAATAACTGAAGAAGATGAAAAGGCTCCCTATTGGGATGTGCTCGACGAACCCGCAGAGTTTGCAAAGAAGGGTTATACGGCTGAGTTTTGTCTTCGGCAGGTCGACAACATCCGCAACCAAACACACGAGGTTTTGTTTGGTTACTCAGATGAAGACCTGGAGAAAATCTTTAGCTTTGAGCGCAAGGGAGCGATACGCGATCACAGTCTGCGGTGGATCCTTCACCACCTAATCGATCACGAAGCCCAACATAAAGGGCAGATACTGATGTTGAAGCGGATAATGAATGTCAGGTGAATTTCGGAATGCGGATTTCGGAATGCGGATTTTCGAGGTCACAAGCGGCGCGTTTGGAGATCTAGTCTGCTTAAGTTAAAACAAATCCGAAATTCGAAATCACGCACTCCGAAAGTTTCATGACCAATTACGAAGTTATTAAGACCCCACAAGAACTAAGACGCGCAATCGACATCCTTTCAAGCCAGCCCGCACTCGGTCTCGACACTGAAACAACCGATCTCGATCCATTTACTTCACGGTTGCGACTGATCCAACTCGCCGCGCCTGATAAGGTCTTCATAATCGATCTCAATGCGTTCGGAAGAGATGACCTCAGTGAGAGTGAAGAAGTTGCGCCGCTACGACAGCTTCTTGCAGCTCCGCGTCCAATCAAGATTGCTCACAACGCAAAGTTCGACGCTAAGTTCATCAAACATAATCTTGGTGTAGACCTCGGTGGAATCTTTGACACTTTGCTCGCCAGTCAACTTGTAAGCGCCGGCGATATCGAGGAACGACATGGTTTGGAGGCTGTTGCCGGCCGTTACCTGAACGAAACAGTCGACAAGACACAACGGCTCAGTGATTGGGACTTTGAGTTGTCGGAAGCTCAGCTTGAGTATGCCGCGCGTGACGCCGCAGTGTTGTTGCCTTTGCGTGAAAGGTTAATTGAGCGTTTGAAAGCGGAATCCCTGGTGAAGGTGGCGCAACTCGAGTTTGAGTGCGTCATGACGGTAGTTGATATTGAGCTGGCAGGGTTCTTTATGCACAAGGACCGCTGGCTCGATCAATTGGCAATCGTCGAGAAACGCCGCACGGAACTTGCTGAACAGTTACAACAAGTTCTCGCCGTAGAGTCATCGCAAGGCTCGCTCTTTGGCGGTCCACAACGCGAGGACCTCAATCTGGATTCGCATCAACAGTTGACGCAGGCGTTGAGTCGACTGGGCATTCCAGTCCCGGATTCAACCAGGAATTGGAAGATGCAACCCTTGGCTGCGCAGTATCCGGTCATTGGGACGTTGCTCGAGTACCGAACAGTGCAAAAGGCGCTGACGAGCTATGGCGAGAATATGATTGAGTTGATCAATCCGTTAACGAAACGTCTGCACGCAGACTTTCGTCAGATTGGTGCCCCCACGGGAAGATTCGCATGTACGAACCCAAACATACAGCAGGTGCCGCATGCGGTTGAATACCGTCGCTGCTTCAGTGGCTATCCGGAGAATCGAAAGCTCGTCATCGCTGATTACTCACAAATCGAGTTGCGAATACTTGCTGAGTTCTCCGGCGATCAAGGCTTTATCGATGCGTTTAATTCGGGAGCCGACTTGCATCGTGTAACAGCGTCTCAAGTCTTCAATGCTTCTCTTGATCAGGTAACGAAAGAACAGCGCGACTTCGCTAAACGTCTGAACTTTGGTGTCGTCTACGGCATCGGTGCGCAGCGTTTTGCGTTGATGACGGGTTTGACAACGCCTGATGCTGAGAATGTGCTGAAGCGTTATTTTGGCACCTATCGTCAACTTGATACTTATCTGCGCGAAGCGGCGAATCGCGCAGTTAACGATCGTCAGGCCCGAACGGCATCAGGACGATTGGTACGGTTCCGTTATGACGAGAACGATCGGCAACAGATTTCAATGACGCAGCGAAACGGAAAAAACACGCCGATTCAGGGTACGAGTGCTGACATTCTCAAGCGAGCTCTGAAGTTGTTGAAAGAGGAATTGAAGAATTCATCGGCGAAGATTGTAAATATCATTCACGATGAAGTGGTTGTCGAAGCGGACGCCGATGAAGCAGCGTCAGTTGCGTCGAAGGTTGAAAGCGTGATGGTTGCTGCCGGGGAAGAATACTTGAAGACAGTGCCGGTGAAAGTAGAGACAGAGATTGCCGATGAGTGGGTGAAATGAGCCCACGGGGATTTCAGATTGCAGATCTCAGATCTCAGATTTCAGTACTTATCGGAGAGCTAGAAAAATCTAAGGCCTGCGCTTCCAGGATTTGAGATCTGAGATTCACCGGAGTCATCGATTCCTTCTGCGCCAAAGCAGATACACCGGGATTCCTGTAAAGACCAGTAGGTATCCAATCCCTGACGTGGAAGGCGCGAGATACGCGAGGTCCACAATGAACAATCCTGCGAGGACGATGTAGATTAACGGCACAACCGGATAGCCAAACGTGCGATATGGTCTCTCGATCTCCGGTGCCTTCTTTCGCATAACGATTACTGCCCCAACCATCAGCGCATAAAAAATCAAATCAGCGGAAACGATGTACTCCAACAGCTGCGTGTAGACGTTGCCGTAGAAATACGCCCCTGTCTGTTGATTGATCGTTACAGTTCTTGGCAGCACGAGAAATGCTGCCCACAGTCCCTGGGTTACCAGAGCAATTGCCGGAACGTTGTGAGCATTCACAGACGCCACACGTTTAAAGAACAAGCCATCGCGAGCCATGGCGTAGTAGACACGGGCACCCGCCAGAATCAATCCGTTGTTACACCCAAAGGTTGAAATCATTATCGCCACTGCCATGATGATGGTGCCGCGTGGACCGAGTGCTGCTTGCATCACCGCAGTTGCGACGCGACCCTGCGGCGCATTCTGAATCCCAGCGAGTGGCAATGTAACGACGTAGGCGAGATTTGCGAGCAAATAGAGACCAACCACCAGTCCGCATCCAAGAAGCAGCGCCCGCGGTAAGTTGCGACCGGGATCCCGAACTTCGCCGGCAGTGAAAGTGACGTTGTTCCAGGCTGATTGAGCGAACAGTGGACCGACCATGGCCCGACCTAACAACATTGCGAGTGCTAACAATAGAAGCCAATGTGTTGAAGGCTCAAAACCAATCTGCGCAGCCGACGCGGTCCAGCCATTAAGCGATGGTCGCCACCATGACGAAGTGTAGGCAGCGCTTCCATAGTTCCAGCCCAGCAACAGTCCAACCAGAATCAAACCGACCAGGGCGGCTGTCTTCGTAAACGTAAAAGAGTTCTGTATTAGTTTTCCAGTGTGCAATCCACGCGTATTGACCGCCGTGAGAAAAAGAATCATCACGACAGCGAGAAGTTGTTGAGTGGAAAGGCTGAGAGCATAGCCATTGAAGGAGACAGTACCCAGGTGGTAAGGCCTCAAAATGGTCAATGGCGCAATCAGGTAATTATCCGCTGAAATGGAGTTGGTCAGAACGCCGGAGAAGTTCGCGAAAGCCACTGCGACCGCGGCAACGGTTCCGCTTTGAATGATCAGGAATAGCCCCCAGCCAAAAAGAAATCCGATCGAGGGCCCGTAAGCTTCTCTGAGGAAAACGTATTGTCCACCTGCACGAGGCCACATCGCTGCGAGCTCGGCACAGCAAAGAGCTCCGGTGATGGTCAGCACACCTGCGAGGGCCCAGGCAACCAACAACCAGCCGGGCGAGCCCACCAGCCGGGCAGATTCAGCTGAAGTGATAAAGATTCCTGAGCCAATCATCGAGCCCACAACGATCATCGTGGCATCGAGCAGTCCCAGCCCGCGAACTAATTTGGTAGTGTCTTCGCTCATTGGTGCGTCGGTATAGTCGGGCAGGGAGGGTGTGTCAAGGGAATTTAGATTTCAGATTTAAGATAATTTAAGATCTCAGATCTCAGAGTTTGGGGAGTGCTCTAAATCTGAGATCTGAAATCTGCGATCTGAAATTCCCTCCGGTTGACACTCACCTATCGCTCCTCTAGTCTCTCCGTTTTGAAAATAAGCGCACATTAATACTCTATCAGTACGGAAACGGCTCTGTTTTCCAAGCAACTATGAAGAATGAACTAACCAAACTAATTACAGAAAAGCGCGCCACGGTGGGCGTGATTGGACTCGGGTATGTCGGACTTCCACTGGTGGTTGAGTTTGCTGCCGGCGGTTTCAAGGGGATTGGTTTTGAGGTCGACCAACGCAAGGCCGATCAAATCAACGCCGGTGTTTCGTACATCGGTGACGTGCCTTCATCGAAGGTCAAAGAATTGGTCGGCGCCAACAAGTTGCAAGCGACGACAAACTTCGATCTTCTTAGCCAGTGCGATGCCATCATCATTTGTGTTCCCACCCCACTTCGCAAAACGAAGGAGCCAGACGTCTCTTACATTCTGGCTGCCGCCGAAGAAATCCAAAAACGGATTCGGCGGGGTCAGCTCGTGATCCTTGAGTCGACGACTTATCCAGGTACTACCGATGAGGTGCTCTTGCCGATGTTTGAGGAAACAGGACTCAAACTCGATGAAGATTTTCTCCTTGCGTTCTCACCAGAGCGTGTCGATCCCGGCAATCCACAATTCTTGACCCACAATATTCCGAAAGTTGTTGGAGGAGTAACAGACGATTCGACTGTTGTCGCAGCCCATTTATATTCGCAAATAGTGAAGGACGTTCATGCGGTCTCGTCCGCGCGAGTTGCGGAAGCAGCGAAGCTTCTGGAGAACACATTTCGCGCCGTGAATATCGGCATGGCGAATGAAATGGCGCGACTTTGTTACGCCCTCAATATCGATACCTGGGAAGTTATTCGCGCCGCTGCTACGAAGCCTTTTGGGTTCATGCCTTTTTATCCTGGCCCGGGAATCGGCGGTCACTGCATTCCGCTCGATCCTCACTATCTTTCCTGGAAGGCGCGGCAACATGGTTTCGATTCACGATTCATAAGTCTCGCTGAAGAGGTGAATTCGCGAATGCCGGAACACGTCGTGCAACTTGTTGCTGACGGTCTGAACGATGACCGGAAAGCAATGAAGGGTTCGAAAGTATTGTTACTAGGAGTTGCTTACAAGAAAGACATTGATGACGTTCGCGAGAGCCCGGCTTTGTCGATCATTGATCGTTTACGAGCAAAAGGTGCAGACGTCCGTTATCACGATCCGTTCGTCAAGGAAGTTAGCTTCGACGACGCGCACACACAGTCAGGTGGCGATCCTCTTCTGTCGGTTTCTTTGACAGACGAGGAGCTTCGCAACTCAGACTGCGTAATTATTGTTACGGACCACAGCGACATTGATTACAAGCGCGTTTGCTCTCTTACGGGCTTGATTGTCGACACACGAAACGCACTTGACGGCGGGTTGCGACGCGAGAGCAAGGCGAGGATTATCAGGCTGTAAGACCCCCAGGACTATGCTCAAGATCATCAACGTTGTCGGCGCCAGACCAAACTTCATGAAAGTAGCGCCGATGGTCGCGGCGATGAAGAAGCGTCCCACTGAGTTTCTTCCCCTTGTAGTTCACACCGGCCAGCATTACGACGCGTCGATGTCAGATGCGTTTTTCGGCGATCTGGATCTTCCAGAACCTGACGTTCATCTAGGGGTTGGCTCAGGATCTCATGCAGTCCAAACAGCAGCCGTGATGGAGAGGTTCGAACCCGTTGTCCTTAAGGAAAAGCCTGACTGGGTAATCGTAGTTGGTGATGTGAATTCGACAATCGCCTGCGCGCTGGTTTGTGTGAAACTCGGAATCAAAGTGGCACACGTCGAAGCGGGTTTGCGAAGTCGTGATCGAAGTATGCCGGAGGAGATCAATCGATTACTCACCGATCAGATTGCAGATCTTCTATTCACGCCATCCTCAGACGCTGATGCAAATCTGCTAGCTGAAGGTATTCCAGTTGAACGGATCAGTTTTGTCGGCAACATCATGATCGATTCTCTTTTCGAGAATCTCGAACGTGCCCGCGAAACGCAAATCAAAGTCAAGCTGGGATTGAAAGAGCGCGAGTACGCCGTGCTCACTTTGCATCGTCCGTCTAACGTCGATGATCGAGGAATCTTTGTCTCGATACTCTCCGCCCTGGAAAAGATTAGTCGTTCACTTCCGATAGTCTTCCCGGTTCATCCACGAACACGTAAAACGATCGCAGAGTTTGGGCTGGGCGAACGCATTGCCGCCGCGGAAAACCTGCGCTTGATTGAGCCGCTCGGCTATCTTGATTTTCTGAATCTCTACAGCACCGCACGACTAGTACTGACGGACTCGGGCGGCATTCAGGAAGAGACAACAGCGCTGGGCATTCCTTGTCTGACTTTGCGAGAAAACACTGAACGACCGATAACTGTTGAAATGGGTACGAACGTTATTGTCGGAACCGACGCTAACAAGATCGTCTCGGAAGCAATGCGGGTATTGAACAGCTCTAATGAAATTCACTTACCACAACCACCGCTCTGGGATGGTCACACGGCTGACAGAATCCTCGCCGTACTTCAGGAAGTCTCACTTCACGTCACGGAGTAGTTTTGGAGTGCGGCGCCCCCGCGCCGCTTTCACAGCGATACCTTGTTCATGCTTCATCTGTCCGACTCAGTGAATCAGGTCCTTTGTTTCCTCTAACGAACTTGTAACAAAGCGGTGCAGGGCACCGCACTCCAAGGAGAACACGTCTTCGAATGACTCTTTGGAGTGCGGCGCCCCCGTGCCGCTTTGTCCACAGCGATAGCTTATTTATGCTTTCATCTGTGCGACTCAGTGAATCAGGTCCTTCATCCTTGTGTTCTTCTAACGAACGTCTGTAACAAAGCGGTGCAGGGGCACCGCACTCGAAGGAGAACACGTCTTCGAATGACTCTTTGGAGTGCGGCGCCCCCGCGCGCTTTGTCCACAGCGATAGCTTATTCATGCTTTCATCTGTGCGACTCAGTGAATCAGGTCCTTCATCCTTGTGTTCTTCTAACGAACGTCTGTAACAAAGCGGTG
>DATEXA010000439.1:0-5648 GCA_035257465.1 Pyrinomonadaceae bacterium | reverse complement strand
TCTGTACTTAAGTTTATAGACTGGCGCTGGCAACTCTCTTCGCTTACACCTCGAGACGCTTCTCAGAGCATCACCAATCTTGCACACGCGCTTCAGTTCGACCATCCTGATTTTTCGATACCGGAACTTCCTCTACCACCTGCGGCGCCGCCATTCTCCTGCGTGTCGCCAAAGACAAGCCTAACGTCCGATAAAGCGGCCGCGCGGGAAGACAATCCCTGGAGAAGTTTGCTTGATTCGGGTTTGCTTGATGGGTGGAGTGTACCTTTGTAATTTCCGTGAAGAAATTGGGCGGCGCCCTCACAGTCGCCCGCCCTATTACGAATCAACATTTCGTTTGGGCCTGGCCGTACCGGCCAGAGCGGTGTTGCGGAGTAGCGACTTCGTGTTGGAATTCACGTTTACGAACGGCGAGATCAAGCTTGCCGTGCCGTTCAGATCGCCTGGCGCGACTGATCGGTGCTGGTATTTGTCACTCGCGGCAGCTGCACCATGACCTGTCGCTGCTAGAAACTCTGTTCGGGGCCAGTGTGATAGATGGCTGACGGTTTAGTTCATACGAGATCATCTCGTCGCACCTTCTGTTGGTCCAATCGCACAGAGTAACTCAAATATAAGATTGTAAGGACGAGGAGGCGAGTGCCTTGGCTAAGCCTCGCAGCACAGCCGTTAAGGAATGACCGGCCTCAAGCTGCTCTGCTCATAGCGGTGATGAAGTCCACCTACCTGAGGTAACTCACCACAGTCTCGGCGACTTATCAAAGTAAGTTGCGGAAAAGTTATGCCACAATTTTCCCACAATTTACCAAAGCGGACCCTCGTTAAATGTATAACTCATTGGAACATAACAGTTACCGGCCTGATTGGAGCGGGCGACGGGATTCGAACCCGCAACCCTCAGCTTGGGAAGCTGATGCGCTACCGTTGCGCCACACCCGCTCAAAGAATGGAGAGAAGTCTCTTGGATCGAATATCAAGAACTCTTGTACTGCACGCGAAAGATAGTGAAAGACGACCCGAGTGTCAACGAGGGTGTCCTTCCCTGATATGATTGTCCTTCACGAGATTATCGTTCACGAGCTTGAAAACAAGTCCAAGATTGTCCTTCTATTGAAGGTACTCAGCAGTCAGCTCAGACCAGCGGTCCTGTGCTTTGAGAATCAACTCGATAACTTCACGTACAGCACCACCGCCACCTTTAGCTTTCGTCACGTAATGGGCCTGTGCGACTACGTCGTCGCTTCCATCCCCAACCGCAACGGCCAAACCTGATCGCGACATTAATGGCACGTCGTTCAGATCGTCTCCAATATAGGCTACGTGGTCTGCGGCTACTCCGGCATCGGACAGCGATTGTTCAAAGGCCTTCAGCTTATCTTTCAGGCCAAGGTGAATAAAACTCATCCCGAGTGCGCGTGCTCTCCGATCAACTGCACTTGAGTGACGACCAGAGATTATTCCTGACTTAAGACCAGCGCGATGCCAAATATCCAGACCAAGGCCGTCGCGTGTGTGAAAGGCCTTCTGATCTTCACCGTCCTCCAAAACCCAAATGCGACCATCCGTTAGCACACCGTCGCAATCCATCAACAACAGCTTGATGCGCGCTGCGCGTTCTTTTACTGATGAACCACTCATTAGCGAACTTCGAAAAGATCAATACCAGCGAGTTTCAAGCCTGAAGGTGTTCGCGTGAGCATGAACACTGCAGTGCCAGAACCTTCCTTCCCCAGCTTCTTCAACGTAATACTTACATCAGCGGCAATCAGATCTCCGCTCAACTGTTCAGTACGCACAACACGTGTGTCCCAGGCGTCCGTTCCGACACTGGCGTTTATGAATCGTACCATTTCACCGGAGATCACTCGCGACTCTAAGTCTGGCCTCTTGCCTCCAACGATCGCTTGCGAGAATGAAGTCGCGAAGGCTCGCACACTCTCGTCAACCGGAGGTGCATTGTTCGCGGCTGCTTCAGCTCGGATGCGCGCTGCCCTGGCGGCAAGCGAAGAAGGATAGTCACGACTAGCGAACACCGCATCGTTGAAATACTTTGCTGCTTCCGCTGGTTGATTCCGCTTCATGCTGATCTCGCCCAAACCGATATTGCCCCACGCCAGCGTGGCGGTGAATGGCAGAGGTTCATCAACGGCAGCGCGGAAAAGTTTCTCAGCCTCATCAAGTTTGTTTTGGCCCAACAAAGCGCGGCCAAGCATTATCTTCGCTTCTTGTAGGCGTGGAGCGGCACTCAACATTTCCCGAGCGACAGCTTCGGCTTTTACATAATCCTGAGCTCCCAATTGCAGAGTCGCTTCATTCAAAGCATCCGGCAAATCTCTCACACGAGGGACCACGTCGTTGCCGTAGTCGGTCTGTGGGTACAACTTTTCTGGATCTACTTCAACGCGAACTATACGTCCGGACGTTTTAAAAACTGCTTCACCAAAATTTTTCGACGGTATTGTTGCGTCGACCAAGATCGTTTGTCCGGTATCGGTTGTAGCTGCGACCTTCACCGTAACATCAATCGAACCAAGGTTGCGCAATGCAGACACCCATTCCGCTCCGCGGGCCTGTGGCAAACCAACGAGAAGATCGGTGTCGATTACCTGGTCGAGTTGTTGATCCAGAAGAGGCTTGAATGCGTCTCCACCGCGTGCGAGGATCGCGGCTCGCAGCGCAGCTAAAGTTAGTCCATTCGGATCGTTCTTTGCCGATTCGAGAGCAACTTTTAGCACAGCAAGGAATGCGTCGTGACCGAGACGGCGATCCACCAGTCTCCAAAACATCGCACCTCGATTTGGCACTGAACCGTAATAAGTACTGTCCAACTGGTTAGAACGCGCCAGTGGAGTATCACGTTGAGCAACTGCTGCGTAGGCTATGCGTTCTCGCAACAACTCAGACTGAACTGGGTCTGCTCCAAACTGCTTCTCGAGAAACTGCGTCGCGAGAAACCTCACGAGGCCATCATGCAAAGCCCCGCTTCCCTCTCCGTGGATTGGCGTTTGTCCTCCCAACCAGAGCCGCGAAACTGCTTCTGCTATTGAGAGTGCCGTAGCTGCGTCGACACGCGGAAGACGCAAAGCATCTGCATCGAACAAAACCGTTCCACTATCACTGAAACCTGCGCCTCTGCGAACCGCAACTAAACGCACCGGAACGTCTGGCCCGTTACCTAGCGCAGTTGTAAAAAAACTTCGAGCAGCACTTGTGAATGAGACCAGGCCTTCGGCTTGTTTCCGCTCATCGGCCTTGGCCCCCTTCGGGACGTAGACAGTAATTCCCTTCTTCTCCGCACTGCCTTCAACTTTGTCCCAGTTTCCCTGAACGAAAAACGGCTGACCTGAAAGTGGTTGCTCAAATGCAGATGACCCGCTAGTTGATTTCTCAACGCCCGATGAAACGACATCGGGTAGATTCACCGAGATTCGAAACGGTGCAGTGTCTGCTCCCCGTGCTGTGAACGGAGTGTTTGGCATCGGATACCAAATCGAAAGTGGCAGGAACTGGGTTCCGATCGGGCTGATCGCGGTAGCGCCGGTGTTGATCTCTACCGGCAGTGAATACGTCACGACTACCGTGGTCTTTGAAGCAGGGTTCACCGCACTGGGCAGCGAGATCTCTGCGCGCAACAAATCTCCACGAATATCCTGTCCTGGTCGAAACGTTGCGGCCGCTCCGTTAACAGACACTGAGTTGATCTTCGCCTTGGAATACAGACGGACTGTTAGTGTCCGGCCAGGGCTGCCTCCGATGTTCGTCGCTGTAAGAGTCGAAGTAACGTTGATGAGACGTTCTGCTTGTTGAACGTTTACGGCGAGCTCGAATGAATCAACCTGCCAGAGTGGAGGCGAGGCCGTTTGAGCCTTCAGAGTTAGGCTCGACACACAAAGCGATGCCAATACAAGAGAAGTAAAGATCTTCATATTCGATTCGAAAGTGACCGCAGCAATTGGAAGTTTTATTAGGAGCCTAGTTGATCGCACTCCTGACAAGTCGATGTATATCACGCAACATTTTCAGCAATGCTTCCATGCGTTCGAGTGGTAAAGCGTTAGGTCCATCGGAGAGCGCCCGTTCGGGACGCTCGTGAACCTCCATAAAAACCGCATCGACGCCACACGCAACACCTGCGCGAGCGAGGAATTCGATGTATTCGGATTGGCCACCCGTTGCATCGCCTAGACCACCAGGAAGTTGCAACGAGTGTGTAACGTCAAAGACAACGGGAACACCAAAGCCCCTCATAATGGGAAACGATCGCATGTCCACAACGAGATTGTTGTAACCGAATGTTGCTCCTCGTTCGGTCAACAATAGTTTTTCACAGCCGGCTTCGCGCGCCTTCTCAACAATGTTCCTGGCATCGTGAGGAGCCAGGAATTGGCCCTTCTTAATGTTGACCGCTTTACCCGACTTCACTGACGCCAGAATCAGATCCGTTTGTCGACAAAGGAATGCAGGAATCTGCAAGACATCAACAACCTCGGCCACCCTCTCGACCTGGGAAACGTCGTGGACATCAGTCAGCACCGGAACCCCGACTTCCTCTTTAACGCGTTGTAGAACTTCGAGTCCCGCCTCCATTCCCAAACCACGAAAACTCTTGATAGACGATCGATTTGCTTTATCGAACGATGATTTAAAAACAAAATCGAGACCGACTTCCTTTGCTCGAGACGCACACTCACGCGCCATCATTAAGGCGTGATCACTACTCTCAATCACACAGGGACCAGCAATGACAGTCAGTCGCCCATCACCAAAAGTGGCCTTACCAACCGAAAAAGGTTTTGTCTTAATTGCGCCGTTCATCGTTCGCTTTAAAAAGGTTTCTTGAGTATACGCTTGACCTTATTCATAAAAGAACTACCCTTCTTTGGCGAAGGACTAGGACTCGGACTGGGACTCGGACTAGGGCTGGGTCTCGGCCTCGGCGTTTGAGTCGGAGTGGGTGACGGTAGAGGCGAAGGAGAAAGATTCGGTGAAGGCACGGCATTCACATTTGTTGCTGGTACGTTGCGAGTCCACGATCGCATTGCCACAAGGCCCAGAATACTGAGAGTCAACAACAAAGCAACCGACCAAATGATGACGTTACGCACAGTGCGACGTCGCCCCAAACCAATCTCCATCCGCGAAAAAGTTTTTGGTTGAGTTGTCTCTGCTGAAGTCTTGCTGACAGTACTTGGACTTACTAGGGTGATTTCGTTGTTGCCCGAGCTGAGCATTCGTCCTTCGCGAAGCCTCGAAATATCAACTACCAATCTGCCTGACGGTGACTCGACGCCGGCAACACGCAACGCGTCGATATCGGGAGATAAGATCAGAGCGTGATATTCAAGTCCAAGCCTCTCGGTCAACTCCAGCAACTCATGGCGAAACTCTGCCGCGTTTGCCGGTCGATCTTCCGGGTTCTTCTCCAAGGCGTGCAAAACAACGGTCTCGAGCTCAACAGGAATGGTCGCAAGAATCTCCCTTGGCGGTCGTGGATACTCCGACGCATGCTTTATGGCAATCGCAAGCGGTGATGACCCGGAGAAAGGAACTGATCCAGTCAGCATCTCGTAGAGAATCACGCCGAGACTGTAAACGTCGGATGCGGGAGTTAACTCGTGGCCGTTGCATTGTTCGGGCGACATGTAGCG
>DATEXA010000438.1:0-5984 GCA_035257465.1 Pyrinomonadaceae bacterium | reverse complement strand
AGAACGAACCCACGACCATTGAGCACTTCATCGAGTAAACGTTGCAGATGGGGTCCGAGGGTTGGAAGTGAAACTTCCTCCGCAGTGATTGCCGCGAGGTCTCGGTTTGATCTTTCCGCTTCCAGAATTGCACTTTCAACTTCAGCAATTTCGGCGTCAGTCAGGTGCTCTATCCAATCACCACAACTCGCGAGATCCGGACCGTACCATGCCGAAGCGTCTCGTACCTCAGGTGGCAAACCAGGATTCGTTGATGAATGAGTTCCTGACTTCATGCTTCTTCAAGACCTGGAGAGCTATAATGCCGGGCGAACAGCTAAACACGTTTTCGATTCGACTTAACTGAAGAACGCTCCCGAGTTACTCGACTAGAACGAATGTACGGATCGATACGCGATGGATCTACTTTCAGCTCGCAGGTAACGCTCATTAGCGCAGGATATTTCTTCAATAGTAGAGAAGTTAATTGCTTATTTACGATTTCCCAGTAGTCTGTTTCGTTTGGATAATTGGTCAAAAGCGACTCTATATCCTTGGCCAGCAAGCGAAAGTCCGGGTATTCAGAGTTTGCGATGTTAACCACGTAGCGATACGACATTGAGATGTTCAGGTTGTTGAGTTCAGATTGGTGGTCGATTTTGAGGTTCTTAATTAAGAAAGAAAACTCTTCAATGAGTGGACCTGTGTGCGCGTGATGTTGTTGTAGGACCTGACTGCTTCTCGCTATTTGGCTAGAACGCTTTATTGACTGTGCCTGTGCCGTCGGCAAGGTCAGAATAGAGAGTATGAAGATTCCTAACATGCCACGGATTATCTGATTCATTATCGGGGTTGTCCTTTCGAGTGCTTTCACCAAGCGTGATGGGAAGTTTATAGCACGATTGGTTTCATCAGCCTGATGGAGCAATCCACTCTTCCCGCTGGATTGTTCATAACTTGTATAAGAGAAATTCCGAAAGATTTAACATCACCCGCTTATCCTCGCCCCCTTACTGACTTTTTGTAGAACCGAAACGCCTTTTGAGGTCTTCCCCGTGCGGGTGTGTGTGTTCTCTCCGTCTCTACAGTAAGAGATCTTGCATATTTCACCAGCGAGACTCGGGCTGCGGAGAAGATCCAGAGACTAGAACCACCACACAAAACTTTTAGCTTTTATTCTTGATCGAACCCCTTTTTATCTAAGGAGATTAACGTGAGCAAAAAACTGTCCGCTATATTACTAACCCTCGTCATCGTGATGAGCTCGATGCCAAGCCTCTCATTTAGACTTCAGGCTGCACCGCGCAGAAATGTTTCGCTTCCAGCTTTTGATCCACCTGCTCCACCATCAATTACGTCCGTTGATTTGTCCACTTTTAAGCGCGTAGGTAGGTTCGATCTGCCTGAACCTACACGCACCGTTCCTCCTGCTAATAGTTTGCTGGCACAGGAAGCGTCGGGAGTTACATACGACAAGGACACCGACACGTTGTTCGTTGTTGGCGATGGTGGTACTTCAGTCGTTCAAGTCAATAAGACCACCGGTGCATTGATCGACTCGATGACGCTGGCACCTGGCCCAAGTCCTCAGGGTACGGACTTCTTCGATACAGAAGGCATCACCTACGTAGGCGGCGGCAAGTTCGTATTGCTGGAGGAGAGAGACCGACAGGCCAATCTGTTCACATATGTCCCCGGCGGCACTCTGCACAAGGCCAACGCCCAAACAGTCAAGCTCGGCACCACAATTGGAAACATTGGTCTTGAAGGTATCTCTTTTGATCCGCAAACCGGCGGATTCATCTGCGTTAAGGAAAAGGATCCAGAATCAATCTTCCAAACTGGTATTGATTTCGTGGCTGGAACTGCGACCAACGGCTCGCCTTCCACCACCAGCTCAACAGATTTATTCAATCCAGCGTTGGCCAACCTCGAGGACTTCTCTGACGTTTACGCGCTCTCAAATCTGCCATTCCTCAGCGATGCCAGCCACCTACTGGTGTTGAGCCAGGAATCAGGTCAGATAATCAACATCGATCGAACGGGAACGGTCTTCAGCAAACTAACAATTGTTTCCGATCCAGGTAATCCATTGTCTGTCGCGGACCAGACTCATGAAGGTCTCACGATGGACACTGATGGCAAACTTTACGTTGTGAGTGAGAATGGGGGCGGTGATAGCAACCATCCGCAGCTTTGGGTGTACGCACATTCCGACGATCAGAACCATGCGCCCACGGCAGTGACTTTAGCCAATGCGGTCCCTTCGATACCTGAGAACATCAGCGTTGCCGCGCCGATTAAGCTCGCTAGTATCATCGTTGCCGACGACGGATTGGGCCCGAACAATTTGACTTTGTCCGGCACGGACGCCGGTTCCTTTCAGATCATCGGTACTGGTCTCTATTTGAAGGCGGGAACTGCGCTCAACGCGGGCACGAAGCCGAGCTACAGCGTCACCGTGAACGTTGACGACCCGACCGTTGGCAGCACGCCCGACGCCAGCACGAACTTCACCCTGACGATTCTTGCGGCCGGAGGTGGAACGTCCTCGCTCATCATCTCCGAAGTCGCCCCCTGGGCCAGCACTCCCGCTAATAGTCCACTTGGCGCCGATTGGTTTGAGGTCACTAATATCGGCAGCGCGGCGCAAAGTCTCGCCGGCTGGTCGATGGATGATGACTCAAGTACTCCCGGTATCGCTCCTTTGACCGGCATCGCCAGCATCGCTCCCGGTGAGTCGGTCATCTTTATTGAACTAGGCACCGGCCACACAGCGGCTGGCGACGCGGCAGCTTTCAAGCAGATCTGGTTCGGCGCCAACCCTCCAACCAACCTTAAGATCGGCTCCTACGCCGGTTCGGGAGTCGGCCTCAGTACGGGTGGCGATCAAGTAAACCTCTTCGATGGCGTTACCAAGAAGGCCGGTATTACCTTTGCCGGTAACACCACCACCATCGTGAGCCCGTTCAAGACCTACGACAACGCGGCGGGACTTAACTACAACGGAACGGTCAATCCCACGATCTCGACCTTGAGTACCAACGGCGTCAATGGCGCTTTTGTCGCAGCAACCCACTCGACTGAAACAGGTTCACCTGCAACCATCGGTGCTCCCGCGACACCAGAAGTTAACATCACCGCCACGGACGCCAGCGCCACCGAAATCAGTAATGACACTGGCACCTTTCATATCACTCGCACAGGCAGCACCGTTAGCCAACTAACTGTTAGCTACACGATTGCAACTGGCGCCGGACAAGCGACAAGCGCCGATTACACGCCGACGTTGACTGGCGCGGCAACGATTCCTTCGGGCCAGTCCTTTGTCGACATCACCATCACGCCGGTGAACGACAATCTGTTAGAAGGAATTGAATTCGTAACTCTCACATTGGGCGACTCAGGCAGTTACGATGTCGGCGCAAATAAAACCGCCTCAGTCACAATCGCTGATCCGTTCCTCGGAGTCGCAGCGGGCGATGCCGATTCGAGTAGCGCCGTGTTATGGACGAGGGTTAATGGGCCGGCGCAAAGTGTGGCAGTGACGGCGCAGGTCTCGACGGATGCGAACTTTGGTGGGTCGTCGCTAACGTTCCCAACCACGAGTAATCCGCTAAAGGACAACACGGCGAAGATTTCGGCGACTGGGCTGGCAGCCGGTACCACCTATTACTACCGGTTCGTCACTAACACTGGTCAAAACAGTCGTACGGGTACGTTCAAGACTCCGCCACTTGCGAACACGGTCGCGTCACTTCATTTTGGGTTTAGCGGTGACAACGACGGATTGATGCGTCCCTATGCTTTAGCCAACGTCTTACCTTCGCAGCATCTCGATTTCTACCTCAATCTCGGCGATCTGATTTACGAGACGGCAAGCAACCTGACCACCACCGGTCCGCACAACGGTCAGCCCTGGCTCAACTCGCCATCAGTTACGCTTTCAAACGACTCACTAACATTCAATGGCATTCCGCGAGCGTTCATTCCTGGGAGCGCGCCCTTTGCTACCCAAGCGCAGCTGAAGGCGGATTACGAAAAGAAGTATCGCGAGAACTTCTTGCCGGTGAATGTCAACGGACAGAGTAGCCTGCAGGTACTGTACGAAGCTCAGGGCAATTACACCACGTGGGACAATCACGAGCTTGGTAATCGCAAGTACATTGACGGTGGTGCTCCAGCCGGAGGTTCGGTGGGAGGGGCGGCAGGCACTGACATGCCGACCGGTCGAGGTGTCGATGCTCGTGCCTACACTGGTTCCAATACTGGCGGATCGGGCAACGTCAACAACGTCAACGATGCGGCAGACCTGTTCTCAGCGAGTACTCTTGCCACCCTGGGCGGCTTCATGAACAAGGCTGTCGGATTCCAGGCGCTTCAAAATGTCCTTTTCTCATACCAACCAGTTGCCGACAGAGGCACAATAAACGCTCCGAGCGATTCGCGTAGCGATGGCACCAAGCGGTTTTACTCGGCGGTTCAGTGGGGTCAGAACGCGCTCTTCGTTAATACCGATTCACGCTCCTATCGCGACATACGCCTGAAGACTGCAAACGCGGCAGCGGATGACTCAGGACCGCGAGCTGACAATCCTGATCGCACCTACCTGGGAGTGACGCAGTTCGCCTGGCTGAAGCAGACTCTGCTGGATGCACAGAACAACGGCACGACCTGGAAATTCGTTTCTGTTTCTGATCCTATCGATCAGCTCGGACCGATTGGTGGGGCGCTCACCGGTACAATCACCTCCGTCAACGCCGACGGTGGCAAATCCTACATGGGTGGTTATCGCGCTGAGCGTAATGCGCTGCTCAAGTTTATCGCGGACAACCACATCACTAACGTGGTCTTCCTCTCGACGGACGATCACCAGAACCGCATCAATGAACTTTACTACTCGCCTACTGGCCAAACCGGTGTGCAGTCGAGTTATGTAAAGGTCCCTTATGCATTCTCGATCGTCTGCGGTCCGCTAGGTGCTACGGGGCCGGAGACGATTACTGATCACTCGTTCTCGAATATAAAGGCTATAGCCGACAACCTTGCAGCGGCACAGGCCTCAGTTGGTGTGGATCCAATAGGCCTACAAAACTATCCCGGCTTGCACGATCTCGTTCGGTCGGGTGATCCCACAGCTGGCACCTCTCCGCAGCCAGTGGATTTCTATAGTCCGGATACATTCAACTTCACGGTGCTCGATGTCACCCCTAACGGGCAGACGCTGACGGTAAGTAGTATCGGCATGAATTCCACCGGGCAGAACGTCGGTATTGAATCCGCCAACGGCCCGCAGGCGCAAACTATCTTCAAATTCCAGATCGATGGCCCCTCTCTGAAGGTATTGACTCAAGGTCTTCTCACTGAGCTCAACAACGCGATCGAAACGGCCAATAAGAAAGACGCCACGCGACTTAATGAAGTCATTACGAGTCTCGACAAGTCGCTCGATCCGGATCGGTGGTCATCTGATGGTAACCACCTTGTTTGTAATGGTGGATCAAGCGTGTTTGAAATGCATCACGCTGCGATCGTACATCTGATGGCGATGTTGAAAGATAATTCACCGGGAATTTCGGACGAACTTGTTAAGCAGTGGATCAACGTTCTGTTAAATATCGATAGAAAGTTGGCCCAAAATTCGATTAACGAGTCATCCGATGCTGGAGCGATTTCTGACGCTTTGGCGGAGTTGGCTAAAGGTGACGCTGACGTTTCTAATGGTGACTACGATAACGCGGTTACCCACTATAAGGCAGCCTGGAAGAGTGAGGGGCTGTGTTCGGTTGCCGGAACGTTTAAGTAAATTAGTGTTCTCGACGTTCGATAACGCCGAAGGTGTTCGCTAATTTCAGCCCAGGGTTGCGCTTTGGCAACCCTGGGGAAAGAGACTCAACTTCTTTAGGTGCAACCCTGAAAAGGGTTGCGATGGGTCCACGATTGTAGTGCGAAGACGCAACCCCTTCAGGGTTGCGTCTTCTGTTTAGGGAACCGTTTCCCCCAGG
>DATEXA010000437.1:0-4642 GCA_035257465.1 Pyrinomonadaceae bacterium | reverse complement strand
CGGGTACTATGTCCGTCTTGGGGATCGAGAGCAGGCGATTCAATGGCTCGAAAAGGCTTACGAGGACCGGGCTGCGCTACTTTGGCTTAAAGGCGATCCAAGGTGGGACGGGCTTCGCTCAGATCCACGCTTCGCCGACATACGGCGTGTAGGACTCGAACAGAACCAAGGCGCGCGGTGAGTTGCGTCAGTGGATAAACGCTGCTGAATCAACTCTGGCTATTAGTAATAGTTAGCAACTCTTCGAGGTGACTCGAACGCAGGATCTTGCTGGAGTCAGGAATTCGCGTTCGACGGCGTCATCATATATATAGGCGTCACCTATATAAAGGACAGAACACACTGAAATCTTCCAGTTCTGACTCTTGTGGCCAATTTGTGCCGTGAATTCCGGCAAACAGGTGGGAATTGCTGTTATCCGATGTACTCCGAAGCGGCCGCAACCTGTGAAAAATGTTAATAGAGATCAGTAGAACCTCTTATTCACGGCTTGGGCAGCGAATCAATCTTTCCAGAACGAAGACTGGAGCTCAGGCCAACCAAATTGAAGAATCGGTGTCTATGTGATCGTGGACGAACGGGCAACTGACTTACCTGATGATATCGACCTCATTCAGCCTGCTCAGACGGGCGATGAAGTCGAGCTTATTCATCGTGCTCAGGCGGGCGATCTAGATGCCTTTTGTTTGCTTGCAGAACGCTACGCGCGTCGCCTTTATGTCCTTGCTTTTAATTATTGCCGCAATACGCAGGATGCGGAAGATCTCTCCCAGGAGGTTTGGCTAAAAGCGTACCAGGCACTTGGAGGCTTTAGGCACGACTCTTCCTTCTATACTTGGTTGCGTCGGATTACCACCAACACTTTTCTGAATCATCAACGCTCAAGCTCATTTCGTCGACAAGGTCACACAACAATCGCGCAACTGCTCGCGATTGACTCTCAAGAGGTGGAAAGAGTATCCGACTCACAAGTTGCGGCCGAAGAAACAATTTACCATCAACTGCTTTTTGAAGATGTCATGGAGGCATTGGCCGAACTTACACCACGAGGGCGTCTCATGTTTTTGCTCCGTCATTATGAGGGAATGTCATACGAAGAAATTGCCAGTGCTATGAATTGCGCATCCGGCACAGTAAAGAAATCCGTCTGGCGCGCGTTAGGCAAACTGCGCACAAAGTTGGATGCACGCAATCGTGCGCCGGATGATGGTGAGCGCGTTGTCCGTTTGGCGGCTGAGTATTGAAAAGAGGTGATCACAATGCACAACTGCAAAGCAACAAGGGAGATGATCAACGAACTGCTTCTAGCAGAAGAGAATGATTTCCAGGGCAACACTCTTTCGCATGAGCTGGAAAACTGTGACGAGTGCCGCGAAGAGTTTAGTTCTGTTAGAAAGACTCTTCGAATCACTGCGAGCCTCGTTGAGAAGGTGACGCCGCCGGATAATTACTGGAGCGCGTATCACGCAACGCTCAAACAAAAACTGATCAATTCGCAGGCGCAATTACTTGAAGCGAATCAACCAGTCGCAAGAACTTCGTGGTTGGCAGGGTTCTTCAAATCTTCAGTGCGTGTGCCAGTACCGGTTGGAATCGGCTTGATGCTCGCCTTTGCTCTGTCACTTCTGTTGGTGGCCAGAAGTTCTCGCACGGTCGAAATCGCGCCTCCCTCTTTGTCTGTTGTTCAGGTCCCGGTCGAAGTTCCTGTAATTAGGGAGAGACCTGTTATCCGCGTCGTATACCGGGAGCGTGATCAACGAACGATTTCCAACAAATCTAATCGCCCCATGGACCGTTCAGACCTCGACCCCGCACTTGCAAAGTCAGAGAGTCCCAAGGGTCTTAGCGGTGACGCCAGACCGGTGACTTTGACTGGTTTTAAACCTCTCGATGAGATCAAGCTGACTGTGATGAGAGGAGGTTCGCCGGATGAAAAATAGTATCTGGGTACTGCTACTTTGCTTTCAATGTTTTGCGGTTGCTGGCACCGCTCAGATTCCAGCGAAGCGACAGGTGGTGCTACAAGTTTCAACCGGTGGGTTTGTCGCCTTCAAGAGCGAGACGACTGCAGTAGATAATAAACAGACTGCGGAAAGCCGGTCGCTTGCCTCATTGATTTACTCACAGTCACTGGCGGGCGAAGATCATGTCGTTCACCGCGTCCTGACAGATTCCGAACAGCGCGTAATATTTGGGTACGACCTTTGGATCAATTCCGATCCCCTCACAAGAAAGTTTACCCTCGGCATCCTCCCCGCAGACGAAGCTTTCCGGCGCACTTTTCTCAAGGAGTCAGCCCAGCGGAGACCTGATACATTTGCTACATTCCCGAAACGCGCAACGCTGCAAACTCTCAACGATGGTGATGCAATCTCGCTCGACTTGCTTGTTAACCAGGAATCAGGAGTAAAGATTGTCGATGTTGTTCGTGTAACTTTCGATCGCTCAAGTCTGCCGGAGAGTTTCCGCGAGTCAGCTCCAAAAGACTTCACACTTGATGCGGTCGCTTTGTCCGTCAGGGGTTACGAACTGTCGATGGATGGAAGGCTCGTGAGTAGGAGCAAGTCGACGACTAATTGCAGCGGGTCGCTGCTATGGTTGTATGTACCAGGCCGCGGCCGTTTCATCTTTTCGCTAGCCCCGCGAGAAGGATATTTATTTCAAAAGATCGGTGTACTCGATAATAACCGAATCGAGTTTGTGATTGATGGAGAGCGCTACGAATGGCAGTCAGCTCTTCCCATCCTTCCCAACGGCGGCACCTGGAATCTTTGGGTGTTACTTGATCCGAACTACACTCCGTTGTTCAGTTCAGAAAAACCACTGCCTAGCGCACCGAGCGCGCCAGGTGTTTTTCAGAAGCTCGAGCAGGCCGGAAAGATTGCGGGCCTTGGCCCTGGGAAAGAATTCAAAGTAGGGCCGCCGACAATCCAAAACGCTCCCGTCCCTTCACCTAAGACCAGTCAGATCGAAATTCCGCAACGACTAATGATCGGTGCTGCGGACAACATCGAAAATCTTCTACCCAAGAGTCCCTGAGTTCCCTAACAACTGACCGTCGACCGATCTCAGCAAAGCTTTTGATGAGATAGGTCGTGGTGTGTCTTGAAGAAACCCATGAAGGAGATAAGCAGTGAACAGACTATTAATTTTAGCGATTATGACGGTTTTCGTCGTTACATTCCAGGCGTTGTCACAAACGCAAGATCCGCCGCGGTATGAGATAGCAGCAGAGTTTACGACTCTTAACCGCGAGGCTTCCAACGGTGCAAGAGTTGAACCTGGATTGGGAGCGCGGTTTACATTCAACTTCAACAAGAATGTTGCTATTGAAGGGGCTATGCATATTTCATTTAACGATTGCCCGACTTGCACGATCACTGGAAGATATGGAGATCTATTTGCAGGTGTTAAGGCTGGAAAGAGATTTAAGAGTTGGGGAATCTTCGCTAAGGCGAGACCAGGAGACGTCAACTTGGGAGCACAAAAAATCGAGATCGTTCAAACCGGAACGAGTGGTCCATTTCCATTTGAAATACGAGGGAGAGGAGTGGACAACTTCGCGTTCGACGTTGGTGGTGTGGTTGAATTCTATCCTTCCCGCCGAATCGTGACTCGCTTTGATGCCGGAGACACAATAATTCATCTTTCAAGCACGACGAGTGACGGCCTTCGTTTCGATCCAGCGACAGGTAGTTACACGATAGTTCCCGTTCTCACTCCAGCTAGAACAACTAATAATTTCCAATTTATGGCGAGCGTCGGCTTTCGCTTTTGACTTTGTGGTCGCCAAAGCCCAATAGATCAAAGCGACTGAAACGAAAGACGCCAATTTAACTGGCATAAACGGATCGTTTTGGATCAACGGAAAATGCGGGTGTGAGGGCTAAGTTATTGATTATATGGTAGGCGCGTGGGGATTTGAACCCCAGACCCCTACCGTGTCAAGTACTCCCCAGCGCTGCGTATAGAGCGTAATCGTTTAAGGCAATAAAACTCAACAAAAGCCGCTAGAGAAGTCACGTTAAACCTTGCTGTCGCTGCCAAAAACTCCGTTTGGCTGGCGGCTCTGTAAGAAACGTTTGACAGTTTCAGTTCACACGAGGTGATCTCGCCGCACATTGCTACTTGGTCCAATTACTAGAATAGTCAAATGCCGATGAGGTGGTAATGATCAGCGGACACCTGTCTAAGAGGCAATACACCGTTCTAGGAATAAGAGACCTCAGGCTGCTCGTCGCTCATAGCGGTGATGCAGCCCACCTACCTGCGGTAACCCGATCACTCTACCCAAATCTGGCTGCTGAACGGTTCGTGAGGCGGGCGCATCTTTCTCCAATGACAAATGGGTGCGTGAGTGTTCGTAGTATTCAAAGTATGCTTTCAGAATGCGCTTCAAAGAAGATTCATTGAAGATGATTATGTGGTCCAAGCACTCCCGGCGTAGCGAGCCGATGAAACGCTCTGCGTACGCGTTCTGCCATGGCGATCGCGGGGCTGTCCGAACCTCAAGTATCCCCATCTCACCAACGCGCTGATGGAATGCTGCTCCGTAAATACAATCGCGATCGTGCAACAAATAACGCGGTGCACTATCCCACGGAAACGCTTCAGCCATTTGTCTCGCTGTCCATTCGGCGGT
>DATEXA010000436.1:0-5204 GCA_035257465.1 Pyrinomonadaceae bacterium | reverse complement strand
GCCCGCCTCAGCCTGACTCAGTGCGGTACGAGCTAACAATTCCAGCGACTCGTCATTTAAAACTTCGCCGTCGCGAACAACACCACAGTGACCATGTGACGTGTATTCGCACAGACAGGTGTCGGCGATGATGATCATCTCGGGCGCGCTGTTCCTGATCGAACGAATTGCCTGCTGCACTACACCGTCTTCGAGGTAAGCCCCGGTCGCCAATTCATCCTTTGTCTCCGGCAATCCGAACAGGATGACCCCTCGGACACCCATATCGAAGGCGGCGGAAGCTTCCTTGGTTACTTCATCGACAGATGAGTTGTAAACGCCAGGCATCGAGGAAACTTCGCGTCGTACACTCGAGCCGGCGCACACAAACAGAGGTAAAATGAAGTCGTCGCGAGTCAGATGGACCTCACGCACAAGCGAGCGCAACGCAGCAGACCTGCGAAGACGACGAGGACGATGAAGAAGTGATGTCAAGTTTGTTCCTTATTTTTTTTATCCGCAGATTTCGCAGATTACGCCGATTATTTTTCGAACGGTTGTCCAGTATTTTTCTCGCAAAAAAAATCGGCGTAATCTGCGGATGGCCGTTTCTATGTTCCTACCACCGGTGATACGCAGGATGTTCCGGCTTTACCGCCACAAATGTTCCGCGACACGTGGCGCAAACTTTGTCGTGAGCGATCAATTCACCCTCAACGATGGCTCGATTGTCTGTCGATTCGACTGTGCGTGCCACAAGCTTCAAAGGTTGATCGGTTGGAGTTGGTCGCAACAACTTGATTGAATAATCTGCGGTCACGGTGCAAGGCGGTTTGTCAGCTCCTGTCTTCTTCATAAGGTGCCAGGTCGCGGCCCAGTTGCAGTGACAATCCAGGAGTGCACCGATAATTCCTCCATTTAGCATTCCTTCAAAGGCCTCGTACTGCTTGCTTGGCTGCCATTCAGCGACAACTTCATCACCACTTACAAAACTGCGAATGTGCAGTCCCTTTGGATTTGCCGGACCACAGCCGAAACATGCGTTCGCGGGAGCATACGTTTCCTGGAGCGATTTTTCAGCGCTCATTTCGCGATTCCCTCAGTGCTTCGCCGGAGCATCTCCCGCAACTTGAACCGCTGCACTTTGCCAGTTGCTGTGTAAGGCAACTCACTCACAAAGAGATACCGGCGTGGCCTTTTAAAACGTGGCAACGATGCGGCGGCTAATTCACTCAACTCTTTCTCAATTTCCCCTTTTTCGAATTCTACATCCTGACAAACAACAAAAGCACACGGGCAGGGAAGCCCGTCAGCATCGAAATCTGCGACGACAGCAACCTTACTTACTTTGTCGTGCCGGATCAAAACACCCTCGACTTCAACAGGCGATACCCATCGTCCACTTGATTTAAAGCAATCATCACTGCGGCCCATGTGAAACCAATAGCCGTCATCATCGCGCCGATAGAGATCGCCGGTGCGGACCCACCCATTAACAAAGGTGCGTTCAGTTTCCCCAGGTTTTTCCCAGTAACCAAGTGCTGCGCTCCCACCCTTAATCCACAAATTGCCCACGCCTTGTTCAACTGTCTCACCTTCTTCGTTCAAGAGTCGGGCCTCGTAGCCATTGAGTACTTTCCCACTACTTCCGTACCGAACATCGTCTCGGTGATTTGACATGAACATGTGCAGCATCTCGGTTGAACCAATGCCGTCGACTACCGGCACTCCAAATTCGTTCTCCCACTCTTCGCCGAGATGTGCCGGCAACGCTTCACCTGCGGAGACGCAAAGACGAAGACTGGAGCAGTCAAGTTTGTTTCCGCGCCGATGATGGTCCAGCAAAAAGTTATAGACGACAGGAACACCGAAAAAAATAGTTGGTCTGTTTTCTTCAAGCACCCGACTAACAACGTCTGCTGTCGGTTTCTCAGTGCAGAGTATTGAGGTCGCGCCATTCAGCAACGGAAAAGAAAAGCTGTTGCCGAGTCCGTAGGCGAACGGAAGTCTTGACGATGAAAATAGTCGGTCAGCTCTATTCACACTTAGTACTTCACGACAGAACGTTTCGTTCGTGTAAAAGATGTGAGCCTGTGTGTGAACTGCGCCCTTTGGGTCTCCGGTGCTTCCGGAAGTGTAGAGAATGAACGCCGGCTGATCTTCGACCGGGGTTACGAACTCGGGCAGGTCGGACGAAGCAGCTTCACGTTGTACGTCTCCAAGCGCTCTAAACGCAGTCTTAGCGCCGCGCTCGATCACAACGATATCTTTCAAGTCCTGCAGTCTTTCAGAGGCATCTGTCAGCAACGTATTGCAGATGTCAGCCTCAACAAGCGCCAAATGAGCACCAGAATTGTGAAGGATCAGACGGTGCTCGTCCGGGCGTAGGCCCATGTTTACGGGAACAGCTATTGCTCCTAGCGAACATGTGGCGATGAAAGCGGTAACAAACTCAGGCGAATCGTGAAGCAGTAAAGCGACACGATCGCCTTGCTGAACACCTAACAAAGCAATCGCCTGAGCGGTACTCAAGGTTTCCTCGCGAAGTTCGCCATACGTCATGCGGCGTCGGCCGTGAATGATCGCAGTCGAGGAGGAGTTGTTACTGCAAATGGCCTGAAAGAGATTCATTGTTTGGAGATCGTCAAGCCGCTATGTTGAACCATATACACAGAACACTCGTTTCGCTTGCTGGCTCCCCGTTAACCCCGCGCGATTATAAACAACCCATCATCGAAGACCAGAACGCTGGAATCGCGGCGTCCTCGCCTTGTGGCCACGAAGCTTACAGTGGGAATTAGGCTCAGCAAACTTTCTGGGACTCAACTGATCCATCCATGTCTACGGACTGCCAAGACAGGTACACATATGGACGTACTAATAAGTTTATCAATCGTGCTCTTCATTGTGCTGGTGATTGTCACCGTGCTGGGACATGCCATCTGGTTACTTTGTGAAGCCGTCGTACGACGCCTCACAAGTTCGACGCCTGCGACAACAAACTCAAGCATTCTGAGTTGGCGCTGCGAGACGTGTAACGCTGAAGTGCGAATGAGTTGGTCATTTTGCGGCGGGTGTGGTTCGGCGAAACCATCTCACAATCGAATTCCCGGTTTGAAAAACCTGTTCGTTACTGAACGCGAACTAGGACGACTCTTTGGTGAAGGCAAACTTGATCCCGGCACATTTGAGATAGTTAGTGGGGTTCTTCGCGCCGAACGCCCGCCATTTATTCCCACTGAACGATCGCCAAAAGCGGCTGAGAAGCAAAGAGTCGAAGAGTCGGACGTGACTGCTGACGCACCACGGTTCGAGGCTCCTGTATTAATTATCAAAGGACCCGAAGTTGTCAGTCACGCTCTAAATCTGGTTTCCAACAGTGCTAAAGACATCGTCGAAACTCCTCTTCCTCCGCCAACGCCTCGTCCGCCTCGTCGTTCACTTTCAGAAGTGCTCAACTCTTTCATGGAAGAGAGCAACATTCGTTGGGGAGAAATTATTGGTGGCCTGCTGATAATCGGTTGCTCCACTGCGTTAGTGGTAAGTTTGTGGTCACAGATCTCCGAGATTCCAGTTTTGAAGTTTCTGATCTTCACAACCGTCACAGCGGTCTCATTTGGAATCGGCATGTACACGGAACATCGTTGGAAACTGCCGACGACGAGCCGGGGTATTTTGACCATTGCCACGTTGCTTGTACCGCTAAACTTTCTGGCGATCGCAGCTGTTTCTTCGAGCGAAACATCTGGTCCTCTCGTGTTGGCAAGCGAACTTCTCGCTCCGGCAATCTTTCTTTGTCTCGTCTATTTTGGTGGTCGGATCATTACACCTGGTTGCGCTCATCTTTTAGCGGCAGGCGTGCTCGGATCTTCAGTCGGCCAGTTGTTGGTCAGACATTTCGCCTCAGTTGATGCTTCGCCTTTGATGCTGATCTTTCTCGGTGGCTTTCCAGTCGCTTTCTATTTAACGACACTCGTCTTTGCTCTTCGTCGTGTGCTGGCGGATGCGAAGAACGACGAAAGCGAAATTACCACTGTCTTCACCGTTCTCGGCACAATGAGCTTTGCCGCCCTTCTTCCTTTTGGACTTCTGCTCTACAAGTCAGGGCCGTTGTGGTTATCGATGATGTACCTCGCACCGCTCGTCACGCTCTTGGGAGTGCCGATGCTAGCCACTGGAACTGTTCTGTGGCGTCGCATTCAAGACCAGAGTCTCGCTGCTTCACGAACTACTGGAACTGCGCTGGGCATTCTCGGGCTGATGGTTGCACTGGCCGGTATGGTACTCGCTTGGCCCAATCCAGCCAGTATAGTGTCCGCTGCACTGCTGAACGTTGCGATTCTGACAACGCTTGCTCTTGTTCTAGAAGTACCAGTAGCACACACGCTCGCTGCCGGCTGTTTTGCACTTGGCTATCTTGTCTTCTTTCACGTCGCGGCCGGCAACGTAGAGTGGCAGAACCTGCGCGTGACGTCCCTGGTGGGAAGCTGTCTTCAAATGAGCAGTGGTCAAGTTTTGATTGGAGCGTTCGCCATATTCCTGATTGCTCACGAATGGCTCAAACAGATCGGAAGAAGACGCGAAAGTCAGTGCTATTTAGTTTCATCGTGCTTGATTGGCCTTACCAGTCTACTTGCCGTCACCGCCTTTGGACCGCTCGGTGGCAACGATCTGCAGATCGTATGGGTCGTTTACGCGATTTACTCGTTTGGTGCTTTCTGGATCGCGAAGCGTCAAGAGTTGACTGGGTTCATCTGGGTAGGTTCGGCACTCGTACTCTTTGCGCTTGCGAGTCAGTTTGCATGGAGCACAGAACTCTCGTTTCCGTGGCAGACGGCCTTCCTGGTTCATGCCACCATCACCACTGTCGCTGCAATCCTGAGTTCACGCAGAACAGATCTAAAAAGGATGAGTGGGTGTCTCAACTATGCGGCACTTACTTCATTAATGCTTGCTGTGATTTCCTTCTTCCAAGCGAATCCATGGCAGGTTACCTGGATGCAAGCCGGGCGTGTTTTTTGGATCGCGGGAATCTTGCTCGCTTCGTTGTGGCTGAATCGACGTCAACTCCTATTCATTGCACTTCAGATCGCGTTGACTGCCGGGATTATCTTGAGTGTGAAGGCGACGCTTCAGGAGTACGAATGGTACACGTATCTGCCGCATGCCTTTCTTCACCCTGCAGCCCTGCTGATTCAGGGAACGATGTTGGCACTGTTGTCCCT
>DATEXA010000435.1:0-4872 GCA_035257465.1 Pyrinomonadaceae bacterium | reverse complement strand
CTTAATCCCACCAACGGCAGTTGGTGGATTGTTCAGATCCTTTCTAACCTACTCCCTTGAGCTACGGAAGTCACATATTTCCAGTGTATTAATGGAGTCGTAAGACAGTGGTAGAAACGATCTGAACAATCCACCAACTGCCGTTGGTGGGATTTCAAAATCTCGAATCGGTTCCTTTGAGTAGAAAGGATCTGAACCAGCCACCCACTGCCGTGGGTGGGATTTGGATTTTTTGGGCAAAGCGGTTCCACGTACTACTCCCCACTTGGCGCTCCGGAAGAGCGCAGTATCCATTCCATCGTTACTTCTTCGTGAACACGATACGACCACCGAACTTTCTGCCGACGCCATTTGAGAAGCCGCCGAAGTTGTCACTAGCCAGATTGTTCTGGAAATCACGTGGGTTGAAATGATTTGTTAGATTAAAAACCTTGACTCCGATCTCGGCGCGGTACTTACTCCATCTTCCCGGAAGACTGACGGCCTTCAAGACCTGCAAATCAATTGACATGAAAGTTGGAAAGCGCCCGGCTTGGTTTCGCGGGCCGACGAAGTTCCGTTCCTCATCAATGATTGAATACGGAAAGCCCGTTCGAACGTCGAGAACCGGCGACATTGTAAGTCCATATTTGGTGTGAAACTCTCCGGTGAAGAGAAATCGATCCGGCGCGTCCCAGGGCAACCGCGATCGCTCGTTCGGTCGGATGATTGGGTTCTCAAAGTTACCGAAGTAGGAACTGAAATCGTTAAGGTCTCCTTGCGAAGACGAGCGTACATAGGAAGCGACAAACTCGTCGCGCTCGCGGAACTTGTATCGCGCTGTGACCTGGAATTCGCGGTAGCGGGAGCTGCCGGAATTGTCCAACGCCAAGATGCTTCCCTGGTCCTGCGTCTCGATTGGATTCAACACGAACTCACGCCGGACCTGCCTCTGTTGATAGCCGACTCGAACAAACAGATTCTTAATCCACTCGCGATCCAACTCGATATTCCAGTTGACGCTGCGTGGTGTGCGAAACCTGGAGTCCAAAGCCACGAAGCGCTGTCGCTGAGGCAGCCCGATTATGTCTTGGCCGTTTGATCCAAACCTCGTTAATACCCGCTCTTGCAACTGAGAAAAAGTCGCGACGTTGAGATCGATGTTATCGTAGAACAGTCCGATGCCGCCGCGTACGACTGTCCGTCCATCAAGAATAGGCAGAAAGGCAAAAGAGATTCGCGGCGCGATATTGTTTTCACTGGCGATGTTGTCGCGGTCATAACGTGCGCCGTATTCGAGCGTTAACCGGCGGTTAAGAGTCCACTTGTCCTCGAAGTAAGCTTGAAACTGCGTTTGGTTCCGGCTGAGTTGGCCACTGCCGATAAAGTCGATCTGCTGGTTGCGTGTGCCGTCAGCCCTCAGTATTCGCACTGTGTTGCTGGTGTTGCGGCCGTCGAAAGTAACGTAGCTAACTCCGCTCCCAACCTTCATAAAGTGTGTGCCGGCAAAACTCGGCCCATTGAAACTGAAAACTTCCAGTGCCTCGTAACGCTTACTCTTTCGTGCCTGCTGATTGAAGAAGTTTCCCGAATTTTCATTCGGTGAGAAATTCATCGGCGCAGTACCCGAACTGGGAAAGACGTCGGCGTCAAACTGTTTAATGCTGATAGTAGATTCAAGGACAGAACTGCTACTGATAATGCTTCTCTCGTTTATTGCCCACAGGAAGCCTCGTTGCTTGAAGTTCGGTGTCACCTCCTGCGAATTGAAAGTATTCAGTCCGACATATCTCAGTTTCTCTGGGAACAGAGAGAACGTCGTCGTAATGTGGTTCCTTTGGTCGATGTCCCAATCGAACTGGGACACCGAATCGAAGCTTTCCAGGTCTGTATCGCGCTTGAGCGGTGGCAGGTTCTCGACAGGTGTGCGGACAAAGCGGTATTCGAATGACTGCATAAACTTCAGCTTGTCCTTAATAAGAGGACCACTGAAGGTGACCCGCGGAGTAAAAGCTCCGATGCCGACAAAGGAACCACCTTCACGGCGTAACCGGGGGACAAAGCTTTGGGCGTCTACGGCGAACTTTTCGCCGCCTGACCTTGTCTGGACCTTTGTAACGGCGCCGGTGAAATTGCCGTACTCAGGCGCATAAGGATTGCTCACCACCTCGACTGATTGAATTGCTTCGATGGGTAAGTTAATCGCGCCTTCGCCGGTTACCGGATCTGTGACATTGGCACTGTTGACTGTGAGCGCGCTCTGGCTAGCCCGCGCGCCTTTCATGTTAAGCAAACCATCGGGACCACGGACCACGCCCGGAACAAGTGGTAAAGCATCCTGAAAGCGCTCGTTCACAAGAGGCAAGGTTTGAAGTTTGTCTTGTTTGAATGAGGTCGCCTCAGTTGAGTCGGTTGTGTTCAGCTCATCACCGTCAGCTACTACAGTAACCGAACCGGAGAGCCCTTCGAGTTCAAGAGCAATGTTCTCCAACGTTGTGATGCCCGGTCGAATCGTTACACCCTGCCTATACTGCTTGAAGCCATTAAGGTCTACTTGAAGGGTATAGAGTCCCGTAGTCAGATTCGTAAATTTATATTCCCCCTGATCGTTCGTAACTGTTGATTGCGTTGTCTTGCCCTGGTTTTCCGGTGCGAGAGTCAAGCTAGCGCCTGGCAACCGGTCGCCTGGTCCATTGCTCGAAGTGACACTGACTGTTCCCTGAAGGACACTGGTCTGGGCCGAAGCAGAGTTGATAGCCGCAGCGGTGACAAAAAGCGTTATCAGTAGAACCAGTCTTACTGCCCAGCGCTGCGCCGTGCAGGGACAGAGCCTTGAGTCTAGTTGCATATTATTCTTACATGCCATTTCTAATTCACTCCTCTTACTCTCTGTCCCTTGCCGCAAGCGCCTCTCGTCGTTCCTAAGGCCGGCGAGATAGTGGGTCCTCCGAAGCTGTTCGCTGTGAACCCGACTGAGAAGAGATTCCCTGGTTCACAAGGACCGTAATCTCTGCGCGTCGGTTCAGTGATCGACCGGATCTGGAGGTATTTGTTGCTATTGGATCTAAAGAACCATAGCCGAAAGGTTGGACCACACGACGAATAGGAAGATCATGTTTCGTCACGAGATAATTGATGACTGCGTTGGCTCTCCGCTCGCTAAGCGACCTATTATTCGCGGTGTTGCCCCTTGAGTCTGCATAACCCTCCACTACAACTAACCAACCCTTCAGGTTTTCGTTGATGTCGGACACCGCCTCATCAAGTTGAGTTTTGGCTGCTGCCGAAAGGACGGCACTTCCCGATTTGAAATGCACCGTGAAGGTCTTCAATACGTCATAATCATCCAGAGCATTGATACGTTGGTTGGCGACGTCTGCAGTTGATTGAGCTTGATCAGCGGTGGTCTGTGCATTCTTCGCTGCGGTCCCAGCCGAGTCGGCGACGACGCTCAATTCCTCGACTTGTCCAGCAAGTCGTTGAGCGTTTTGCTCAGACACGTCTATCCGTTGTTCAGCGGTGTCGATCCGTTTCTCATTGGATTGCGCGAGAGCCTCAGTCGACTTGGCCTGGTTCTCAACGGGGTCAACGCGGGACTCGAGCGACTGGGCCGTTCTTAGATCTTGTTCGTCGAATCGAACTTCCTTTGCGACTAGTCGGCCATCGCTGTTACCTGTGCCTTCCGCTTTCAACCTCAGGCCGCGCACGATCTCACTCGCCCCACTGTCTTTGTCGACGCGAAACAAGCCCTTTCGCTCCGTCTTGATTCTGGTCTTGGCGGTAAGAACTACTTCCGTCTCAGTGCCGTTGGATCCTCGCAACGTAAACGTATCGCCGGCGCGCCTGATGACGATCCCTTCGATTTTCAATTTCTGTCCGTTGGCGACGGTGCGAGTCTGAGTCGCACTGCTTGCCCCTGGTTGTTGACCTGATGCGTTGCCGTCCTGAGCGAAAACTGCGCCCGACAAAGCAAGGACTAACGCCACTCCGATCAACTGAATTCTTGTGTTGCTCATTCTCATCTAGTGCTCCTTTTTCATCTGCCCTTTTTGGATCCGGCGTTCCACTTCACTTAATTGCGGCTCTACCGTTCCTTGTTGGGAAACTTTGTAACGAGCGACAAGCGCAACGAGCATGCCAGCGGGGCCAGAGTGAAAATTGCGGCTAATTACTGGGGAAACTGATGGGATTTGTTTTGGTCTATGACGAAATTGTCGGGCGAACACTAGTCGATGGCGGAGGAACCTCCGACACTATTCCACCCTTCTCTCAGGGAGTGCAAAACTAGATTTGAAATGTAATGCGTTTGATCTGAGGTTTGAGTGTTGATGCCTTTCGCATCTGGTTTTGTAGGTGTCGCCAGTCGTATGGCGAGTAAGTTGCTAGATAGCACTCGAAGGAGAGGCGAAGTATGCAAACTAATGAGAACGATGTATCAACCCTACGGAGGAACGACGAACAGTCAAATCAGTTATTCCGAAAAATCAGAATAACGCTTTTGCTAGTCATATTTTTTTCCTGTGGGCTGAACACCGAAAGCCATGGTCAACAACTTCGCGATGCCTTTCGCAGCGTCCAGCAAGCAGTGGTAGTTGTGAGGACCGAGCAAAAAGGATTGGCGCCATATCCCGAGCAAGGATCGGTGAGTTTGAATGGTCTGGGATCAGGAGTGCTGATCTCAAATGACGGCAAGGTGCTCACGGCTGCACATCTTGTGCAGTCGGCGGATAAAACTATGGTTGAGTTCTCGGAGGGCGAACTCATTTCTGCAACCGTCATGGGTTCTTCGGTTTCGGCTGACGTCGCACTGCTACAACTTGATCACAATCCAACTAGCGCCGTAGCCGCAGTATTGGGAGACTCCAACAAAGTAGATGTGGGGGATGAAATCTT
>DATEXA010000434.1:0-1793 GCA_035257465.1 Pyrinomonadaceae bacterium | reverse complement strand
GTTTGGAGATAACAATAGGAACTGGGTGGTGGGCAGATATACCGACAGCTCAGGTGTGACTCATGGACTCTTCTTTGTCCCGCCAGACAATTTCTTCACTTTCGACTATCCCGGCTCAGCCTTTACATCGCTAAACGGAATCAGTTCGCAGGGAAATATCTGTGGTCGTTACGTCGATGCTTCCGGCATTGCCCACGGATTCATAGCTCGCGTCAGAGGCACACCACCGACAAAAGCGGCGGTTACGGAAATGAAGGCGTTCGATTCCCGGTCGCTGGTCACTCCACTCAACGCGTCGCCCTCGGCGTGGGGAGGAGCACTGCCGGCGCGCTGAGTTGAGCATCGGGAGGCCTGCGTCGTCGGCACTTTGTGACGATGCGGGCTCACGATGTGTTTTCGTCGACGTTGAAAAAGGCTGATTGCAGTAACGCGTCCATCCTAGAAGGCGATGTGGCGACAGAAGCAGCCAAGCTCAAGGCGCAGGTCGGTAAGGACCTTGTTATTTACGGCCATGGTCTCCTCGGACAGACAGCGCGGTCGCGGATGAGTGAACGGTTGCATAAGAAAGACGAAGTCGGCGAATAACAAGTGAATACCGAACGTGTGACAGAGATTGCACTGCAATCGGCAAATCCAATATGAAGCTGAAGGTTGCTCGAAGTTGCTAAGGCTCAGCATTAGGAAAAGAACATGGAACTGTTCATGTTTGCACGCTTTCACGCTCGACCCGGTCAGGACACTGGAGTTGAGAGTGCATTGCTCAAGGTCATTGCACGAACGCGACAGGAACCTGGTTGTGTGAGTATTCATGCGTTCCGCTCAATCAGGGATGCAAGGCTGTTCTATATTCACTCGCGCTGGGTGGATGAGACCGCATTCGATCATCATGTCGACCAGTCACACACCGTTCAGTTTGTCGAAGAGGTGCAACCGTTGATCGATCACGAGCTCGATCCGACGCGAGCCAACCTTATCGAGTAAACGAAACTGCGCGATTCTGCGCAACGCAGCGCCAATGCTGAGGCGACGCACGAGTCCAAAGGCGATTCAACGAGTGGTGATCCTGCCGTCACTTCCATTGCGTCTTCAAATTTGTCTTCGATCTCGCTGCTTACGGACAATCACCAAGCCCCAGCGAACTATCTGCTCGTGCGCATCACGAACAACGGAAACGGGGCACGTGTTTTATCGCCGGACGCAGCACCACATCAGCAGGCTGTTGTGCATCTGGCGCTCTCGGCTCTACTCATTTCGATGTGCCGGCAACTAAAAAGCGGGACCCAAGGAAACCAGATAACACGCAAACTGGGCCTATCGAAATTCGCTAAGTGGGTCTTGTGTTTTTGCCACATCCGCGTTGTAGGAATGGAAAATTCAATTAAGGAGGCAATAAACATCATGAAACCAAAACAAATATTTATCAGCATTCTGGCAGTTCTGTTTGTGTTCCCATTGATGGGGACGTTCGCTCAGCAAGCACCGAACTCGGGTTCTATTGAAGTGATCACCACGTTTGATTATCCCGGGGCCGGAAATTCGACCTTGCCGCAAAAGATTAACGAAAGAGGCGACGTCGTTGGCATTTTCATCGATTCAAGCGGGGTGACGCGAGGTTTTGTCCGGTTCAGCGACGGTAGCTTTAGCGATCCGATCGTCGACCCTAACGATACCGTGGGTTTTACCGAAGGACGCGGCATCAATAACTCACGCACAGTCGACGGTGACTACGTCATCAGTGATGGTACCGTTCACTCGTTCTTCTGGTCAGGCGGCACCTTCACCGAATACGATGT
>DATEXA010000433.1:0-12061 GCA_035257465.1 Pyrinomonadaceae bacterium | reverse complement strand
CACTCCGCCGATAATGATCCACGTCTTCGTAGAAATTCCGCCGCCAACTTTCTTCACATCTTCAACCTCTGCGTACGAAAACTTTTGCGAGTTCGAGGTCTTTGCATCTTTCAACGTGAAAGAGTCGGGCTCAACCGCCGTGATGTAGCCTTTGTAGTTGTTCTTGTCGCGTAACTTCACTTCGACTTTCTTGTCTCGGTTCACCGACAAACTTTGTACTTTGGATCGGGTTTGGTCTGCGTCCGCGATTGATTGTGCGGACACCGTCACGGTGAGTGAAAGGCTAACGGCAATTACACAGACCGAAAGCAATGCTGCTAAACACTTTTTGATCAAAATAGACCTCCTGTGTTCAAGATTCGCCACTGCACCGCTCAGCGGTGCAATGTGTGTTCCCAACCTCTACTTGTTGGAAGATCGAGAAAAACCCGGGGATAATCGGGGAAAGGGCTCAGATGTCAGAAGTGGTCTATGGGCCGGCGCAAAATAATTTGGCCAATCGGCTGCTGGTGTCGGGATTTTCCGGCATGGTCCTTTGAGTCAGCCCAAACAAAAAGCGCGGCATCCTGAGGGACGCCGCGCTGTGGACAGGCTCTGGGCTAATTAACTACTTACACTTGCTATATCCACAGTCTCTACAAAAATCACAACCACTGGCATGCTCAAGTTGACCATGACATTCTGGGCAGATACCAATCATGTTCGACATGATTGCACCGGTGACTGGTGTTTGTACCTGCACCTTAGCCTGGTGCTTACCAACCGCGCGTGCTGAGTCAGGAAGGTCCTGGACGCGACGATTCGTGATCATGATGCATTCCGCAACCGCCTGTTCCGGCGAAGTCAACAGACGCTCATTGAACCAAACCGCGTGTGTGCCAGTTACCTTGTTGAGACTGTAAGCGACTTCAGCTGCGTCAAATCCTCCGCGCAACATCTTGGAGGCGAGCAGGCCCACACCACCACTGATCGGTCCGGTGGCAAACACTTCCTGGATCATCTTTCCATCATGATTGACGGTGACGTAAAGGTTTTGCCCATCAAAAGGAATCTGCCAAGTAGCTCCTTTTAACTCGCGCGGTCGCTCAATCCGAATCGCAGTAACTGTTGGTGCGGCCATTGTCTCCGAATGCTCGCGCGCAATAGCCTCCTGCCGAGCCGACGTGTCGTCTGCAGCCAGGGCCTCGGCCGCGTCGACCGTCTCAGCAATCGGCTCAACCACAGCTTCTGGATTACAAGCAATTTCACCTTTTGGTTCTTCCGACTTCATCGAAGTCAGCACCTGATTCTCGCGTGAGCCATCACGATAGTAACTGACAGCCTTGCAACCAAGCTGGCGACCCAGTCGATACAAAGCGTCTACAGACTCGACGGTATCGTTAACCGCACCGTTGCACGTCTTCGAAACACTGTTATCGACGTTGCGCTGAGCAGCCGCGAGCACATGAACGTGCTGCTCAGCGCTTATGTTCATCGCCGAGATAAAATGCGAAGGCATCTCATGTTCGTGTTCGACGACGTAAGCTGCAGCCGCATTTATCGATTCCTGATCACATTGATCCACATCCAGACCCAACGCTTGAGCCGCAAGAGTATGCACATACGTGCGGGTGCCGAGCGTGTCTTTGCGAACGTACGCCCAGGAGAAGTTCGGCTCGATTCCCGACGACGTTTCCGCCACCAGCGAGATGGTGCCTGTGGGCGCAATAGTAGTCACTTCATAGTTGCGGGGCGTAAGTGGGATGTCTTTGGGAATTCCGATTTGGTTGTAAAGGAAGTCTGTGTAGGCTTCGCGGTTTGGTTCGAACTCCGGGAACGCTCCCTTTTCAGCGCCCAACCGGATACTTTCCATCCACGATTCACGACGAACAAATCCCATCACTTCGTCCATCAAGTCGATCGAAGCTGGAGACCCGTAGGTGACGTTCAGATTCAGACATAGGTCAGCAAACCCCATGATGCCCAAGCCAACCGGACGTGTGCGATGAACGACGTCGTTAATTTCCGGCAGCGGCCACGCGCAGGTATCGATCACATTATCGAGAAAACGTGTGCAGAGATGCGTTACTTCGCGTAGACGGTCCCAATCAATTCGTTTCTCTGGATCGTAGAACTTTGCTAAATCGATCGAACCGAGATTGCAAGAGTTTGAGAAATGGAGGAACTGTTCGCCACAGGGGTTGCAGGAGTAAATCGGACCCATCGAGTTCATCATGTGATTGTGACGATTAACTTCGTCGATGAACGCGATACCTGGCTCGGCATATTTATGCGCGCTCGCCACAATGCGGTTCCAAATGTCTGGAGCGAAAACCATTCCGGGCCTTGGCGGTTCTTCAATTGTACAACCTGATAGATCGGCACTCTTGAATGCCTGACGATCACAGAACGTAACCGTTGAACCGTCCGGGCGACGATAGAGAACGTAGTCGTCATCTCGCACCGGATCGTAAATAGAATCCGTCCACGACTCACCGTTGAATTCCAGCTGGAACCACTCGTTGTTGTCGACAGCTTTCAGAAACTTGTCGGTGACGTTGACTGAAATATTGAAATTCGTCAGTGAGTGCTGGTCATTCTTGGCATGAATGAAACGAAGCACATCCGGATGGGTAACGCGCATCATACCCATGTTCGCTCCGCGACGAACACCACCCTGCTTAACAACGTCCGTTACCTGATTGACGATGTTCATGAAAGAGACTGGACCAGAGGCAACTCCCGTAGCTGAACTAACCATGGCCCCAGAGGGTCGCAGAAATTCATACGTCATTCCGGTCCCGCCACCAGTCTGGTGAATCGTCGCCGCCGCTTTGGCATGATCCATAATCCCCTGCAACGAGTCAGGCACATCGAGGACAAAGCATGCTGCCAACTGTCCATTCGCCTTGCCCGCATTAACGAGGCATGGAGTGTTTGGAATGAACTCACGATCGAGCATAACTTCGCTCATTGCCGCAAAGAACTTGTCTCTCTTCTCGCCAGTCTCGGCTGCTGAAACGTGCCCAACAACCCGGCGAACAATATCCGTCCACTCTTCGATTGCACGTCCTTTCGAGTCTTTTAACGAATACCGTTTACTCACTACCTTTTTGGCATTAAGCCCGAGCTGCTGCGTTTTTCGACGCGAAGGGGTAGCGGGAGAACTGATAGTCGTTTTTGGTTTCTTGCCGAATGCTGCGCTCATGTTTATGCCTTTCTCGCGGGAGACCTTGCGAGGGTAAATCGGGTTTTTGGAAACGGTTCGGCGCCGCGAACCCTTCGCGCGTTGCCCTTACCTAAGATTGTTTGGCGGATACCCCGGTTGGCTCTATTCAAGGCGAACAACACGATTGGAGTTCGGCAAAGAGGGCCTGCCACCGCTCCAATTCTCACCTCGTCTCAAGCGGAGCGGAATATACTCCTTTGAATGACCAGTGTCAATATCTTGTGGCCATCTTTTTTTTCAATGCTATAGAGTGTATTCCCTCAGCCTGCACATTAACAAGTAAAGTACTGAGAGGTCATGGTTTTAACGAGCGCAGCGCGCAAAGTTCAGTCTTCGCTCGTCGGTCTTTGCCCGGGTATTCCGAACGAATGAGCGCAAACAAAAGAGACCTCGGACTACAGACTTGAGGTCAAAAAACCAAAGACCTATTTTCCTGATCCGCCTTGAGAAAGGAGGAGTTCGTAATTACCGATATCTCGATTGTGACTATCGAGCGCAGCGAAGGTGTCGGAGGTTTCTTCGAGCATCTGCTTCGTCATTGCTATCGAATCGCTCAGCTGCTCAAAGTCGAGAGAGGAAACTCGTTCCGGAGTTGGTAGCGTGACAACCTGATCATTAACCAGGCCAAAGAAGTTTTCGATCGATTGGAGTTGGCCTTCCACCAATTTCACGGAGCGTTCGATATCATTAAATGCGGCTACTCTGCGTTTTAGTATCTCAACGTTAGCTTGCTGAATACGTCGCTCACGATCGTCCTTAGCTGAGGCTACCGATCGCTCAGCCTGTACGAGCTGATTTTGAACCGCCTGCCGGTTAATTGAACGCAGATGGTGTTTTCGTCGACGATAGACATCTAGTAAATCGACAAAGTCTTCCCATCGCTGATCAAGACTTTCGATGTTATGAGGAATCTGCTTGGTGCCGGTGAACTTCTTGTAGTTCGAGTAAATCTGATTCTTCATCCAGCGCAGGTATTCGACTGCTTCTCTTTCTCGTGGGTCAAATTGCTTAATCAAAGCTTCACGTTGCTGTTCGCGTAGTTTCAGCAGACGTTGCTTCTCTCGTCTGTCTACTAGTCGTCGATAAACGGAACTTGCTGGCACGGTTGCTAAGTAAAGTGTTTCAGCTGCCAGAGCTGCAACTAACGGCGTTATATCTTGAACGTAGGCCGTAGCCACAGCAAACCCCGCCATTCCCCAAAAGTTTATGGGTTCTTTGAACGCTTCTTTCAGATACCTGAGATCGAATTTGGGAAACTCGGCCATAAACCTATTGAGATTCGAATTACAGACCATTTGACAAACACATAGGCGCTGTTAGCTTCAACCAGTGCCAGTGCCATTGTTACCGCTGCTCGTCGTCGGTGTTGTTTCGCCTTCGGCGGGCAATGCCTGAGGAGTTGAAACCGTGGATCCTGTACCCAGAAGGCCCATATCTCGCTTGTAGGCAAGCAACTTGTCTTGCAGTTGCATATCGAGGGCCTCGCGCTCGATATCCTGCATTTGGGTATCAACTGATGCCGCACCCAACTGCATTTTGGCTTCTGCAGCAGCAGCCCGACGATCAATTTTGTCCCGCATCTCATTGAAAGTGGATGCGTCATCGCCAAGCTCAAACGACTCCATCGTCTGCGCGAGTTGTTCCTGCAGCTTTGCCTGCTTCGACTGATTTATCAACTGCATCGCCTCGGAAGTGCGGCGCTGCATCTGAAGCACGTAATTGTCGCGTGCCTTGAGTGCCTGTTTCGATGCGAGATTCGCGTGTTCCAGTTGCTGTGAAGTCTTCTGAAGATCGATTTGCGCCTGTTGCAATTGGCCAATGTATGCTGTTGCGATATCGTCGCGCCCCATCTTTACGGACGCGCGAATCTTCGAGTCAAGATCGACGACCTGGGTCTCTAAACGTTCTTTACTCTTCGTCAGCAGTTTTTCCGTAGCCATTACCTGGGCAACGGAGTTATTCAAATCCGGCACCCGATCCCGCATGTCTCGGATGGTTTGCTGAAGTATCAACTCCGGGTCTTCAGTCTTCTCAATGATTCCCCCAAAGAGGGAACGCATGGAGCGTTTCATCCTAGTCCAAAGTCCCATTTCAGCTATCCTCCGAGCGTGGAGATGTAAAATCTCTTAGTGTCTTCAACACATCCGACCTGATGTACGACGTATACGCTCAGGCGGTTTCAACTCGCGGCAAAAACCAGTACAGATTGGGAGTATAACAGTACATCCCTATGCCTTCCACAGCATCGGGGCAGTCGGAGGTGTCAGTTCCCGCGCACTTTTCCAATGTCACGACGAAACTGCATTCCCGGCCAATGAATTTCCTCAAGCGCGCTATAACAATTGCCGAGGGCTTGCGGAAGAGTGGATGCCGCGGAAGTTATACCAAGGACCCTGCCACCCGTCGCAATTACGTTGCCTTCTGGTGAGAACGAAGTGCCGGCATGAAAGACCTGTACTCCCGTTCGCTTTGCCTCCAAAAGCCCACGAATCATCGAGCCACCTTCGTACTTTCCGGGATAGCCAGGATTCGCTGCGACGACGCAAGCCGAAGATCCTTCAGACCAATCCAGCTTGAACTTACCCAAAGTGCCGCTACTAATTGCTTCAAAGACTGATGACAGATCAGTCTTAAGTCTGATCAGGATCGCCTGAGCTTCAGGATCGCCGAAGCGCACGTTGTACTCCAGTAACTTTGGTCCGGCATCCGTTAACATTAGACCCAGAAAAAGAATTCCCTTGAACGCAAAGCCGTCGTGTTCGGCACCCGCAAGAGTCGGCTCAATTATCTTCCGTACAACTCGGTCAAGAACTTCCGTTGGAAGAATCGCCGGATCAGTAATGGTTCCCATGCCCCCTGTGTTTGGTCCAGTATCATTCTCGCCGATGCGTTTATGATCTCGCGCCGCGGGCATCACCAAATAGTCCTTGCCGTCCGCGAAGAGTAGCAGCGAAGCCTCGACGCCTATCATCATTTCCTCAAGAACGATACGATTTGCGGCTTCTGCTCCGGCAACGTGGTTAATCATCAAGTCTTCAATAGCTCGCTCCGCTTCTGCATGGGAACCTGCAACAACAACTCCCTTTCCTGCGGCTAGACCATCAGCTTTGATTACCACTGGCGACTCTGCTGATCCGAACTGACCGCTACGCAGAGATTCGAGAGCTTCGGTGGGAGTCTCTGCCACGCTATAAGACGCCGTTGGAATCTTGTGTCTCGCCATGAAGTCTTTGGCAAAAACTTTACTGCCCTCAAGACGCGCCGCTGCCGCTGAGGGACCAACAACTGCGAGTCCTTTAGCGTCAAAAGCGTCAACAAGTCCTTCAACAAGGGGGGCTTCAGGGCCAACAAATGTAAGATCAACACATTCTGACTCAACAAATCTAATCAGACTGGAAAGATCTGAAACGGAAATTTGAACCGTTTCAGCGTCTTCGCTGATTCCGGCATTCCCGGGCGCACAATAAGTGTGGATGTTTTTGGTAGCGGTTTTTCTCAGTGCCCAAACAACGGCGTGTTCGCGGCCACCGGACCCGAGTACTAATATCTTCATGTTTTGTGCGCGGATGCTGCCACCGCCCAAGAATTCCTGTCAAGGTGGTCCAACTTGCCCGAAGGTTTCGGCTCTGTTTTATCTTGACACAGTTTCGTCATAGTTATACTTTGCGCAATGACCTTTAGTTGAGAAGCGGCTCCGATATAACCTCGCCGGGAGAACAATAGCTTCCTGTTCCAAAGTAACTGTAATTTTTGGCCCGCCGGCATAATCTGAATAAGTACGACCCAGGGAGGAGAACATGTCACAGACGGAAGCCGCCCACGAACTGGAAATGAGTCCAGAGACCGAATATCAAGACCGGGCAATTAAGTGTGTCGATTGCGCGGAGGACTTCATCTGGACTGCAGGTGAGCAAGTATTCTTTCACGATAAGGGATTAAAAAACGAGCCGAAACGGTGTAAGCCATGTAAGCAGGCTAAGAACGAGAGGCTGGCAGCAATCGCGGCTGCTCAATCTTCAGGAGTTCGACAACGGATCGAGGTTTCAGTTCTTTGTGCCCAATGTGGTCAACAAACGACTGTGCCGTTTTATCCATCTCAGGGACGCCCAGTCTACTGTCGTTCGTGCTTCCTGGCAGGGCGCACACCGGATGGCGAGTCGACTCAAGCTTGAAGTGATTGGTCTTACTTCTCCAGGTGATAGGGAACGCTCGTTACTATCACTCCCTTCCTGAAAAGCAGCGCACCTTTTAATAACAGTGAACTCTGATTGTGCAGGAGTTGGTGCCACCATTTGGCAGGCACAAATTCCGGTAGTAGAACTGTCACCATTGCGCTCTCATCCTGCCTGGCAAGACGCTCTATGTATCGAAGCAGAGGACGCGTCAGAGAACGGTAGGGCGATTGCAAAACTACCAATTCAACTCCCCTCCCCCATATTGTCCACTTTTCACGTAACTTTCGCGTCGCCTCTTCGTTGAGATCTACATAGATGGCTATGACGCGCCCCGGTGCAATCGCCTTGGCATAGTCGAGTGCATAGATCACTCCGCGATGGATTCCGGAAATTGGGACGAGGACAATGTTTCGTGCGATCGTGTCGAGTGGTTGCAGTCCTTCCGTTGATAGTTGTCTTGCGATGTCAAGATAGTGCCTGTGTACCGAACGAAACATCACGACAAGCAAAGGTATCAAGAGAATTACCGCCCACGCTCCGTGCGTGAATTTTGTTACGGCAATAACAATCAGCACCACGAAGCTAACTGCCGCGCCTACTGCGTTGATCAGGATCGACAGCATCCAATTCGAATTGCGATCTCTGTCTATTGCCGCCAGACGTTCTGCCTCGTGACTAACAGCGCCAGTATCAATTGAAGCTGTCCGATGGAGATCCTCTTCTTCTTTGATTCGGCGTTCTGCTTCATCGGCCTTTCGTAGTCGCTGCCAGTGCACCACCATACCTGCTTGCGACAAAGTAAAAGAAAGAAACACGCCGAGCGCGTAGAGCGGAAGCATCGATTGTTCTTCGCCCTTGAAAACCACTATCAGTACACAAGCCAACAAGGACAAAATAAAGACCCCATTCGAAAAAACGAGACGATCGCCTCTGGTGGCCAGTTGTCTTGGTAAGAACCTGTCCGCGGCAAGAAGACTTGCTAATCGTGGAAAGTCCGCAAACGATGTGTTGGCAGCGAGAACGAGAATCGCTGCCGTGGCCGCTTGCAAAATGTAATACGGAACTCCAACACCAAACGTGTGGCGACCGATGGCGGAGACCAAAGTTTCATCCGGTGTTGGATGAGCGTTGAGCTTGTAGGCTAGAAAGGCTGAACCCAGAATGAGGACGACCATTATCAACGCCATGACCGTCAAGGTGGTTGCCGCATTCTTTGATTCGGGTTGCTCGAACGCGGGTATGCCGTTAGAGATTGCTTCAACACCGGTCAATGCCGTGCAACCGGCTGCAAACGCACGCATCAATAACCACAACAAAGCACCCGCAGTAAGACCATTGTGGGCCATTGCACCGACCGATTCATCGAAATGCAGCGTGGCGGGAGTTTGCATCACATTATGAGTCACCCCATAGCGAACGAAGCCCACGACGATTAAGGCCAGCATTGAGAAGATGAACAAATATGTAGGACCGGCAAAGAATGCTCCCGATTCTCGCACACCACGCAGATTGATCACTGCAATGAAGGCGACGAAGAACACACATAGAATTACCCGATGTTGTTGCAGAAACTCAAAACGCGTTCCCTGGGCCGCGGACGTTATCGCTGCTACACCAGCGGAAACTGAAACAGCTACCGTCAGAATGTAATCAACCAGCAACGAAGCCGCGGCAACGAGCCCGGTCTGGGTACCGAGGTTGTCCTTGGCAACGATGTATGCCCCGCCTCCCGATGGGTACGCATGAATCGTTTGGCGGTAGGACAAAACAAGGATGGTCAAAAGCACAGTGATACCAAATGCGATATAAGGCAGGTAAACGATTGCTACTGAGCCAGCGGCAAGCAGCACTAGCAAAATGGCTTCTGTTGAATAAGCAACCGATGAGAGGGCATCAGACGAAAAGACCGCCAGAGCGGTCTTTTTCGGGAGTCGTTCGTGGGCTGCTTGCTCTGTCCGTAATGCACGGCCAACAAGCATCCGTTTTAGTTCACCTATCACTGTTTCTCCTTAAGCTTTGAAGCCGAAGAGAAGTGATGCAGCGCAAAAAGAAAACGCGGAGCAATCAGGCTCCGCGTCTTTAAGATCGCAGCATTGCCCTTCCCTGGACCTACGAGGTTAGCTGACGGGCTCGGACTGGAAAGTGTCCGGCGTGAATGTCACGCTTTGCCCCTTGTTTCTCTTCTAAGAAACGTTGGTTCCCCCGTGTCGTCGTCTACGATTGTTTCAACAACGACTTCGGCAGACAAAATGTCAACGAACGTGATGGTACTACCGGTCTTGAATTGAATCAATGTTAGTTCATCCACCAACATGAACTATCGGACGGCGCGCTGGATCCTTTTCAGCTTGACGAAGTACTTCGTGAGTGACTGGTGCAGTGTCCCCTTCACCAAACGCGATGTATCTCAAAAGATATGAAAGTGGATTACCTTCGCTCCAACCAAAATAAACATGGGGTAACTTACCTGTCTCATCGCGCAGGTAGAGCAAAAAAGCGGCTATGGCGTTGGGTACTGCGGGAGACTCAGTGCGCAGTATCTTGTAACCATCGACCCTTTCGCCGCCAATTCGCAGTGTTCCTGAAAACTCGGAGGCGTCGCCGGGAGTCACTTCAAAAAACAATATCGGTTCACCTGAAGGTATATGATTGTCAGCGCGTTTCTCTGACTCTTTCGTTTGATACTCCAACAGGTCTCCTTGATCCTTGCGGTTGGCAATAATCCGAATCGTTCCTCTTCCGGCTTCACGAATAAAGTCGCGCGCAAGGTCATCCAACTCTAACTTGTCAACACGTAACTCCGTTGTGCGCATAACTCGCGAAACGAGCGAAGCTAAGACAATGGACAATATAAAGAATGAAGCGATCTTGATTCCTTCAGGCCGCTCGTGAATATTCTGGCCCGTTGTGTACGCAAACACGATTGAGATCACCAGAAAGACTTTCCAATTCTGTCGCTTTTTATATGTGGCCAGGGTCACAGCAATGGCCGCAGACGTCATGAGAACGAGGACGCCAGTAGCATACGCGCCACCTTGAGCGTCAACATCCGCTCGAAAGATCAACGTCACCGCAAAGGCGATAGCCACATAGACCAGGACCAAAGGACGCGTCGCTCTCGCCCACTCCGGCGCCATCCCGTAACGCGGCAAATACCTCGGCACAATGTTAAGCAGACCTGCCATCGCTGATGCCCCTGCGAACCAAAGGATCAGTATTGTGCTCAAGTCGTAAGCGCTACCGAATATGTCTCCGAAAAAAGAATGCGCGAGATAACTAATCGCTCTTCCGTTTGCCTGGCCGCCCTCCGCAAACTCACTCGCGGGAATTAGCATCGTCGTGACTACACTACTCGCCATTAGTAGAACACTCATAACGAGCGCAGCCGTTCTCAGCATCTTGGTTGTGTTTTTAATGCGACCTTGTAGAAACCTTTCAGCCTGCCGATTTGTTGGTTCGGTCGTACGCGCTGCGTGGGATTCAGCAAACTGATCTGGCGGAAGTTCAGCGTCACTTTTTATGAGTGGCATTACCGCCACACCGGTTTCGAATCCTGATAATCCCAATGCCAGCTTTGGGAATAAGATCAGCGAGACCGCGATGACTAACCAGGGGCTTCCATGAACGTTGGGGTGTTGCAATAACGCTCTCTTCCATTCCGGAAAGTGTGCGGGATGCGTGAACACCTCATATAAGCCAAATCCCAACACAACGACATTCAGCAACAGATACACAAACACCAACAGTACCGCGATGCCAATTGCTTCCTTGAAGCCCTTCAGAAAGATCGCACCAAGCAATGCCACGAGGACCAGCGTCACGCCAATTTCATGCTTAAACATTGCGGGAGTGAACGGGTTTTCGATGATGTGAGCTGTGGCATCAGCTGCGGAGAGTGTAATCGTAATTATGAAGTCAGTGGCGACGAAACCAAGCAGAACCAGGACAAAAAGTTTTCCTTTCCATCGAGAGAGCAGCCGCTCCAACATGGCGATCGAGCCTTCACCATGTGGACTCTCCTCAGCAACGTGGCTGTAAATTGGAAGGGCACCCAAGAGAGTGAGAAGAACCAGGACCAAGGTTGCGATCGGAGACAACACACCCGCTGCAAGAAATGCGATTCCTGGCTGATAACCGAGCGTTGAGAAATAATCGACACCCGTGAGGCACATAACCTGCCACCAGCTATGTTGTCTAGGATGTGGGGACTCGTGAGACGAGGAAGTTTCTCGTCCGCCCTTGAGAAGCCAGAGTTTGAACCGTCGTCGTGCTCGCTGAAAAGGACCCATCTGTCAGAAAGCTGCCCGCAGGTTGGGGACCGACCCTAAGCTTAAATTGGTCAACATTGAAAGCGTGGATTTTACCCGCTTCGAGACCGACGTCAACAACCTTGTTAGTTAGCGTTGCAGAAAAGATCCGGTGTGGTCCAAAAATAAAAGCGGGCGGGGGCCTCCCACAGCCCCCACCCTTAAGGCCACGTGTCCTCACCCCACGCGACCACTTCGTCCACCGGGGAGGTGAACGCAGCGGGATTATGCATCAGTCCGACTAAACTTTCAACCTAGTGAAATTTGTGTTTAGGCAAACGTTCTCGCATGTATTGGCGGGTATGATTGAAGCAATAATCAGTGGGGACTTTCGTTCTTAGTTAGCCTCTTTTGCGTTCAACTCAGTCTGT